>DATIAJ010000353.1:0-4882 GCA_035458105.1 Nocardioides sp. | reverse complement strand
GCCAGCAGGCCGAAGGTCGACGGCCCGGCCGTGTCGACGATGAAGTCGGAGAAGACGGTGATCAGCCCCGAGGTGGCCATGATCCCCATGATCCCGGCGTAGAGGGGGAACTGCAGCAGGATCTCGCCGACGTTGGCGGCGGCGTTCTTGACGAGCGCGATCAGCTCGAGCGGGCTGCGCACGAGCAGGAAGATCAGGGCCAGGAAGGTCCAGTTGACGATGTCGAGGGTCGCCGTGCCGCCGTCCGCGTAGTGGATCACCAGGTAGGCGACGAGTGCCAGGCCGACCAGCAGCGTGAGGACGCGGCTCGCGTCGACCCGGTCGGCCGGGGTGACGACCTCGTCGTCGACCACGATCTCGTCGTCGAAGCGGGCGTCGGCCTTCAGCTCCACGACGTCGTCGCCGGCCCGCGGGGCCACCAGCCAGAGGCCGATGCCGACCGCCGCGATCGTGACGAGGACCGCGAGCATGTTCCACCACGCGAAGGTGGTCTCGCTGATGGGGATGGTCTCGCCGAGCTGCTCGGCGATGAAGGAGCCCTCGGTCGCCGCGGTCAGTGTGCCGGAGCCGGAGTAGCCCATGTGCCAGATCACGTAGCCGGAGTAGCCCGCCGCGACCAGCATCGGGAAGTGCAGCGCGAGCCCCTTCTCCCGCCCCTGCCGCGCGACCTCGACGGCCAGCAGCACGCCGACCACGAGTCCGAGCCCCCACGTGATGAGGGAGGCCACGGCGGCGACCCCGAAGACGAACAGGTAGCCCTGCATGGCCGTCCGCGGCAGGCCACCGAGGGTGGCGAGCAGCCTCCGCACCGGGCCCGTGTTGGCGAGCGTGTGGCCCAGCAGCAGGATCAGCGCCATCTGCGTCATGAACGCCAGCAGGCCCGACAGGCCGTCGCCCCAGCCGCGTACGACGTCGACCGGGCCGGTGTCGGTCAGCAGCAGCGCCAGGATCGCCACCACGAAGGTGAGCACGATGGCGAAGACCAGCGCGCTCGGGATGAAGCGCTCGACCACGGAGTTGACCGGCCGCATCACCCCCGAGAGTCCCGGAGATCGTTCCTTGACGCTGGCACTGGGCATGACGATCTCTCCTCGTCCTCGAGACACGGGGGTCGGGGTCACCCTCGGGTGGCCCGAGGTCGATGTCAAGGCGGACCGGCACGGGCTGGTGCCGGTACGCCACTGGACCCTGCGAAGATCGGCAGGTGAACCGTCGCGCCCTCGTCCGTCGCCCGAGCCCCCGCCTCGCCGACGGCCTGCTGACCCACATCGACCGCGTCCCGGTCGACCTCGACCTCGCGCAGCGCCAGTGGGAGGTGTACGTCGCCGCCCTGCAGGCCGAGGGCTGGGAGACGATCGAGGTGCCGCCGGCGCCCGACTGCCCCGACTCGGTGTTCGTCGAGGACACGGTGGTGATGTACGACGACCTCGCCGTCATCACCCGCCCCGGCGCTGACGAGCGCAAGGCCGAGGTGGCCGGCACGGAGCAGGTGTTGCGCGACCTGGGCTACCGCATCGCCCACATCGAGTCGCCCGGCACCCTCGACGGCGGCGACGTCCTCAAGCACGACGGCACCGTGTGGGTCGGGCTGGGCGGCCGCACCAACCAGGCCGGCGTCGACCAGCTCGCCGCACACCTCGAGCCGTACGGCGCCCGCGTGGTCGGCGTACCCCTCACGAAGGCGCTGCACCTCAAGTCCGCGGTCACCGCGCTCCCCGACGGCACCGTCGTCGGCTGGGCGGACGTCGTCGACGACCCCACCGTGTGGGACTCCTTCCTCGCGGTGCCCGAGGAGCCGGGCTCGCACGTCGTGCTCCTCGACGAGGCGACCGTGCTGATGTCCTCGGCCGCACCCCGGACCCGCGCGCTCTACGAGGAGCGCGGGCTCCGTGTGGTCGCCGTCGACGTCACGGAGTACGAGAAGCTCGAGGGCTGCGTCACCTGCCTGTCCGTACGCCTGCGCGGCTGAGCCGGGCTCGGTCTCGCCATTGCCAGCGACCCCCGGGTGGAGGACGCTGGCCGAAGGTGTGGATCGAGGAAGCGGGACACCGATGGACGAGCCCTCGTTGGAGCTGACACCGCAGACGGCCGCGCTCGCCGGCGCCGCCGACGCCCTCGACGCGGCCGGTCTCGAGCACTGGTTCTTCGGCGGGTGGGCCGTGGACCTGTGGGTCGGCCGCCTCACGCGTGCCCACGACGACATTGACGTGCTCGTCCAGCGCAGCGACGAGGCCGAGGTCCACGGAGCGCTCACCGCGGCCGGCTGGGTCCACACACCACAGGACGACGACCTGGTGGGCACCACCTACGCCGGGGACGGGTACGAGCTCCAGCTCACGTTCGTCGAGGCCGACGACGAGGGCCGGGTCGTCGTACGGGTGCCGGGGGAGCCCATCGTGGTGTCGCACGGACCGCTCGCCCACGCCAGCCGACCGCTCGGCCACCTGCACGTGCGGGTGATGACGCTGGAGAAGCTCCTCGAGGGCAAGGCCGTGCCACGCCCCGACGACGCGGGCGGGGACAAGGACCGAGCCGACCTGGCCGCGCTCCGGGCGGTCGCCGACCGCAGCTGACCGGGCGCTGGCGTCGGCGGGACGTCCCCGGCACTGCGCGCCGGCACCGGCGGCCGGGTCGTGCCGACCCAGCCGCCGGGCAACCCCTGCCGATGTGGTCGGACCACTGTTCACGGATCACGGTCGCCGCGCAGGTCGAGCCTGCGGAGCCCGTCCGCCCCAGGGGTGAGGCGAGACCCCGAGGCTAGCTCGCAGCGAAGTGGCCGCGCACGTGTATTGAGCTGACGTCAATCAACTGGAGGAAGCTGGATCGGCTGCGGTTGATCCTCGAACTTCGCCTCGGGTGACCGGGTCGCCTGCTTGGGTGGTGCGACCAGCTCGTTCGTACCTGTCTACGGGGGACACCATGAGGACACGTGGTCCGGTCCGCGCACTGGCCGCACACGCGACCAGCGCCCTCCGTATCGCTGGTGGGGGCCAGGCTCTCCCGGCCGCTGATCCTCCCCGCCCCGACCTCGCCCTCCGATGAGCTCCACCGCAGGCCGCCAGGGCGTGGCATTCACCGCGCTGTCGTCGCTCGCGATGGGTCTCCTGGCGGCTTGCGGGTCGGACGTGCCCGACCCGGCCGGTTCGGGCGGAATGGTCGGGCACATGTCCGGCACATCGGACGTGGAAGGACAGCAGGGTGACCCGGCCGTCGGGGGCGGCGGACTGGCCGTGGTGCCGATCGCGGCGATGGACGGCCCGTTCTGGGACCTGACCGACCAGGAGCGGGTCGACAACCCGCGGGGCTGGGCCTACCTCGTGCTGTCGTTGAGCGAGGCCCACGTCTCCGAGCTGGACGGCACGGTGGTTCCCATCGACGACGAGGGCGACTTCCGCGTCGAGGTGCCGCCGGGAGAGTACGCCGTCTGCTACTGGCCGAGCGCGATCGGGACCCGAGTCACCGGGTGCGATGCGATCGCCCTGTCCGCCGAGGGTGAGCTCGAGGCGTCCTGGGGCGAGGGGGGATTCCACATCGGCGCCGCCGACTGAGCAGCACCAAGCGGCGGCAGCCGGCGGGCCGGGCCTCCTCACGTCCGCCTGGTGAAGCGGACCTTGCCGTGCTTGTCGAGGGAGTGCTGGAACGTCGGGTCGTGGACGCGGCGGTGGTGGGGCGGGCAGAGCAGCCGCCCCTTCTCGACGCTCGTGCCACCGCCCTCGCCCCAGGACACCTCGTCGTGGTGGGCTTCGGTCATCGCGGGTGGCGCGTCGCAGCCGGCGGCCGTGCAGCCTCCATCGCGGATCCCCATCGCGATCCGCTGGGCCTCGGTGTGGAAGCGCCGCTTGCGGCCGACGTCGAGCGGCACGCTCGGCCCGCCGAGCACCACGGGGATGATGCCCGCGCGGCAGGCGACCCGTCGCGCCTCGCCGGCGCTGATGCGACCGCCCGTGTCGAGCGACGCGGCCCTCAACCCACCCAGCAGGGTGTCGAGGTCCATCGTCACCACCACCGTCGCCGCCACCCCGCCGGCCTTGGGAGCCGGCGTCGCCGCTCGGGTCTCGATGTAGTCCATGAACGCTCGGCCCATCCGGTGCCGGGTCAGCGTCGGCGGGCGCTCCTCACTCTTCTGGGCGTCAGAACGGCCCCTCTTGCACGCGCGAGCGACGCGGGCCTTCAGGTCCTTGGCGAGCATCGCCCCGTGGAGCGAGGGGACGGTGAAGCGGCCGTGGCACGTGCCGTGCCCGTCGTCGACCATGGAGAACGACGCTCCAGCGAGCGCATCTGCCTCCTCGCCCTCGAGGCGGCGCGCCTCCTCGGCGTCCGCGGCCGCAGGGTCGACCGCCTCGAGCACTCGCCGCCCCAGCACGCGCAGGTCCTTCGCGTCGTGCTCGGCTGCCTTGTCGAGCAGGAAACGCGTCGCCGCAGCCGGCACCCAGCCCTCGACGGCCTCCGGCAGGTCGTCCACCGCGTCGGCGATCACACGCGCCTGATCGGTGCGCAGGTCGCCGGTCGCCAGCCCGTGGGCGACCTCGTCGTGGTCCTCCAGAGCCTTCGCCAGCCGCGCCGTCCGGTGCGCCTCGGCACGGGTGGTGCGCGTCGCATGTGACCACCAGTTGGTCGTCGACGTGGCCCCGGTGTCCATCCCGGCGCCCACGGCCTCCGCCTGCCGCAGGACTCGCATCAGGAGCGCGTCGAGCTGGCCCCGGGCCCGGGTGAGGGACATCAGTGCTTCCTCGGCGTCCTTGGTCGACATCGACCAGAGCGGCCGCTCGATCGCCGCCGCGAGGTCGACCTCCAGCCACCGCGCCAACGCCACCACGTCGTGGTCGTCGAAGTGTGCGATCGCTGTCATGCATGCACTCTTCCAGAGGGCACCGACAGTCAG
>DATIAJ010000352.1:0-3324 GCA_035458105.1 Nocardioides sp. | reverse complement strand
CCGCGACGCCTACGCGGCGGCGTACGACCCCGAGCCGTTCGTGCACCTCCTGCCCGAGGGGCAGTGGCCGCAGACCCAGTCCGTCCTGGGCTCCAACGCGGTGCAGGTGCAGGTCACCGTCGACGAGCGCGTACGACGACTCGTGGCGGTGGCCGTGGTCGACAACCTCGCCAAGGGCACCGCCGGCGCCGCCGTCCAGTGCATGAACCTCGCCCTGGGCCTCGACGAGGCCGCCGGGCTCACCACGATCGGACTCGCACCATGACCGTCACCACCCCCAGGGGCTTCACCGCCTCCGGCGTCGCCGCCGGGCTCAAGACCAGCGGCGGCAAGGACCTCGCCCTCGTCGTCAACCAGGGCCCCACCTTCGACTCCGCCACCGTCTTCACGGCCAACCGCTGCAAGGCCAACCCGGTCCTGTGGAGCCAGGAGGTCGTCAAGGACGGCACGGTCAGGGCCGTCGTCCTCAACTCCGGCGGCGCCAACTGCTACACCGGCCCCGAGGGCTTCCAGACCACCCACGCGGTGGCCGAGAAGGTCGCCGAGGGCCTCGGCATCGGCGCGATCGACGTCGTCGTCTGCTCCACCGGGCTCATCGGCCTCGCCAACGACCGGGACGACCTGCTCGCCGGCGTCGAGGCGGCCACCGTTGCGCTCTCCGCCGACGGCGGCAGCAGTGCCGCCGAGGCGATCATGACCACCGACTCGGTCAGCAAGAACACGGTCGTCGAGGGTGCCGGCTGGTCGATCGGCGGGATGGCCAAGGGCGCGGGCATGCTGGCCCCGCAGCTCGCGACGATGCTCGTCGTCCTCACCACCGACGCCGTCGTCCCCGCCGCCGATCTCGACGCCGCGCTCCGGGCCGCGACCCGGGTCAGCTTCGACCGCCTCGACTCCGACGGCTGCATGTCCACCAACGACACCGTCACCGTCCTGGCCAGCGGCGCCAGCGGGATCACGCCGACTCCCGAGGACTTCACGGCCGCGCTCACCCAGGCCTGCACCGACCTGGCCATGCAGCTGCTCAAGGACGCCGAGGGCGCCGACCACGAGATCGCCATCACGACGCTCAACGCGGCCAGCGAGGAGGAGGCGGTCGAGGTGAGCCGCAGCGTCGCCCGCAGCAACCTCTTCAAGGCCGCGGTGTTCGGCAACGACCCCAACTGGGGACGGGTGCTCGCCTCCATCGGCACCACGCAGGCGCAGTTCGACCCGGCCGACCTCGACGTCGCGATGAACGGCGTCTGGGTCTGTCGGCAGTCCACGCCCGCCGAGGACCCGGCCTCGGTCGACCTCACCGGTCGTGAGGTCAGCGTGACCATCGACCTCAAGTCCGGCGACGCGCGCGCCACCGTCTGGACCAACGACCTCACCCACGCCTACGTCCACGAGAACAGCGCCTACAGCTCATGAACGAACACACCAGCAACCCCAGCCGGCCCGACCCCGCCAAGGCGCGCACCCTGGCCGCGGCGCTGCCGTGGCTCAAGCGCTACCACGGGCGCACGATCGTGGTGAAGTACGGCGGCAACGCGATGACCGACGAGTCCCTCAAGGTCGCCTTCGCCGAGGACATCGCCTTCCTCCGCTTCGCCGGCTTCAAGCCCGTCGTCGTCCACGGTGGCGGCCCGCAGATCTCGCGGATGCTCGACAAGCTCGGCATCGAGTCCGAGTTCCGCGGCGGGCTGCGCGTGACCACCCCCGAGGCGATGGACGTCGTCCGGATGGTGCTCGTCGGGCAGGTGCAGCGCGAGCTCGTCGGCCTCATCAACCAGCACGGCGCCCTGGCCGTCGGCCTGTCGGGGGAGGACGCCGGCCTGTTCCGGGCCGTGCCCACGAGCACCGTCGTCGACGGCGCCGAGGTCGATCTCGGCCTGGTCGGCGAGGTCGCCGAGGTGCGACCCGAGGCCGTCCTCGACCTCATCGAGGCCGGCCGGGTGCCGGTCGTCAGCTCCGTAGCCCCCGACGTCGACGGACAGGTCCACAACGTCAACGCCGACACGGCTGCCGCGGCCCTCGCTGTCGCACTGGGTGCCGAGAAGCTGCTGGTCCTCACCGACGTCGAGGGCCTCTACCGCGACTACGGCAACTCCGACGACCTCATCCAGGAGATCAGCCCCGAGGCGCTCGGCGAGCTGCTGCCGACCCTCGACGCGGGCATGGTCCCCAAGATGCGGGCCTGCTACGAGGCGGTCACCGGGGGAGTCCCGCGGGCGACGGTCGTCGACGGCCGCGAGCCGCACTCGGTGCTGCTCGAGATCTTCACCGACGAGGGCGTCGGCACCCAGGTGCTGCCGGGCGCCGCCACCAAGCTGCGCAAGCCCTATGGCAGCGAGGAGCAGTCATGAACGACGTCCAGCAGCGCTACGCCGGCGCGGTGATGAACACCTTCGGCCCGCCCGCTCTCGCCCTGGCCCGCGGCGAAGGGGCACACGTGTGGGACACCGACGGCAAGGAGTACGTCGACCTGCTCGGCGGCATCGCCGTCAACGCCCTCGGCCACGCGCACCCCGCGCTCGTCGGCGCCGTCACCACCCAGCTCCGGACCCTGGGCCACGTGTCCAACTTCTTCGCCACGGAGCCGCAGGTCGCGCTGGCCGAGCGGCTGGTCGGACTGCTCGGCCGGTCCGGCGACGCCCGCGTCTTCTTCAGCAACTCCGGCGCCGAGGCCAACGAGGCGGCGCTCAAGCTCACCCGCCGCACCGGCCGCACCCGGCTCGTGGCGGCCGAGGGTTCCTTCCACGGCCGCACGATGGGCGCTCTCGCGCTGACGTCCAAGGCGGCCTACCGCGAACCCTTCGAGCCCCTGCCCGGCGACGTCACCTTCGTGCCGTACGACGACGTGGCCGCGCTCGAGGCCGCCGTCGACGACACCGTCGCCGCGGTCGTCCTGGAGCCGATGCAGGGTGAGGCCGGGGTCGTCGTGCCGTCGCCCGACTACCTCGCCGCCGCCCAGCGCGTCGCCCACGACCACGGTGCGCTGCTGTGGCTCGACGAGGTGCAGACCGGCATCGCCCGCACCGGCGCGTGGTTCGCCCACCAGCTGCTCGACGGGGTGCGGCCCGATGTCGTCACCCTCGCCAAGGGCCTCGGGGGCGGCATCCCGATCGGCGCGACCGTCGCCGGGGGAGCGGCCGCGACGCTGCTGCAGCCCGGCAACCACGGCACCACCTTCGGGGGCAACCCGGTCGCGACGGCGGCCGCCCTCGCCGTCCTCGACACGATCGAGGCCGAGGGCCTCCTGGCCGCCGCGACCGAGCGGGGGGCCCAGCTCGAGGCGCTGCTGCGCAAGCAGGCAGGCGTGCTCGAGGTGAGCGGCGCCGG
>DATIAJ010000351.1:0-3141 GCA_035458105.1 Nocardioides sp. | reverse complement strand
CGGGTCGACGGGGGAGCGGTGCACGTGGGCGACGAGCAGGTCGCCGCGGGCCGGGAGCTCACGGACGAGCTGGTCGCCTCGGAGATGGACCGGGCCCGATCGGGCCTCTCGGCCCAGCTCGAGAGCTTCACCCACAACAGCACCGAGTTCCTCCGCCGTGAGCAGGACCTGCTGCTGCACGGCCACGGCGTGCCGCGCACCGTGACCGAGATGGCCGGGCGCCCGGTCGTGGTGGCCGTGCGCTCCCACGGCTGGGAGCAGGAGCTGCGCGGCATCAAGCCCTTCGTGCGCGAGCAGCGACCGGTCCTCGTCGGCGTCGACCGCGGCGCCGACGCCCTGGCCAGCGCCGGCCATCGGCCCGACGTCGTGGTGGTCACCGGCGGGTCCGACGACCTGCCCACGGCCGCGGTCCTGCGGCGGGCCCGCGACGTCGTGGTCCTCGTCGAGCGCGGCGCGTCCCGCAGCGCGACCGAGCCCTTCGAGCGGCTCGGCATCCGGCCGTTGCGCTTCGAGACCACCGCCACGACCGAGGACGCGGCCCTGCTGCTCGCCTCCGCCCACGCGGCCTCGCTCATCGTCGGCGTCGGCATGCACGCCACGCTCGACGAGTTCCTGGACCGGCGCCGCAGCGGCCTGGCCAGCACGTTCCTGACCCGCCTCAAGCTCGGCCCGGACCTCGTGGACGCGGCGGCGCTGCCGCGCCTCTACGACGGTGCGGTCCGGCCGCGACACCTGGCCGGGGCACTCGCCGCCGGCGTGCTCGCGCTCGCCGCCGCTGTGAGCGTCACGCCGGTCGGACAGCAGTGGGTCGACGAGCTGTCCCCGCGTGTCACCAGTCCCGCGTCCGACCTGATCGACAACGTCCGAGGAATCCTTCCGTGATCACCCTGCGCCACCACCTGCTCACCATCGTCGCCGTCTTCCTCGCGCTCGCTGCCGGGATCGTCCTCGGCGGCGGTCCGCTCTCCGACGTCACACCGACCGTCGCGACGTCCGCCTCCGAGGACCAGGAGGCCGAGCCGGTGGAGGACGGCGCCCAGGCCGACTACACCGAGAGCTTCGTGTCCGCCCTGGGTCCGACGACGGCCGCTGGCCGGCTGGCCGAGCGGTCGGTGGCGCTGGTGACCGTGCCTGGCGCTGACGAGCAGGTCGTCGCCGCGCTCACCGACCAGGTGTCGGCCGCCGGCGGCACGGTCAGTGCCCGCTACGACCTCTCCGAGGACCTGGTCGACCCGAGCCAAAAGTCGCTGGTCGACACGCTCGGCAGCCAGCTGCTGACCCAGCAGGCCGAGGGCGACGTTGCCGCCGACGCGTCGACGTACGACCGGGTCGGCCAGCTGCTCGGCATCGCCGTGGCCACCAAGGAGGCCGAGGGGCTCGACGTCAACGGCAAGGCGCGTGCCATCGTCGACGCGGTCAGCGGGGCGGGCCTCATGGCACAGCCGGGGGAGGTCGCCCAGCGTTCGCCGCTGGTGCTGGTCGTCCTCGGTACCGACGCCGCGGACGAGGGCTCCGACGCGATCCTCGCGGGCCTGGCCCGTGGGTTGGCCGCCCAGGCGGTCGGCGTGGTCGTGGCGGGCGCCACGGCTGACGGCGGCGAGGGGCAGCTGGGCAGGTTGCGGGCCGACCCGGCCTCGGCCGGCGTCGCGACCCTGGACGGCGTGGACACGGCTGCCGGCCGCGTCGCGACGATCCTCACGCTCCAGCGCTCCCTGACGGCACCGGGCGGTGCATTCGGTGCGTCGGGTGCCGACGGACCCGTCCCCCTCGGGTAGGATCGAAGCCCGTGAAGAGCCGCACGCCGACCAAGCACGTATTCGTGACCGGAGGCGTCGCCTCCTCCCTCGGCAAGGGGCTCACCGCCTCGAGCCTGGGCAACCTGCTGAAGGCGCGCGGACTGCGCGTCACGATGCAGAAGCTGGATCCCTACCTCAACGTGGATCCCGGCACGATGAACCCGTTCCAGCACGGCGAGGTCTTCGTGACCAACGACGGCGCGGAGACCGACCTCGACATCGGTCACTACGAGCGTTTCCTCGACACCGACCTCAACCAGATCGCCAACGTGACGACCGGTCAGGTCTACTCGACCGTCATCGCCAAGGAGCGCCGCGGTGACTACCTCGGCGACACCGTGCAGGTCATCCCGCACATCACCAACGAGATCAAGGACCGCATCCTCGCGATGGGCGGCCCCGACATCGACGTGGTCATCACCGAGGTCGGCGGGACCGTCGGCGACATCGAGTCGCTGCCGTTCCTCGAGGCCGCCCGCCAGACGCGGCACGAGATCGGGCGTGACAACTGCTTCTTCATCCACGTCTCGCTGGTGCCCTACATCGGCCCCTCGGGGGAGCTGAAGACCAAGCCCACCCAGCACTCGGTCGCCGCCCTGCGCTCGATCGGCATCCAGCCCGACGCCATCGTGTGCCGGGCCGACCGTGAGCTCCCCGCGGGCATCAAGCGCAAGATCGCCCTCATGTGCGACGTCGACGACGAGGCCGTCGTCACCGCCGCCGACGCGCCGTCCATCTACGACATCCCGAAGGTGCTGCACCGCGAGGGCCTCGACGCCTACGTCGTACGCCGTCTCGACCTGCCGTTCCGTGACGTCGACTGGACCGACTGGGACGACCTGCTGCGCCGCGTGCACCACCCGTCGGAGGAGGTCACGATCGCGCTGGTCGGCAAGTACATCGACCTGCCCGACGCCTACCTCTCCGTCAGCGAGGCGCTGCGAGCCGGTGGCTTCGCCCACGACGCCAAGGTCCACATCCGGTGGGTCGCCTCCGACGACTGCCAGACCGAGGCGGGTGCCGCCAAGCACCTCTCCGACGTCGACGCCGTGCTGGTGCCAGGCGGCTTCGGCGTGCGGGGGATCGAGGGCAAGCTCGGCGCGCTGCACTACACGCGCACCCACGGCATCCCGACGCTCGGGCTGTGCCTGGGCCTGCAGTGCATGGTGATCGAGTACGCCCGCAACGTGGCGGGCCTGACCAAGGCGGGCTCGACTGAGTTCGACCCCGACACCGTCGAGCCGGTCATCTCCACGATCGAGGAGCAGAAGAAGTACGTCGACGGCGCCGGCGACCTCGGCGGCACCATGCGGCTCGGCCTGCAGAAGGCCGACCTCCTCGAGGG
>DATIAJ010000350.1:0-31703 GCA_035458105.1 Nocardioides sp. | reverse complement strand
GACGCCGGTCTCCAGTGCCGAGTAGCCGAGCACGGTCTGCACGAAGATCGAGGTCAAGAACACGGCGCCAACCAGCAGGCCGGTGATCCCGAGCATCACGGCGGTGCCAGACACGAGGGCGTTGAGCTTCCACACGTGCGGCGGGAACAGCGGCTTGTCGGCGCGTCGCTCGATCGTCAGGAACGCCACCAGCAGGAAGGCCGAGATGGCCATCGCAACGACGGTGTGGGCTGACCACCAGCCGTGCGTGGCGGTGGCACCGAGCGCGTACGTCAGTGCGACGAGGCCGCCGATGACGGCGGTGGCGCCGGGGAGGTCGAGGTCGGCGAGCTTGGGGCGCGCGACGCGCTCCTTGGCGATGGTGCGGGTGCCGACCAGGAGGGCGATGACGCCGATGGGACCGTTGATCCAGAAGATGAACTGCCAGGACGTCCAGGTCGTCACCGCTCCGCCGAGCAGGACTCCTGCGGCGACGCCGAGGCTGCCGACGGCTCCCCACAGGGCGAGCGCGGTCCTGCGCTGCGCGCCGGCGTACGTGGTGGTGATGAGGGACAGCGCGGACGGGGTGAGCAGCGCGGCGCTGAGGCCCTGCACGGCCCGGGCGGCGATGAGCTCGCCGGTCGAGCCGGCGAACCCGCTGACGATGGACGCCGCGGTGAACAGGGTGAGTCCGGTGAGGAACACGCCGCGGCGCGAGAGCAGGTCGGAGAGGCGTCCGCCGAGGAGCAGACCGCCGCCGGACATCATCACGTAGGCGGTGACGAGCCACTGGAGGTTCCCGCCGTCGATGTCGAGGGCGTGCCCGATGGTGGGCAGAGCGGTGTTGACCACCGAGATGTCGAGGACCACGAGGATCTGTGCGGCCAGCGCGACGGCGAGCACCGTCCACGGGCGGCGCGGACCGTCCTCCTCATCGTGGCCCACCGGTGCGTGCATCGAGCCGTGGGGGTCGGCGTGAGGAGCAGCGTGGGCTGCGTGTGGCGCCGCAGCCGGCGAGGCGTGCGGCGAGACGTGCGGTGAGGCGTGCGGTGCGGGGTGCGGTGCGGGGTGCGGTGCGGGGTGCGGTGCACCGTGGCGTGTGTCGGACATGTTTGGCTCCTGAGTGGTGATGGGTGGGATGTGCACGCTCGGGTGGGTGGTCGAGCTCGGGCGGTATGCCGTCGGTCCTGTAGGAGGTCGTGCGGCGGGCGCCTGTGTTGGGTCAGGGCGTCGCGAGCGGGGTGTGGCTGCGGCTGGCCTCGACGACGGAAGTGATGGCCTCAACGGAGGCGGAGGCGCCATCCGGGTCCTCGACCATCCCCTGGTGGCTGGCGTCGACGACTCGGTGGACGACGTCGCCGGACAGGTCCGCGAGCTGGTCCTGCGCTTGCGTCCAGCCGCCGGTGTCGTGTGCCGTGTCCGCGCTGGTCAGCACGACGAGGGGACGGTCTCCAAGGGTGGTCAGCGCTTGGGCCTGCGCGAACACCTCGGGGAGCACCGACACCTCGTCGCGGCCGTTGCGTCCGGCTCGCGGGGACGCGTTCATGTCGTCGACCGGACCTGCCGCGTCTGCGGGCAGGTGCGACCCAGCAAGCAAGGATCCGAGACCCAGCCGGGCAAGCGTGGGCATGACGCCGTACAGGCGCCGCAGCATGGCGTAGGTGCCCGGGTAGCTGGGGATGGCGGTGAACTGGTGTGGGCTGGTGCTGTCGAGCAGCACCATCCCGGCGGTCTCGTCGGGGTACTGGTGGGCGTAGGTGAGGGCGTACGGGCCGCCGATGGAGTGCCCGGCGAGGACGAAGGGCCCGGTCTCGCCCGCGGCGGCGAGGAGGGTGTGCAGGTCTTCGGCCGCGGTCACCGCGTCCTGGGGCTCGTCGAGGTTGTCGCTCCACCCCTGGCCGGGGCGGTCGTAGGCGCACACGCGGGTCGTAGGGGTCGTGTCGTCGACGATGCGGGCCCACGAGGCGGAGAACTCCCCGAGGCCGTTGAACAGGACGACGGTTGGGCTCCCCTGGCCGCGGCAGTCGATGTGGAGGTCGTGGCCGCTCACCGAGAAGGTCTCGCCCGGGACGGGGTGGGCGTCGCGGAACGGTTCGGTGCTGACCTGCCGTGCTCCGGCGCCGACTGCGGCGGCGGCGAACACCAGCAGCGTCGCGGACAACAGCCAGCGGCCGGCGCCGGCCACGTTCCGCCGCATGACGACGAAGGTCCACGCACTGAGCGCGAGCGCGAGCGGCGGCCACAGCCAGGTGAGGACCTCGAGCGTGTGGTCCGAGGGCGCGGAGGCGATGAGAGTGACGCCGGTGAGCGCCATCGCCGCAGCCGGGACTGCAGCCCACCGCTGGGGCTGGGTCGTCCTTTCTGACAGCGTGCAGAGCGTTGCCCATCCGAGACCGAACCCGAGCAGAGCCGCCCCGGTGCTGACTCCTTCGGTGGCGCCCGGGAAGACCAGCAGCGTCAAGCCGGTCGCTGCAGCGACGCCGACGAACAAGGAGAAGACGACGACGGATGTCATGGAGCGGCGGGGCGGCGCCGGGACGGTGGTGCTCATCGGGGTTCTCGCTCTCTCAGCGGGGGAGGGGTACTGCTGAGAGTGGTCGCGACGGTGCCGCCGTCGCCCCGGTCAGATGGCCGGGATGTCGGGATGTCTTGGACGGTTGGCCTCATCGGATGCGTCCGCCTGACCCCCGCGGGCGGAGACGTCAGCACAGCGCGTGAGCAGCTGAGATGGCTGACCGCGTCTTGGCGGCCGGCGTCAGGTGAGGTCGAGCTGGGCCAGTTCGCCTCGGGAGGTGACACCGGCCTTCGTGAAGACGTTGCGCAGGTGGAACGCGACGGTGCGTGGGGAGATCCAGCACTGCGCCGCGACGTCCTTGTTCGACATCCCGGAGCTGACGAGCTGGGCGATCTTGCGCTCCATCGGCGTGAGCTGCAGCTGGGTCGATGGGTCGCGCTTGCGCGCGGTCTCGCCGGACGCGCGGAGCTCCTGCTCGGCACGCGCCGCCCAGGCGGTGGCGCGGACGTCCTGGAAGGTGTCGAGAGCGTGCCGCAGGTGCTGGCGCGCGTCCACGCGGCGCTGCTGGCGACGCAGCCACTCCCCGTACGCCAGCTCGATGCGCGCGACGTCGAGGGGACGTGCGCTTTCCTGGCCTTCGCTGAGCGCCAGACGGAAGGACTCTTCGACGTCATCGTCGTCGGTCAGCGCACGGCCGAAGGCGACGGCAGACCGCGCCCACGGCAGGGCTGTCTGGTCTGCGAAGCTCGCGAGCTCGCCGGTCCACGCTCGTGCCTGAGTGGCGTCGCCGGCGCGGGCCGCCGCTTCGAGGCGTTGGGTGGCGACCATCCGGGCGATGAAGGGGAGCCGGATGGGGGTGAAGTGATGGAGCGCGGCTGCGGTGTCGCCCTGCCCGGTGGCTCGCACGGCCGCAGCCCACCGGGTGAGGTCGTGCACCGGGTCGGCGGTGATCCCGAGCGGGTGTGCCGCGACCAGGCTCTCCAACCGGTTCGCGAGGTCGTCGTACTCGTCGCTGCCCTGGTGAGCGGCCAGCAACGCCAACCATGCGAGCGGGAGAGCGGTCATGGCCCGCTGGCCGATGCTCTCACCGAGCGCGAGCGCCTCCTCGGCGCTCACGCGCACGGCCAGGTGGTCGCCGGCTGCGGAATGGACGAAGCACAGTCGTTGCAGGCAGTAGATGACGGCGGTGACGGCACCGCTCTCGCGGGCCCGTGACAGGGCGTGGGAGTAGAAGCGCCGCTGCTCGTCGTCGTTCCCGACTTGGAGGGCGGCGTTCCCGAGGTTCCAGAGGACGTCGCGGTCGTCGACGTCCGCACCGAGGGCGAAGGCGAGGTCCAGCGCTTCTACGGCCTCGGCCCACCTGTCGTCGGCGACCTCGGTCATCGAGGTCAGCATCGCTTGCAGACACCGCGTCCGCACCGTGTCGTCGCCTGCCGTCGCAGCGAGCAGGTCCTCGAACCTCAGCGGCGTGCCGCTGTCGGCTCCGAAGGTGCGCATGACGGCAGCGAGGACGCCGATGTGGAGCGCGCGGACGGGCTCGACGTCGCAGACGGCGTGCGCGGCTTCGACGAAGATACGGTGCCCCTCAGGTGCCGAGCCGATGTTGACCTCGATGTGTCCGCGCAGGCTTGCGATGTCGCACAGCACGACCGAGTCGTCCGCCACCTCGCGCGCGGCGGTCAGGAGCGCCCGCGCCCGGTCCGCGTGACCGCACGCCCACGCGCTCTGGGCGGCCGCGACCGTCAGTCGTGCACGGCGGGCCGGGTCGGTCGACAGGCTGGCGGCGCGTTCGTACGCGGCCAGGGCGGCGAGGTACCCGCCGCGCCTCTGAGACCGGGCACCAACGTCGGCCAGCGCGTCGACGAGGTCGCCGTGGTGGTCGCCGTGGGGGATCTGGGGGTGGTCCCTGTGGTGTCCGTCGTGGTGGTGGGTTTCGGCGAAGGCGCGGTGCCAGACTGCGCGGTCGATCTCCCCAACGCTGTTGAGCGAGTCGGCGAGGGCGCGGTGTGTCCGCCTGCGGTCGTCGTCTTCGGCAGCCTGGTAGACGGCCGACCGGACGAGGGGGTGCCGCACCGCCACCGTGTGGTCGGTCTGTTGGAGCAACCCGGAGTCCACTGCCGCCCGTAGGGCGTGGCCGTTGAGGCCGAGCCGGTCGGCGGCGTCGCGGACCACGTCGAGGCGACCCGAGTCGTCGGCGGCGGCCAGCAGGATGAGCTGCTGGACGGGTTCCGGGAGGCGGCGGGCGCGGTCGAGGAACGCCTGCTCGACCCGGTCAGTCAGGTGCAGCTGCGCAGGGAGCGTCGCCGCCCCGGTCAGCTGGGCCGTATCGAGCTCGCGCGGCAGTTCGAGGAGCGCCAACGGATTGCCGCGGGTCTCCTCCACCAGCCGAGCGACGACGCTCTCCGCCGCCGACTCGCCAAGGTGCCCGGCGAGCAGGGCGCGGCTCGCGTCCGCGTCGAGACCACCCAGGGAGACCTCATCGACTCCAGGTGCCTCGAAGCGCGATGCGGCATCCTCGCGGGCTGCGAACACCATCGCGACACGGTCCGCACCCAGCCGTCGGGCACTGAACAGCAGGGCTCCGGCCGAGGCCGGGTCCAGCCAGTGGGCGTCGTCGACCACGCACAACACCGGGGCTTCCTCGCCGGCCGACGTGAGCAGCGACAAAGTCGCCACGCCGACCAGGAACGGCTCCACTGACGGGCCGTCGTCCTCGCCGAACGCCACCCGAAGCGCACGGGCCTGAGGAGCGGGAAGGTTCTCCCGCAGTCGCGTCAGAGGAAGTAGCAGCCGATGCAGGGCCGCAAACGGAAGTGGCGCCTCCACCTCGAGCCCTTGCGTGCGAAGCAGCGTGAGGTCCGTAGCCTCGGCGGCCAGGTCGTCGAGCAGCGCCGTCTTCCCGACCCCGGGGTCCCCGCGAACCACCATGGTTCCGGCCCTGCCGTCGCGCGCGCCGTCGACGAGCGCTCCCAGGAGTGCCCGCTCAGGCTCCCGGCCGACCAGCACGGCACGAAGGTACAACCGCGCCGCTCCGCCCGCAGCCGTGGACCGGACCAATCCCGGCCCTTTTGCCGGGGCGACCCCGCTCGCTTCGCAGCAGGCTCGTCGCAACGCTTCGGAGGCACTCGGCCCCAGAACGCCCCACAGCCAGGAGCCACTCACATGCACCACCACCCCGACACGAGCACGCAGCGATCCGACGTCGACGCGACAGGCGCCGCGAGACGCCGACAGATCGGGCTGCTCGTCTTCGACGGCGTCGAGGAGCTCGACGCCGTGGGCCCGTGGGAAGTGCTGTCCAACTGGACGCGCGAGCACCCAGAAGACGGCTGGGACGCCTTCTGCATGTCCGTCCACGGAGGTCCGGTCGTCGGCGCGAAGTCACTCATGCTCGGAGCCCACCACTCGACGAGGACCGCCCCACCGTTCGACGTCCTCATCCACCCCGGCGGCCCCGGCACCAGTCCGATGCTCAACGACGCTGAGCACCTGGACTGGGTCCGCGAAACGCGCCGTCGGGTGCCCCTGATGGCATCGGTGTGCACCGGCAGCCTCGTCTACGCCGCCGCCGGCCTGCTCATCAACAGACGTGCCACCACCCACTGGGCCTCCCTGAACCAACTTGCTGAGCTCGACCCCACCGTCATCACCGACGTTCGCTCCCGGTTCGTCGACGACGGCGACCTCATCACCAGCGCCGGCGTCAGCGCCGGCATCGACATGGCGCTGCACCTCGTCGCCCGCCTCGCCGGCACCGACCGCGCCCAAGAAGTGAAACGCGACATCCAGTACGAACCCATGCCCCCGGTCTGACCCCGTCCACCTCTCTGAACACGACCGCCCCCACCTAGCGAAGGACGACCCATGAGCACCGACACCCCCGCCAACACCGCAACCACGACCCCTGCACGGACCGAAACCATGCGGGCCGTCACCCACGACCGCTACGGCAACGCCGACGTACTCCACACCTCCCGCGTGCCGCGGCCCGTCGTCGGCGATGGTCAAGTCCTCATCCGCGTTCGTGCCGCCGGCCTCGACCGCGGCACCGAACATCTGCTCACCGGTAAGCCGTACGCCGTACGCCTGGCCATGGGAGTGCGCCGTCCCAAGAACCCCGTGCCCGGTCGAGACGTCGCCGGGATCGTCGCTGAGGTCGGCGCAGGCGTCCACGAGTTCGCGCCCGGCGACGAGGTCTACGGCGTCGCTCCCGGGTCGTTTGCCGAGTACGCCCTCTCCACCCCCGACAAGCTCTCCCGCAAGCCCATCGACCTCTCCTTCGCCCAGGCCGCCGTCGTTCCCATCTCAGCCGGCACGGCCCTCCAGGCACTCACTGATGCCGGCCGGCTCCAGCACGGCCAGACCGTCCTCATCACAGGTGCCTCCGGTGGCGTTGGCAGCTACGCCGTCCAGATCGCCCGTGCGCTCGGAGGCGAAGTGACCGGCGTCTGCAGCCCCGCGAAGGCCGACTACGTCCGAGCCATCGGCGCACACCACGTCCTCACCTACCCCGACGACGTCTGGGCAGATGGCACCCGCCGGTGGGACCTCGTCATCGACATCGGCGGCAACCCCACCGTCCGTCAGCTCCGACGCGCCCTCACAGCTCGCGGCACCGCCGTGTTCGTCGGCGGCGAGAACGCCGGCGCCATCCTCGGAATGGCCCGACAGATCCGCGGAGCGCTCCTGTCACCCTTCGTCGGGCAACGGCTCGTGCCGCTCCTCGCCCGCGAACGCGCCGACAACTTCCAGCGCATCACCGACCTCATCGAAGCAGGCCAAGTCGACTCAGCACTCGACCGCACCTATCCGCTCGAGCAAGCGCCGGATGCAATGCGTGAGCTGCAAGGCGGTCAGGTGCGCGGCAAGATCGCCATCAGCGTGTGTTGAACGACGACCCAGTGGGTTCCAGCGCCATTGAGAAGCTGCACCTTCTCGGACTTCGGAAGGCCGCCACTTACCCGCCACTTACGTTCCGCCATCGCCCGTCATCGGCCGCCACACTCCTCACCAGACAGTGCGGTTTCCCCGCGTAAACCCGAGGAAATCGGTGATTTCCCGAGCTCATCAGTAGCCCTCGATTCCTCCCAGAGGTCGCAGGTTCAAATCCTCCCCCCGCTACAAATCCGAGAGGCCCTCACAGCCTGACTGCGAGGGCCTCTCGCATGTGCGCAACCATTCGGCTCTGCTCCCGAATCGCTCGGAACTCCTAGGCGCTTCAGATGGCCGGGCGGATGTTGACCGCCGTCACCTTGTACTCCGGGCACGAGGTGGCGGCGTCGACGACCTCAGAGGTCAGCAGGTTCGCCGCGACGTCGGGGAAGTGGAAGGCGATGAACGCCTCGCCGGGCACCAGGGCGTCCGTCGCGTGCACACGCACGACCACGCTGCCGCGACGGCTGGTCACCTCGGTCTCGTCGCCGTCGCGGAGACCGAGCCGGGCGAGGTCGTCGGGATGCAGGTCGAGCAGCTCGTGCCCGACGAGGTCGCGGTTCGGCGTACGCCGGGTCATGGTGCCCGAGTTGTAGTGCGCCAGGCGGCGCCCGGTGATCAGCACGTAGGGGTACTCGCTGTCCGGCTGCTCACCGGGGGGGAGCCAGTCGACGGCCGCGAGGCGCGCGCGGCCCGAGGGCGTCGCGAACGCAGTGGCGTAGAGCCGGGCCTCGCCGGGGTCGTCGGCGGAGCGGCACGGCCAGGGCAGTGCGCCCTCGCGGTCGAGGCGCTCGTGCGAGATTCCGGCGTACAGCGGCGCCACCTCGGCGCACTCGGCCATCGCCTGCGCCGGCGTCGACACCCCGAGGTCGCCGCCCAGTGCTTCGGCGACCTCGAGCAGGATCTCGAAGTCGGTCCGGGCGCCGTCCGGCGGGGTCAGCGCGGGACGCACGCGTTGGAAGCGGCGGTCGAAGTTCACGAAGGTGCCGTCCTTCTCGAGGTACGACGCGGCCGGCAGCACCACATCGGCCAGGCGCGCGGTCTCGGAGAGGAAGATCTCCTGGCTGACCACGAGCTCGCACGCCTCGATCGCCGCGCGCACGTGGCTGGAGTTCGGGTCGGTCTGCGCGATGTCCTCGCCCATCACGTAGAGCGCCCGGACCCGGCCGTCGAGCGCGCCGGTGAACATGTCCGGGATCCGCAGGCCGGGGCGCTCGGGCAGGGTCGCGCCCCACACGTCGCCGACCCGTCGGCGGGCGTCGTCGTCGAGCACCCGCTGGTAGCCGGGGAGGAGGTCCGGGAGGGCGCCCATGTCGGAGGCACCCTGGACGTTGTTCTGGCCGCGCAGCGGGTTCACGCCTCCGCCCGACGGTGTTCCGACTGCACCTCGCAGGATCGCCAGGTTGGACAGGGTGCGGACCCCGTCGGTGCCGTGGGCGTGCTCGGTCACGCCCAGCCCGTAGTAGATCGCGGGGAGGTCGGAGGTCCCGTACAGCCGGGCGGCCTCGCGGAGCAGCCCGGCGGGCACTCCGGAGATCTCCTCGACCCGCTCGGGCGGGTAGCCGGCGAGGACGACGCGCAGCTCCTCGAGGCCCTCCGAACGCGCCGCCATGAAGTCCTGGTCGGCGGTGCCGTCCTCGAGGAGGAGCCGGGCGAGGCCGTTGAACACCGCCACGTTGGAGCCCGGCCTGACCTGCAGGTGGAGATCGGCCAGCGCCGCCAGCTCGGTGCGCCGGGGATCGACCACCACCAGCCGGGCACCACGCAGGACCTGCTGCTTGATCCGTGCGCCGACGACCGGGTGCGCCTCGGTCGCGTTCGTGCCGGCCAGCAGGAACAGGTCGGCGCGCTCGATGTCGTCGGCCGGGTTGGTGCCGCCTGAGAGGCCGAAGGCCGCGGTCAGCCCGGCTGCCGAGGGTGCGTGACAGATGCGCGAGCAGTTGTCGACGTTGTTGGTGCCGATCACGGTCCGGACCAGCTTCTGCATGAGGTAGTTCTCCTCGTTGGTGGCACGAGCCGAGGAGATCGCCGCGATCGCGTCCGGTCCGTACGCCGACCGGATCCGGCCCAGCTCGCGGGCAACGTGCTCGAGTGCCTCGGGCCACGACGCCGGCCGCAGCTCGCCGTCGCGACGGACCAGGGGAGTGGTGAGTCGCTCGGCGGACCGGACGAAGCCGTGGGCGAACCGGCCCTTGACGCAGGCGTGACCCCGGTTGACCGGGCCGTCACGCGCCGGGGTGATCGACACGACGTCGTCGTCGGCCACGTGCACGTCGAGGCTGCAGCCGACGCCGCAGTAGCCACACGTGGTGCGGGTCGTCGTGGTCGCGGTCGCGGTGGTCCGCTCCGCCAGGGCTCCGGTCGGGCACGAGTCCACGCAGCCGCCGCAGCTGACGCACGCCGAGTCGAGCCACGCACCGCCGCCCGGTGCGACCACCGTGTCCGCGCCGCGGCCGGCGAGCGTGAGCGCGAACGTCCCCTGGACCTCGTCGCACATCTGCACGCAGCGGCCGCACGCGATGCAGAGGTCCCGGTCGAGCGCGAAGTACGGGTGCGACTCGTCGCGGCCCAGTCCCCGGGCGCCGCCGAACGCGGTCGGGCCGATCCCGAACCGCTCGCAGAGCGCCGTGAGCTCGGACGGGCGGTCGAGGGCCGTTGCGGGAAGGCGTTCGGCGGTGAGCTCGAGCACCAGCCGGACCTGGGCGGCGACGTCCGGATCGTCGGTGCGTACCTCCATCCCGGCGGTCGCGGGCGTCGTACAGGCGGCGACGACCGCCCCGTCGGCCACCACCAGACATGCCCGGCAGACGCCTGCGGAACCGACCCGGTCGTCGTGGCACAGGGTCGGCACCGCGGCCGCGGTGAGCCGGGTCGCGTCGAGCACGGAGCAGCCGTCGGGCACCTCCACGTCACAGTCGTCGACCC
This sequence comes from Nocardioides sp., assembly GCA_035458105.1. GTDB lineage: Bacteria > Actinomycetota > Actinomycetes > Propionibacteriales > Nocardioidaceae > Nocardioides. Next base: position 21,352 of record DATIAJ010000350.1, on the reverse strand, counting down.
TCAGCTCCACGACGGCACCGCCGTCAGGCTGCGGATCGCCGCGGGCAGCCGACGCCCGAACGCGCAGAGGCTCGCGTCGGTCATCAGGTCGAGCAGGGCGTCGTCGGCGGCGACGGCTACGGGATCGGCGGCGCCGCGGCGGGTGCCCTCGCGGCACGGCGTACAGGCGCCGCAGGACTCGTCGGCGCCGAACTGCCACAGGTGGCGCAGCAGGTCGTCGCGGGAGACGCCGTCGTCGATCGCGACGAGGCTCCCGTGCCCGAGCGCGACCCCGGCCTCCGAGAGCGAGGAATCCAGCAGCGGCAGGTCGAGCCGGGACGGCGCGAGGAACCCGCCGAGCGGTCCGCCCACCTGGAGCGCCCGCAGGGTCGCGCCGCCGTCGAGGCCGCCGCCGACCTCCTCGACGAGCACCCGCAACGGGGTGCCCAGCTCGACCTCGTAGGCCCCTGGCTTCGCGAACCGGGCGTTCAGGCACACGACCAGGGTGCCGGTCTCCTCGCCGCGCCCGAGCCGGGCGTAGGCCGCGCCGCCGTCGGCGAGGATGGCCGGCACGGCAGCGAGCGTCTCGACGTTGTTCACCGCCGTCGGCCGGCCGAGGAGCCCATGGCGGGTCGGGTACGGCGGGCGCACCCGCACGGTCCCGCGCAGGCCGGCGATCGAGCGCAGCAGCGACGTCTCCTCGCCGGCGACGTACGAGCCGTGGCCCGAGACGACCTCGACGTCGAAGTCGAGCCCGCTGCCGTGGATGTCGGTGCCCAGATGGCCGGCCGCGCGGGCCGCGTCGACCGCCCGGTGCATCGTCGCGAAGGCGCGCGGGTACTCCGACCGCACGTAGACGTAGCCGGCGGTGGCGCCGCAGGCCAGTCCGGCGAGGGCCAGCCCTTCGAGCACGCGCCCCGGGTCGCGCTCCATCAGCATCCGGTCGGCGAAGGACCCCGGATCACCCTCGTCGCCGTTCGCGACCACGAACCGCGGCCCGTGGTCGTCGGTCCGCGCGACCGCTGCCCACTTGCGGGCGGTCGCGAAGCCGGCACCACCCCGTCCTCGCAGGCCAGCGATGCCGACCTCGCGCAGGACGTGGTCGGCCCCGTCCGTGCGCGTCAGGACCGTCGGCCACACCTGCCAGGCCGGCTCTCGACCGAGGATCCCCCGGAGCACGACCGGTGGGCCGACCGCGGCCACCGGGACCGGCGGGTCGACCCGCTCCGAGCGGTGGACGAGCTGCTCGAGCAGGGTCGCTCCCGCGAGGGGTGCGTCGTCATCCAGCGCCGCCGGGCTCGCGTAGCAGTAGCCCAGGCAGCGTGCCGACTGGAGCGACACCGAGCCGTCCGCCGCGCACCGGTCGATCCCGACGCCGAGCGCGGCCTCGGCGTCGACGACGTGTCGTCCGCCGGTGGCCGCGAAGCACCCGGTGCCCGTGCACACGCGCACGTGCCGCTCGCCGCGGGGCACCCGCTCGTCGGCGAAGTAGGTGCGGGCGCCGTGCGCTGCCGCCACAGGCAGCGTTCCACCGCGGATGAGGAGCTCCTCGACCGGGCTGCGCGCGTCCACGGTGGCCATGGCGTCACCTTGCCAGTGACCCGCGTCAGCGTGCACGGGTCGGAGGTCCTGACCTTTCGCGTGCGTGCGGCCGTTGGCTCGGGGCTTGCAGTCACCCGCGGGGGAGCAGGCGGGGATGGACCTTGAGCGGCCGGTCGAGTCGGATCTCGAGATACTCGTTGGCGTCCGGCACGTCGGGGCCGCGGCCGCCCGTGGCCGGGAAGTTGTTGTCGTTCATGACCGCGATGGTCCGGGCGTCGATGATCTCGACGTCCTCGATGGTGAAGTAGGGGAAGGTGAAGGTCTCGCCCAGGCCTCCGAGTCGATCGGGGTTGCGCACGTCCATCAGGTCCACGAGCAGCGTCTTGTCGACGTACCCGTCGCGGTCGGCGTCCGAGAGGTCCACGAGGTAGATCCGCTTGAACACGGCGGCCGCACCCTGGAGGTTGTCCCGCTCGATCACCATCCCCTGACGGCCGTTGATCATGATGAAGTCTCCGAGGGCGTGTGCCGGCGACTCCATCCGGTAGCGCAGGAAGTCCTCCGCGAAGGCACCGTCCGCCACTGTGTAGATCCGCAGGTCGGCACCCAGGCCGGCGGCCTGGTCCTCTGCGGTCGCTCCCTCCAGCATCGGGTGGAGCACGCGACCGTTCGGGGCGATCGCCATGCCCTCGTAGCCCTTGCTGTTGGCCAGGTTCGGTGTCGCGCCGCCCAGTGTCGGGTTCGACGGCGACATCACGCCGGGTGTGGGGATCGGCGGTTCGAGGAGCTCACCCCGGGCGTTGGTGTGGAGCAGGTAGGGCCCGAACTCCTCGCCGAACCAGAAGGTGCCGTCCTTCGCGACCTGCATCGACTCCGGGTCGAAGTCCCAGCCGGTGAGCACGCGGTCAGGCTCTGGGCACGTGTAGCCGACGGGACGGGACGCGGCCGCGGTGCACCCTCCGTCGCGCCAGATCGTCCACGTGATGTGTCGATCGGGGTCGCTCAGACGGAACGCACGGCCCTCGTACGCCGTGGTGCCGGTCTCGACGTCCGGGCGGATCCGGTGCACGGCGAGCTCGAAGTCGGCGCTGTTGGCCTTGGCGCCGAATCCGTTGTCGCTCATCACGAGGTAGCTGCCATCGGCCAGCGCGTGGGTTGCGGAGAAGCCCTGCACCGGCTGGCCCGGGTACGGGGCCGGCACGGCGGCGTTGCCGGTCGTCCAGTGACCGCTCGAGGCGCTCTCCGGGACGTAGGTCTGCGTCGGCAGCACGGACCACCCGACCAGCGTGGCGCGAGCAGGGTCGGGGTCGGTGCGTGGTTCGGCGTGGAGGGGCGCGCCGAACGCGTGCGGGGCGAAGGAGGCAGCAGCGAGAACGGCAGCGGCGAGGATCCCGAGCTTGGTCATGACCAGCACTTCAGCCGATGACAGTGTCGACGGCGTGAACGGCGAGCGTCGGGCGACCGGCGGACAACCCACTGGACCGACACGCCGAATCCCCTCGCGGACCGGCGGAACCCGTGCCTCTAGCCTTCCTGCTGCCACGCCGCGGTCGGTCCCCCGCTCGACCGATGGACTGGCAGCTAGGGCGACCCCGGCCCGTAACCCCCACGGGGGCTGGGGTCGCCCGAGCGGTGGTCCGGTCCAGCCGGGTACGACGGCCGCCTGGGCGACCTGGGGTCAGGTCTGCCGGCCTCAGACCTGCCGCTGCTCAGCGACAACTGGACGAAGTACTTCTCCTGGCAGGGCGTCGGCCCGATGCCTGCGGACCAGCGGGCAACTTTGCACGACATCGTGGACCGCGCACATGCAGCCGGCTACCGGGTCCGCTTCTGGGCCACGCCGGACACCCCCGGCCCCGCCCGCGACGCGCTGTGGACCGAGCTGCTCGACGCGGGCGTCGACCACCTCAACACCGACGACCTCTCGGGGCTCGAGGCATTCCTCCGCTCGGTCGAGGAGAGCGAGACCGCCACCGGTGCGCCCTACACGATGCTCCAGATGAACCTCTGCCTCTCGGGCGTCGCTGGCTGCTACGGGCGCACGGCCTACCCGGCCGTGGTGGACGAGGCCGTGGCGACGATCCGCGAGCATGACGCCGAGGCGGTCTCGCTCAACGAGGCCTGCACCACGATCGCGCGCAGCGTCACGGCCTGCTCGGCCCACCTCAGCACCCGCGGGAGCCTCGAGGCCCAGGCGGCCAACGACGCCCAGTGCGCCGAGCTCGCCGCGGTGCTGGCGGAGTACGACGCCCGCGCGGCCGTCTTCGGTGGCGACGTCAACCGGCGGGAGTCCTGCGCACCCGACGGCTGGTGGACGCTGACCGACGCCGCGGCCGCCCAGGCGCCCGGCATCCAGCACGTGTACGGCAGCGACCGCCTCGCCTCGCCCACCGGCAGCGTCGTGCCTGCCGTCCACACCGACCACGACTTCCTCCGGGCCGACGCCAGGCTGGCCCCGGGGCCGCGCTGAGGCGTTGACCCGGGTCGTGGCCAGCGCGAATGATCGCTCCATGGATGCGGGACCGACTCTGCACGCGTACCTGAGCTATCGCGACGCGCCTGCCGCGCTGAGCTGGTTGGAGCGCATTGGGTTCGAGGTCGTCGCGCGGCAGGACGACTCCGCCGGCAACGTGTTGCACGCAGAGGTCCGCTCCGGCGACGTGGTGCTGATGGTGGCGACGGCTGACGCCCCGTACGAGACACCGCCCCTGGTGGGGCGCAGCACCGGGGGCGGGCTCTATCTCTGGTTCGCCGATCCTGCCCTCGTCGACGACTGGTGCGCTCGCGCCGTGGGTGCGGGAGCACGAGAGGTGATCGCCCCCGAGGACACCGAGTGGGGGACACGGCGAGCCCGCGTGCTCGACCCGGAAGGGCACGAGTGGAGCGTGGGCACCTACCGCCCGGGGTCCACCTGGTAGGCGCCAACGGTCGGTTCGGCTACGTCCTGGTGACCGCGAAGAGCCGTCGCTACGACAGCTCGTCGAACGTGGGCAGGTGCACCGGCTCCCCGGCGCGGATGCGGGCCGCGATGCCGCGGAGCCACTCGTCCGACATGTCCATGACGCCATGCACAGCGAGCGCACGCCCCAGGGCGCCCTCGACGTCGGTGACCAGCCCCGCCGCGAAGTCAGCGGCCACGGTGTCGATGACGGTCCGGGTGACCCGAAGAAGCCGTTCCACCATGGAGCGTTCGAACTCGGGATCGGGGTCGCGGCTCACGAGCCGTGAAGATACGCGTGCGAGGTGAACGCGCGAGTGGTCAGCCTGCCGCGCGAGGCACGGCCGCGGACACCAGGTGCGTCGCCGCCAGCTTGGCGGCGGACGCCGCCTCGGGATCGGCGGCGAGGGCGCCATCTGAGAGGCCCCCGTCCAGCAGGAGCGCCAAGGTGCGCGCGAGGGCGTCGGGGTCGTCGGCGCCGGCGCGTGCCGCGAGGTCGCGCAGCCAGGCGAGGACGGACTGCTTGTGGACGACCGTGCGCGTGTGGATGGCGGTGCCGGGCGCCGCTTCCGCGGCCGCGTTGATGAAGGCGCAGCCCCGGTAGCCCTCGCGCCGGCAGGCCGTTCCCAGTGCGTCGAAGAGCCCGACGAGCTGGTCGGCCGGCTCGGGCCCGGCTGCCTCGGCGGCGGCGTGGAGCTGGCCCGTCCAGATCACGTCGACCCGGTCCAGGTAGGCGAGCACGAGCTCGTCCTTGGCCGGAAAGTGCTTGTAGAACGTCGCCTTCGCCACGCCGGACTCACTGATGATGAGGTCCACGCCGACGGCGCGGATGCCGCGTGCGTAGAAGAGCCGGAACGCGGTGTCGAGGATGCGGTCGCGGGCGGGGGATGAGGTCACCCCTTGATAGTAGACAGACCTGTCTGATAGCGTCCACCGACAGGCAGACAGATCTGTCTAGTTCGCACTCCCGAAGGGCTCTTCCCATGAACATTGCAGTGCTCGGTACCGGCATGGTCGGTCAGGCGATCGCCGGCCGCCTGGACGATCTCGGCCACACCGTCGTGGTCGGTACCCGTGACCCGCAGGTGACGCTGGCCCGCACCGAGCCCGACCAGATGGGCAACGCACCCTTCTCGTCGTGGCACGACGCTCACCCCGGAGTCGGACTGGCCACGTTCGCCGACGCGGCCGCCGGCGCAGACCTGGTGGTGAACGCCTCGTCCGGCGCGGCCACCCTCGAGGTGCTCGGTCTGGCCGGTGCGGACAACCTGGCGGGCAAGGTGGTCGTCGACATCGCCAACCCGCTCGACTTCTCCGCGGGCTTCCCGCCCACGCTGTCGGTCAAGGACACCGACTCCCTGGGCGAGCAGGTCCAACGCGCCTTCCCGGAGGCGAGGGTCGTCAAGACCCTCAACACCCTCACCGCTTCACTCATGGTCGATCCGAAGGCGCTCGGCGAGTCCAGCACCGTCTTCGTCTCCGGCGAGGACGCCGCAGCCAAGGCCACCGTCGTCGAGCTCCTGGAGTCCTTCGGCCACGACGACGTGATCGACCTCGGCGGCATCGAGTCGGCCCGCGGCGCCGAGATGCTGCTGCCGGTCTGGCTGCGACTCATGGGCTCCCTCGGTACCGGCCACTTCAACTTCAAGGTCGTCCGCTGACCGTGACCCGTCGAACGGAGGAGCAGCCATGAAGCTCGGCGTGCACCTGGTGAACTTCAGCCTCCCCGGCGGCCCGGAGACGATCGGGCCGACCCTTGCCGCGACCGGGAGGGCGGCCGAGGAGGCGGGGCTGGACAACCTCTCGTTCATGGACCACTACTTCCAGCTCGCGTTCCTGTCGGCCGCCGACGAGCCGATGCTGGAGGGCTACACCGCACTCGGCTTCCTGGCGGCGCACACGACGTCGGTGGAGCTTCAGCTCCTGATGACGGGTGTGACGTACCGCCACCCGGGCCTGCTCGCCAAGATCGTGTCGACCCTCGACGTGCTCTCCGGGGGACGGGCCGCGCTCGGCATCGGAGCGGCCTGGTACGAGCGCGAGCACCGCGCCCTGGGCGTTCCCTTCCCGCCGCTCGCCGAACGCTTCGAGCGGCTCGAGGAGACCCTCCAGATCGTGCGCCAGATGTGGAGCGACGACGACGGACCGTTCGACGGGAAGCACTACCAGCTCGCCGAGACGCTCAACTCGCCCCAACCCCTGCAGCAGCCGCGCCCGCCGATCATGGTCGGCGGAGGCGGGGAGAGGAAGACGCTCCGCCTCGTCGCGAAGTACGCCGACGCCTGCAACGTGTTCGCCGGGGGCGGGGCCGGCCCTCACGAGGTCGCCCACAAGCTGGCGGTGCTGCGGGACTGGTGCGAGCGCGAGGGCCGGGCGTACGACGAGATCCGGAAGACCGTGCTCTTCAACGGTCTGGTCGGCCAGGACGCCGCCGGCGCCGCCGCCTTCGTCGAGGAGATGCGCGCCCTCGCCGACGTCGGCGTCGACGAGGTGCACGTGATGCCCCTGCGCGGCGACCCGGTCGCCTTCGTCAGGTCGCTCGGCGAGCACGTCGTACCCGCTCTGTCCCGGCTCTGATCCACGTCACGAGGCGTGGGTGAGCAACCCCAGCTCAGCGCTCGAGACCAACGACGTCCCAGACGATGCCGTGGTGGTGGGAGCGAGGGGTCAGGCCCTGCGCGGCCAGAGCGGCGATCATGGCTGGGGGTGGGTGGACGTACGCGCGGAAGTCGTTGCGCCGCAGGCGTTGCGCCAGCGTGTCGAACCCGAGGGCGACGCGGGTGAGCAGGTTGCGCGGCGGGTAGGAGAAGACCAGCAGCCGTCGAGCGTGGCTGCCTGCCGCGCCGAGGAGGTGTTCGTAGTCCGGGTAGCAGCAGACGACCCGGTGCAGCACCACCACGTCGTGGTCCTCCACCTCGTCGGGAGCGATGGCGATGTCGAGGTGGCGCCGGGTCGCTCGATCTCCCAGCCCTGCCTCGTCGAGCAGGCGACGAGCCTCGGCCTCGTAGTGGGTGGAGATCTCGAGGTTGGTGGTCGACGCTGCTCCGCGCCGCAGCAGCTCGACCTGGAGCTCCCCGACTCCTCCTCCGATCTCGAGGACCGTGGCGCCGTCGACGCCCCGCTCGGTGAGGAAGCCGACGATCTGTTGCTGCGTGCGGTCGAGGCCACGCTTGCGGTAGCGCCGCGCCATCCGCCGGGCGAAACGCTCGCCGAAGGTGGCCTGGTAGTCGGCCGGATCGCAGCAGCTCACCACACGATTCTCGCCGTGGTGCACGGGGTTGCCAATGGCGCGTCAGTGCGCTCGCGACGGCTGCAGCCCATCTGGTTCCGAACGGGGGGTCGGGAGCAGGGTGGTCACCAGGAACGCAGCGACCACCGCCACCACGACCTGCGGGGTCACCGAGACGCCGTCGGCGCCGAGCAGCAGCGTGGCGAGGAGCGTCGAGGTGAGGGGGAGGCGCAGCATGGCGGCGCACATCGCCCCGATCCCCATGCCGATCGCCGGCGCCAGGTCCATGCCGGGCAGGCCGGAGACGGCGATGCCGAGGACTGCACCGATGAACATCGCCGGGAAGACCGGTCCTCCCCGGAAGGCGCTCAGGGCCAGTCCGTAGGCCAGGGTCTTGCAGACGGCAAGCATGACCAGGACCCCGGTCGAGTACGACGTCGCGTCCGCGACCAGCTCGGGCAGGGCGTCCTGGCCCGAGAACAGGACCTGCGTGAAGCTGCGGTCGGACACGAGCTGGTAGACCATCGCGGTCGAGCCGATGGCCAGGCCCAGCACCGTCGTCACCAGCACCCGGTTGACGTGCACGAGCGGTCGCAACGACAGCCCGATCCAGCGGATCAGCCAGCCGAGCATCGCACAGGCGACGCCGATCGGCAGGGCCCACAGCATGCTGGCGATGGTCGGGTCCACGGCCGGGGGCACGGAGGTCAGGGACAGGGAGAAGCTCCCGAGCCCGGTCCAGCTGTTCAGGCCGACGAACACCAGTGCGCCCACCCCGGACGCCAGCAGCCCGGGAAGCGCCACCAGGGTCAGGGTTGCACCCCCGATGCCGGCCGCCTCCATGATGAGGAACGCGGCGAGCACGGGGGAGCCGAGCAGGGTGCTGATCGCCGCGAAGCTGCCGGCCGACGCCATGATCGTCAGCGCCATCGGGGGCGCGTCCTTCCTCGCCAGGTGCACGGTCAGAGCGCCGAGTCCACCGCCGATGGCGATCAGCGGTGCTTCCGGTCCCAGGACGGCGCCCAGGCTCAAGGTGGTCAGGGCGGCGAGGGCGATGCCGGGAAGCTCTCTGGGCATGGGCGGACCCCCGCCTGCCTGGAAGCCGAAGGCGGGCGAGTGCCCGCCCGTTCCGGGCAGGTAGCGGATGGTCAGCCCGGTCAGCAGACCGCACAGGGCCAGCCAGGGCACCGGCCACCACGCCGGCGTACCTCCTTCGAGCACCGCGTCGGGCAGGTCGACGAAGACGAGCTGCTGGATCTCGGTGACGAGGGCCAGGAATCCGTAGGCGACGGCCGAGATGGGCACACCGAGCGCGGCGGCGAGCAGCAGGGCCACGAGGTACGGTCGCGAACGTACGACCGCCGCCGCGTCGACGACCGGCCGGTCGCCCGCCGACTGCGGACCGTGCTGCTCGTGCCCCGGCGTCGTCAGTAGCCCGTCCCCTTCTTGGTCTTCTCCCGCTCGACGTGCGCCGTCCCGCCCTTCGTGTCGAGCGTCGTGCACGCGTCCTCGAGGTCCCGGGTCAGCCGCTCCACCTGCTCGCGGCTCATCGTCTCCTTCACCAGCGCCCGCATGATCTTCACGTGCTCGGCGTTCGGGGGCAGGGTGTAGGCCGGCACCATCCACCCGCGCTCCGCCGCCAGCTGCCACGCGATGTCGGACTCGTCGTACGCCGTGTGCTCGCCCGAGAGCCGGAAGGCCACGAGGGGCAGCTGCTCGGCATCGGAGCCGATCACCTCGAACCGGCCGCTCTCGCGCAGGTTGGCGGCGAGCGCATCGGCGTTCTGCTGCATCTGCTGCATGACGTACGTGTAGCCGTCGCGTCCCAGGCGGACGAAGTTGTAGTACTGCGCGAGGACCATCGCGGCACCCGTGGAGAAGTTCAGCGTGAAGGTCGCGTCCAGCTTGCCCAGGTAGTTCTCGTAGAAGACCAGGTCCTCGGCCAGGTCCGACTCCTCGCGGAAGACCAGCCAGCCGATGCCGGGGTAGACGAGCCCGTACTTGTGCCCCGACACGTTGATCGAGCGGACCTGCTCGAGCCGGAAGTCCCACGGTGAGTCGGGGTAGAGGAACGGCCAGACGAAGCCGCCGCTGGCACCGTCGACGTGGAGGGGGATGTCGAGGTCGCGCGTGCGCCTGATGTCGAGCAGCAGGTCGTTGATGCCGACGATGTCGTCCATGTGCCCGGTGAAGGTCGTGCCGAGGACGGCCGCGACGCCGATCGTGTTGTCGTCCAGCAGGGGCGCGACATCCTCGGGGCCGATCGTGTACTTGTCCGCGGCGAGCGGGACGATCCGGGGCTCGACGTCGAAGTAGCGGCAGAACTTCTCCCACACCACGTGGACGTCGCCCCCGAAGACCAGGTTGGGCCGGTCCGTCGGCAGGTGGGCGGCCTGCCGGCGCTCCTTCCACTTCCACTTCAGTGACAGCGCGCCGAGCATGATTGCCTCGGACGAACCCTGCGTGCGGCACCCGGTCGTCGGGCCCGGAGCATGGAAGAGGTCGGCCAGCATCCGCACGCAGCGCTGCTCGATCTCCGCCGAGATGGGGTACTCCGCGTGATCGATGAAGTTGCGGTGCAGGTTCTCGGCGATGATCCGCTGGGCCTCCGGCTCCATCCAGGTGGTCACGAAGGTGGCCAGGTTGCGCTGCGGATCTCCTTCGAGGGCCAGGTCCTCGGCCACGAGCCTCATCGCGTCCACCGGACGCATGCCGCCGTCGGGGAAGGACGTCGCCGGCGCCTTCTCGGTCAGGAACCGGTTGCCGAACAGTGCTTCGGCCTCACGCTGGCTCAGTGTGCTCATGGGGCTGCACCACCATTCTTGTCGGGGTCGGACGGTCGATCGATTGGATGAGGCCGCCGATCGCGAAGCAGACGGCGCCGGAGAAGGTCCCCCAGTTGACGAGACCGACATTGACCTCGGTGGAGGTCGCGGGGCGTACGAAGGCCGCGAGCCCGGCGAGGAGGAACAACACCGAACCGAGCTGGTTCACCGCCACGACCCACCAGGTGAGGTCGTGGACGCGTACGGCGACCCGGCCGCCGCCGACCTCGAGCATCGCGAGGTGGCCGGAGACGAGGAAGCAGACGCATCCGAGCATGTCGGGCAGCCAGATCCACCCGTTGGACTGGCGGGGGGTGAGCCCAGAGGCGAAGGCGGCGACCAGGCTGACCGCGAACAGCAGGGTCCCGACGAACAGCACGACCGCGCCGCGCCAGTCGCGCTGTCGGGGGCGGTTGCCCCACCACTGCATCGCCTCGCCGCGCGAGTGCGAGCCGCCCGGCGGGTGCTGGGCGGCGTTGACGACGAGCAGGACCGAGGCGTAGGCACCCAGGCTGAAGAAGAACCCACCGACCAGGTAGGTGGTGTTCACGGTCACCAGCGCCTCGCCCCGCTGGGCGAGGAACGCACCCGCGGCGAACAGGCTGCCGCCGATCACGAAGGCGCAGGACGCCAGCAGGTTGATCCTGACGAGTCGTCGTCCCACAACGATGTCCTCAGCCTCTGGGTGGGTGGGCCGGCCGTCCGTCAGTAGTTCACGAAGGCGAGTGGCGAGGCTTCATCCGCAACGGGTGACCCCGGTGCCTCGCGAGCAGCTCACGACAGCGGGGAGTCCCGGCTCGCCGTGGGCAGGCTGAGGGTCCCCGTTCTCGAGCGGACTCCGGGAAGGGAGAGTCAGCGCAGGTGGTCGTCCGTGGGCAGCGGGGTGGGTGCGTCGGCGCCCGAGCGTGAGCCGTGGTCCAACAACCGCAGGGCTCGGGCGACGGCATCCCGGTTCTCCGGGAGTGCCGCCTCGTGGACATCGACCAACATCACCCGTAGGCGGCGCTGCACACGCGGGGAGTCAGCCCCCCAGCGCGCGATCTCGTCGACAGCCAAGTGGAGGTGGTCCTCGAACGTCGCCCGTGGCACGTGCACAGCGACTCGGTCGTCCTCCCCGAACGTCTGCCAACCGGGCAGGGGACGGGCAGCCAGGCGTCGCAGCAGGTCGTGGAGCTGGTCGATCACCTGGACCGCGGTGGTCGGGTCGTTGATCCCTGGGGAGAGCGCCCGCTCGGCGATGTCCACCAGCTGACGCAGGCCGAAGCCCGGGTCGTCGTCGAGGACCCGTTCCTTGCCGAGGAGCACCTGCGCCCGTAGCGCTGCTGCGTCGGGAGGGGCGGTGCCCAGGACATCGAAGAGGTCTGCGCCCTCGGGGACGAACTCGCCGACGGCCCGCAGCACCCGGATGGTCACCCCGTGCTCCTCTGCCAGCTCCAGCAGACCCTGGCCGTCGACCTGCTGGACGACGCCCGGGGCCTCGGACGTGACGCGGGTTCCCGCACCGGCAGGTGGAGCGACACCCGGCAGCCCCCTCGTGTCCGACGGGTGCGTGCGTCCGATCACCGCGCGGGTGTCCTCCCCGATCTGGGTGACGATCGTCGCGGCCCGGATCGACTGTGCGATGTGGTCGATGTAGAAGATGAAGACCGCCACGCTCGCCAGCACGAACCCGAATGCGACGGTCACCGAGACCTGGGGCACGAAGGTGTCGGTCTCAGCCGTTCCCCGGACGGCGCGGAGGACGACCAGCGAGTAGACGAAGGTGGCGACGAAGACTCCGAGCGCGACCTGGTTGAACCAGTCGCGCAGGAAGGTGCGGAGCACGCGCGGGGAGAACTGGCTGCTCGTGAGCTGCAGCACGACGACCGTGATCGAGAACACCAGGCCGGTGAACGAGATCATCGACGTGATGATGGCCGACAGCAGGGATCGAGCCCCTTCGGGCCCGCCTGCGAACAGCAGCGGAAGCTCGAGGGAGGTGTCGAGCCAGTCGTCGAGCACAGTGAGCCCGAGGCCGAGGAGCGCGGCGGCGAGTGCGAAGACGAGGGGCAGCACCCAGAACTTGTCCCGCAGACGCGTCCAGAACCGTCTCATCGGGCGACGCAGACGGCGCTCACAGGAAAGAGTTCTCGCCCGGACCGGCGCCGGCGCAGGCGGTACAGGTCTGGGCGCAGTCGAAGCAGGTCTGGATGCACTCGGCCAACAACTCTTGATCGACCGTGATCTCTGCGGGGGAGCTGTCGATCATCGCGCTGATCGCGTGTGCCATCGGCGTCCTCTCGAATCGGGGGGTCTGTGGCTAGGTGCCCACCGCGCCACAGTCCATGCGTCGGCGCGCGCAGGCCGTCCGCGGGACGGTGGCCTTTCCGCTACGGGTGACCCGGCGCACCACAGGTCATCGCATGCTGAGCTCGGCGCCGACGGTTAGCCCGACCGAGCCATAACCGGGGTAGGTGTCGCGCCCCTAGTGTCGAGATCCCCCATTCACTGTGCGAAGGAGATCCCTGATGCCCAGACGGTCCCACCTGGCCGTGACGGCGGCCGCGACAGCGGCCCTGCTCGGCGCCATGACCAGCCCCCCGGCGTACGCCGACCCGAACAACAACACCGTCCGCAAGCTCACGAAGGCGGTGACCGTCGACGGCGTCGTCGAGCACCTCGAGGCGTTCCAGGAGATCGCCGACGACAACGGCGGCGACCGGGCCGCGGGCCGCCCCGGCTACGACGCGTCCGTCGACTACGTCGTCGAGCAGCTCGAGGCCGCCGGTTACGACCCTACGGTCCAGGAGTTCGAGTTCCCGTACTTCGAGGAGAACTCCGAGCTGATCAGGGTCTCCCCGAACCCCCGCACCTTCGTCAACGGCACCGACTTCCTCCGCAACACCTTCGACTCCGGGAGCCCGGAGGGGACGGCGACAGGTCCGCTCGTCCCGGTCGACCTCGTCATCCCACCGGGGGCTGCCCCCAACAGCAGCTCGAGCGGCTGTGACGCGGCCGACTTCGCCGGCTTCCCCGCCGGGGGCGTCGCCCTCATGCAGCGCGGCACGTGCGGCTTCGCGGTCAAGGCGCTCAACGCGCAGGCGGCGGGGGCGTCCGCCGTCGTCATCATGAACGAGGGGCAGCCCGGCCGGACCGGCCTGCTCAACATGATCGGTGACGCGACCGGTCTGACGATCCCGGCAGTGTTCGCCACCTTCGCGGCGGGAGCCGATCTGGCGAGCACGCCGGGCGCGACCGTGACGGTGACGGTCGACTACGCCGCTGAGATCCGCACCGCCTCGAACGTCCTCGCCGAGACGGCCGACGGCGACGACGACAACACCGTCATGGCCGGCGCCCACCTCGACAGCGTCCAGGACGGCGCGGGCATCCAGGACAACGGCTCGGGCAGCGCTGCCCTCCTCGAGACCGCCATACAGATGGCCAAGGTCAAGCCCACCAACACCGTGCGATTCGCCTGGTGGGGTGCGGAGGAGGAGGGCCTCCTCGGCTCGGAGCACTACGTCGCGGAGCTGAGCGAGGAGCAGGCCGCGGACATCGCGCTCTACCTCAACTTCGACATGATCGCCTCGCCCAACTACATGTTCGGCATCTACGACGGCGACAACTCGGGTGGGACAGCGGCTCCCGGCTTCATCCCGGAGGGATCGGCCGAGATCGAGGACGTCTTCGAGAAGTACTACGCCGACCGCGGTGAGCCCTACCAGGACAGCGAGTTCTCGGGTCGCTCCGACTACGGGCCGTTCATCGCGGTGGGCATCCCGGCCGGTGGTCTCTTCACCGGCGCCGAGGTCACCAAGACCGCCGCCGAGGCGGAGCTCTACGGCGGCGTGGCCGGCGCGGCGTACGACCCGTGTTACCACGAGCCGTGCGACAACCTGACCGGGGAAGGGCAGGACGTCGCGCTCTACGACCAGCTGCGCGAGGACTACACCCTGATCGGCAACGTCAACGTGGATGCGCTGGACGTCAACTCCGACGCGGTCGCCACGGCAGTCCTCACGTTCGCCTACGACACCTCGACCGTCAACGACGCCCCGGGCCACCCGGGTCGTGGTCTGGTGAAGCCCGGTGACTTCGACCGGGCAGTCGCCAGGATGGCCGACCGACTCGCACGCTGAGCACGTCTGGAAGGAACGGTGAGGGCGGGCCCCACGGCCCGCCCTCACATCCTTTGCGACCTCAGCCGGCGTGGCGTACGACGAACCGCACGCGCCCGCCGTCCTCGGTCACGGCGTCGAGGAGCCGGCCCCGGACCCGGGGCACCGCCTCCTCGTCGAGGAACACGCGGGCACCGTCGCGTTCGACGACCTCGTCGCCGCGGTTCGGGCCCGACGCCATCCTGACGCCGAGGGCGTCCGTGTCATCGTCCTGCGACGCGATGCGCAGCCCTGACTCCCGTCCGAGGCGGGGGTGTGCCGTCACCCGACGGACGACGGTTCGTGCCTTCCGGGTCATCGTGAACATCTGGGGCTCCTCTCGTCGGTCTCCCTCCATGGAGACATCCGCCGAGGGCGTGGACAAGGACCTCGACGTGCCTGCCCGCGGATCGTCGGGGCGGTGACACGCCGCCGTCACACGGCTGTCATGTGGGGCAGCCGACGTCGCTCCTCAAAGACCGTCCGGGGCCCGTGCCCGCGACGAGACGACGGGGCAGCAGCTCGACGTAGTCGTCGGCGGTCACCGGGCGGTCCGCGAGAGCGCCGTCCGGCAGGGGCACCTCGACGTCCTCGCCCGAGGTGACGAGCCTGAGTCCGTCGACGTCGGGCGCCGACGTCACCGAGAGCACGAGCTGGCCCACGGCGAGCGGCAGGCGCTCGGCGTCCCCGAGCGCCACGGGGTCGAGGTCCACGACGGCGACGCCGTCCTCGAGCGCCACGAGCTCCAGGCGCGCCGAGGGCGGGACCGCGGACGCGAGCCCGGCAGCGCCGCCCTCCGACGTGGGGGACTCCGACAGCGCGCTGAGCACGTCCTCCACGACCTGTGCCACCGGGTCGTCGCACGTCGCACCCACCGGCGCGGTCGTCAACCTGTCGTCCCCGCCCAGCCAGAAGACGACGGGCTCGCCCCGTGGGTGCGCCGGCCCGGCGTCCGAGTCCTCCGGCTCCTGCTCGGCGGGGGTCAGCAGGTTGTACGGCACCGCGTCGGCCTCGACGGTCCTACTGCGCTCCTCGTCGGGCAGCCCGCACGCGGACGTGACGAGCAGCAGCGAGAGGGCGAGCATCCACCTCATGTCGCACCCTCCGTGCGGTCGGCGAGGGGGAGGGCGACGACGAACTCGGCCCCACCGCCGGCGGACCCGCACCGGACGTCTCCGCCGTGTCGGTGCACCGTCTCCGCGACCAGGCTGAGGCCGAGGCCGCTGCCCGTGCCGGGCTTGGACGCGCCCGCGCGCGCGAAGCGCTCGAAGATGCGACGGCGGTCCGCCTCGGGCACGCCCGGGCCCCGGTCGCGGACGCGGATCTCGGCGCGTCCGGCCTGCGCCCCCACGCTCACCGAAACAAGGCCGTCCCCGTGGAGGTCGGCGTTGTCGTACAGGTTGACCAGCGCCCGCACCATCTGCGGACGGTCCACCAGGACGAGCGGGCCCGGGGTGTCGCCGGTCCCGCCGAGGTCCTCCAGCAGGTCACCGCGTCGTCCGCTGGCCACGAGTGCCTGCCGGGCCAGCTCGTGCGCCGCAGTGGTCGTGACCCTCGCCTCGTCGATCCCGGCCTCGAGGCGGCCGAGGGCGAGCAGGTCCTCCAGGGCGCGCCGGAAGCGCGACAGCTCCGCCGACATGAGCCGCACCGCCTGCTGCGCCCGGGGGCTGAGGTCGTCCGCGCGCTCCAGCAGGGCGAGGCTCGTCGTCAGTGTCGTGACGGGTGTCCGCAGCTCGTGACTGACGTCGGCAGCGAACCGCGCGTCCCTCTGGATGCGGCTGTGGAGTGCGTCGACCATGTCGTTGAAGGAGCTGACGAGGGCCGTGAGGTCGGGGTCGTGGGTGTCACGCAACCTCCTCTCGAGGTCGCCGGCCGAGATGTCGACCGCCGCCCTCGTGACGTCGGTCAGCGGCGTCAGGACCCGCCTGCTCGCGGCCCGGCCGAGACCGGCGCCCGCCACGGTGGTGAGGGCGGCGCCCACCGCCAACGCGACTGCCAGCGTGCGGAGCGTGGCGTCCAGCTCCCGCGCGACCGACACCTCGTAGTACTCCGCGCCGACGGCCGGGAGCGGGACGCCGACCACCACGGCGTGCGGCTCCGTCTGCGATGTCCACCCGACGCCGACCTCGCCTCCGGCCACCAGGGGGCGGACCACCTCGGTGAGGTCCTCCCCGGACTGGTCGAGGCTCGAGGAGTACCAGGCGCCGTCGCGTCGGACGTAGATCGAGGCGCCTGCGGGTGGTGCGACGGCGCCGAGCACCTCGTTGACCGGGGTGCCGGAGGTGCTGAGGCCGTTCCGGACGAGCGCCGCGTCGGCATAGGCCTGGCGCAGGGCGGTGCGTTCGCGCTGCTCGAGCAGCAGGTGCCGCGCGGAGACGTAGGTGCCCACGGACAGGGCGACCGAGAGCAGGAGCGCACCGAGGGCGAAGGCCGCCGTCACGGAGGCGCGCAGCCCCGGGCGGGGCAGCCGGCGGGTCACCGGGGGAGTCACCGTGCGTCGAGCCGGTAACCGAGTCCTCGGACCGTCACGAGGGTGCGGGGCTCGCCCGGGTCGACCTCGAGCTTCTTGCGCAGCCGTCGGACGTGCACGTCGACGATGCGCTCGTCTCCGAAGAAGCCGCGCTCCCACACGTGCTCGAGGAGGGCGGTGCGGCTCAGGACGCGTCCGATGTTCTCGGCCAGCACCGACAGCAGGCGGTACTCGGTCATCGTCAGGTGGATGTCGCGGTCGCCGCGGACCAGCTGGGCGCCGGCGCGGTGGAAGACCAGGGGCCCGTCGACGGCGTCGAGGACCACCACGTCACTGGGCCGGCCGTCGTCCGCGAGGCCCGACCCCTCGCCACCTCCGGTGGCCGAAGAGCTGACCAGGGCCGGACGCCGCAGCAGCGCGCGTAGCCGGGCCTGGACCTCCTCCACCTCGAACGGCTTGGTCACGTAGTCGTCCGCCCCGGCCTCGAGCGCCGAGACGATGTCCTGCACGCCGTCGCGGGCACTGATCACCACGATCGGGGCCTGCGTCAGGGGCCGCGCGCGGCTGATGAAGGTGAACCCGTCGACCCCGCCGAGCATCAGGTCGACGAGCATGACGTCGACGCCCTGCTCGACCAGCTCGAGGGCGGCCTCGGCCTCGTCGGCCTCGACGACGGCGTAGCCGCTGTCCTCCAGCACCAGGCTCAGCGACGTACGGAGCCCGGCGTCGTCCTCGAGGACCAGAACTCGCGTCGGCATGTCGTCCATCGTGCCATCGTGGCTGAGTGGCGCGGCACCGACCGCACGGCGCGGGCATTGTCACGCAACTGCAATGCGTCGCGACGACAACTCGTCACACCCGGATGCAAGGCTCGTTGGCCACACTCACGGGAGGACGCGCCGATGACCACGACGCTGGAGCTGCTGCCGCTCACCGACGACCGGATGAGCCTGGCCGAGGAGCAGGACGACGTACGCGGGATGACCGTGCTGGACGTGCGTGAGCACCGCGTGGGCGAGGTGGAGGAGATCCTGGTCGACTCGGTCGAGCGCCGCGCCCGGCTGCTGGTGGTCGCATCAGGAGGCATTCTCGGGATCGGCGAGCACAAGCGACTGGTCCCGGTCGACGCGGTCTCGCGCGTCCGCGCCCACGTGCGGCTCGAACGCAGCGACCTCCACGTCGCGTCGGGGTTCGACTACGACCCCGAGCTGCCGGGGCCGGTCGACTACGGGCCGGTCTACAGCTACTTCGGCTACACGCCCTTCTGGGAGGACGGCTACGCGGCGCCGTACTTCCTCGACCGCCGCTGGTGAGGACCGGACGTCCGTCACGCAGTCACCGGCTCGGGCACGGATGAGGCCGGCGCCGTTCGCGCCCCCGTGCGCTCGGCCCCGATGCCGGCGGCCACGACGAGCAGGATGCCCACGACGGCTGTGCCGTTGGGCACCTGGCTGAGGGCGAGGAAGCCGATGACCAGGGCGAAGGCCGGTTCGAGGGCCATGAGGGTCCCGAAGGCCCCGGTCGTCAGTCGGCGCAGCGCGAGCAGCTCGAGGGCGAAGGGCACGACGGGGAGCAGGATCGCCAGGCCCAACCCGTACAGCAGGAGCTGCGGCGTGAGGTGCTCGACGACGCCGGGTCCGGCGACCACTGTTGCCGCGAGCGCGGCCACGGGCATCGAGATGGCCAGTCCGCCGAGTCCGCTGACGGCGTCGCCGACGCGCTGGGTGAGCAGGATGTACGCCGCCCAGCACACGGCGGCGCCCAGGGCGTAGGCCACGCCGACGGGGTCGGCCGCTCCGGTCCAGGGCTGCGTGAGGAGGAGGACGCCGACGGCAGCCACAACGGCCCACCACCGGCCCACGCCGCGGCTGCGCCACACGGCGATCGTCAGCGGGCCGAGGAACTCGAGGGCGCTGGCCGTGCCGAGGGGGAGGCGGGCCACGGCAGCCATGAAGAGCAGGGTGACCCCAGCGGTGACGACGCCGAGCGCCGCGCCGGACCACAGCGCCTCGCGCGAGTAGAGCGCGAGCCGGGGTCGCACGATGACCAGCAGCAGGATCCCGGCCCAGAAGAGGCGGATCCAGGCCGCGCCCGACGCGCCGATGTCGTCGATGAGGCCGACCGAGGCAGCCAGGCCGAGCTGCACGCAGAGCATCGATGCGACGGCCATCGACGCTCCCGTGCGAGCCGCGGAGCGTGAGGTGAGGGAGTGCATGCCACCAGTAGACGGTGCTCAACCGTTTGCGTCCACGTGATTTTGCTGGACAGTTCGTTCAGCAGATCTGCACAATTGGGCATGGACGTACGCCGGCTCCGCATGCTGCTCGAGCTGTCCCGTCTCGGCTCCATGCACGAGGTCGCCGACGCGCTCGGCACGACGACGTCCAGCGTCTCGCAGGGCATCGCCGCGCTGGCCCGCGACGTCGGGAGCCCTCTGCTCGAGCCCGACGGCCGGCGCGTGCGGCTGACGCCCGCCGGACGACGCCTGGCCGATCACGCCGTGACCATCCTGGCCGCGGTCGAGACCGCGCGCCTCGACCTCGACCCGACGGCGGAGCCGGCAGGCGTGGTGCGCGTGGCCGGGTTCGCCTCGGCGATCAGGAGGTCGTTGCTTCCCGCCATCGACGACCTGCGCACGACCCACCCGGGCATCGAGGTGCGCATCCACGAGTACGAGCCGCTCGAGTCCTTCGACCTCCTCGCCCGCGACGACGTCGACCTCGCCCTCGTCTACGACTACGACCTCGCGCCCGCGGTGTGGCGCGACGACCAGGTCGTCGCGCCGCTGTGGGAGCTCGAGTGGGGGATCGGCGTGCCGACCAGGGACCGACGTCTCACGCTCGCCGACCTCGCCGACCGGGACTGGATCGTGAACTCACGCCACACCGCCGACGAGGACGCGCTCCGCACCCTCGCCTCGCGCGCGGGGTTCGTGCCTCACGTGGTGCACCGCATCGACTCCCTCGAGCTGGTCGACGACCTCGTGGTGGCCGGTCGCGGCGTCGCCCTGCTCCCACGGGGACGAGCGTCGCGCCGCGGCGTCAGCGTCGTACGCCTGCGAGACCCGGAGGTGCGGCTGCGCGCCTTCGCAGTGACGCGGCGCGGGCGCGGCGGCTGGCCACCCCTGCGTGCGGTGACCGAGCGGCTGGTCACCGGCTGACGGAGCCGGAAGGATGTCGATCGTGGACGAGGAAGCGGCCAGCGTCGACGTCGAGGTGCAGCGGGTGATCGCCGCGCCTCCGGACGTGGTGGCCGCCTATGCCGGAGACCCGAGCCTCGCTCCCGAGTGGTACGTCAACATCGTCGCTGCCCGCTGGCGCACGAGCCCACCGCTCGCAGTCGGCTCCCAGGTGGACTTCGAGGCTCGCTTCCTCGGGAAGCGGCTCGTCTACACCTACGAGGTGGTCGAGCTCGTCCCCGGTCACCGCCTGGTGATGCGGACGGCTGAGGGGCCGTTCCCCATGGAGACGACCTACAGCTGGGAGGCGGCTCCCGGCGGCACCTTGATGCGTCTGCGCAACCGCGGACGTCCGCGCGGCCTTGCCGCGGTTGCGGCCCCCGTCATGGCTGCGGCCATGCGCCGGGCGACCACCAAGGACCTCGAACGCCTGGCCGGGCTCCTGGAGCGCTGAGGCTGGGCGTCCGGCACCCGCGTCATGCGTTGCGCAGCACCTTCTCCATCGGACGGCCCTTGGCGAGCTCGTCGACCAGCTTGTCGAGGTAGCGGATCTGTCGCATGAGCGGGTCCTCCACCTCCTGGACCCTGACCCCGCAGACCGAACCGGTGATCTGGTCGACGCGCGGGTTGAGCCGTGCAGCGGCGAAGAACTCCTCGAAGGTCGTGCCGTCGTCGAGGTGGGCCTGCAGCTGCGCGCGGTCGAAGCCCGTCAGCCACTCGATGACCTCGTCCACTTCCGCACGGGTGCGGCCCTTGCGCTCCGCCTTGGCGACGTAGTGGGGGTAGACCGAGGCCACGCTCGTCGTGAAGATCCGGTGCACGCTGTCGAGGATAGGTCGACCCGCCGACAGCGGCTCCGCCGAGAGCCTGGCTCAGCCCTTGTCCGGGTCGGCCGCCCGGCGCATCATCTCGGACTCGCTGGCGGCCGCCTTGACGGTGGCGGGGTCCATCAGCGGCTCGGTGCCCGGCTGGTGCAGGTCGGTCTCGGTCGTGTCGGGGTTGACCCCTTCGCCCGCCGCCGGGATGCCCGACGGGGTCACCGGGCCGTCGTC
>DATIAJ010000349.1:0-5301 GCA_035458105.1 Nocardioides sp. | reverse complement strand
GTCCTCGGTCGGCGCGATCCCGCAGGGCGGCGGCCTGGCCCCGATGGGCGGCCCGATCTACCGCTACGACGAGGAGCTGGAGTCCGACACCAAGTTCCCCGCGTCCTACGACGGCAAGCCCTTCTTCTACGACTGGGCGCGCAACAAGATGTACAACATCCAGCTCAAGGACCCCGCCGCCGACGCGGGCACCCAGGTGGAGAAGGTCAACCCGTTCCTGCCCGACGTGCCGTTCCTGGCGCCGATCGACTCCAAGTTCGGTCCTGACGGCTCGATGTACGTCCTGGACTGGGGCGGCGGCTACGGCCGTGACAACCCCACCTCGGGCCTCTACCGCATCGACTACATCAGCGGCTCCCGCTCGCCGGTCGCGCGCATCGACGCCACGCCCGACTCCGGTCAGGCGCCGCTCGAGGTGACCTTCGACGGCAGCCGGTCCAGCGACCCCGAGGACGAGGAGCTGTCGTACGCCTGGGACTTCGACGCCGACGGCACGACCGACGCCACCGGGGTGACCGCGACCCACACCTACACCGAGGAAGGGGTCTTCGACGCCCGCCTGACCGTCACCGACCCGGCGGACAAGGCGGGTACGACGACGGTGCCGATCACGGTCGGCAACACCCGGCCGGTGGTGGAGCTGGAGACCCCGCCCGACGGCGCGTTCTTCGACTTCGGCGACGAGATCAGCTGGAACGTGCAGGTCACCGACCCCGAGGAGGGCGACGACGTCGACCCGCAGGCGGTCGAGGTGCAGCCGGCGCTGGGCCATGACGACCACGCCCACCCGCTGACCGCCACCCGCGGCCTGACCGGCAGCACCGTCACGACGATCGGTGGCCACGCGGCCGACGAGAACATCTTCTACGCCGTCGACGCCCGCTACACCGACACCGGTGGCGAGGGCGGGGCCAACAAGCTCCTGGGCTCCGACACCTCGGTGATCTTCCCGAAGCTGCGCCAGGCGGAGTGGTTCGACGCCAAGTCGGACACCGCCACCCTCGCCCCCGGCCGCGACCCCGCCGGTGGCGGCCAGGTCGTGGTCGGCAAGGACGGCGCGTGGGTGAACTTCGAGCCGGTCAGCTTCCACCAGATCGACGCCTTCCACCTGCGGGTGCAGGCGGCTGCCGGGGGCGGCACCATCGAGCTGCGCACGGGCAGCCCGGAGGGTGACGTGGTCGGCACCGCCGAGGTCCCGGCGACCGGCCAGCAGTTCCGTGACGTCGCGGTCGACGTGAGCGAGCTCGGCAGCGAGTCGATGAGCCTCTACCTGGTCTTCACCGGCGACACCGACATCAAGCTCAACTTCACCGAGGCCATCGGGCAGGGCATCTCCCCGACGGCCAAGCCGGTGGTCACGATCACCGACCCGGTGGACGGCGACAAGCTCGACCCGGGTGCCGAGGTGGCCGTGGCCGCCGACGCGACCGACGCCGACGGCTCGATCGCGAAGGTGGAGTTCTTCGCCGGGAACACCAAGATCAGCGAGGACGACACCGCGCCGTACACCGCGACGTGGACCGCTCCCGACGAGGAGGGCCTCGTCGAGCTCACCGCGAAGGCGACCGACGACGACGGCAACGTGACCACCTCCCGCCTCGTGCAGGTGCAGGTCGGCGAGCTCTTCGGCGACCTGGTCCCCTTCAGCAACGTCGACGGCGAGTTCGAGCGACTCGGGACCGG
The DNA here is from genome assembly GCA_035458105.1 of Nocardioides sp. Taxonomy (GTDB): domain Bacteria; phylum Actinomycetota; class Actinomycetes; order Propionibacteriales; family Nocardioidaceae; genus Nocardioides. Next base: position 3,618 of record DATIAJ010000349.1, on the reverse strand, counting down.
CGCGTTCCGGATCTCCGGTGCCGGCGCCAACGCCTGGCAGGGCACCGACCAGTACACGACGCTGTTCAAGCCGGGCGGCGGTGACGACTCCTACGACGCGATCGTGCGGGTCGACGCCAGCACCCTCAACCACAACTCCGGCAAGGCCGGCCTCATCATCCGCAACGACATGACGCAGCCCGGCACCTCGCCCGGCTACGCCATGCTCGCGTGGCGCCGGGCCGCCGGGATGGAGTTCCTGTCCGACCCGGACGGCAACGGCCAGCTCAACGCCTCGACCGCCGGCGGTGCGAGCACCGTGCCGAAGTGGCTGAAGCTGAGCCGCCGCGGCGCCGAGGTCTCGGCGTACTGGTCCAACGACGGCGACTCGTGGACCCAGGTCGGGACCACGGTGACCCTCACGGGCATCGCCGACACGCAGGACGTAGGCATGTTCATCATGGCCCACGAGTCCGCGGTGCGGACCGCCGACTTCTCCCAGTTCGCGATCGACACCGACCCGCAGGAGGAGGAGCCGGAGCCGGAGACCCCGAGCGAGCCCCTCACCTGCGTGACGGGTCCCGTCTCGGACGAGTTCGAGTCCCCGGCGCTGCTGCCCAAGTGGGCGATGCGCACCGCACCGGGCGCGCCGATCACCCAGTCCGGCGGCACCCTGCGCCTGCCGGTGACGTCCGGTGACATCAACGAGGCGAGCCCCGGCCCGGTGAGCTTCGCCGGCCAGCCCGTGCCCGCCGGCGACTGGACCGCGACCACGAAGATCACGCTCGACCACAGCTCGCACTGGCAGTGGGCCGGCCTGGTCGTGCACCAGTCGGACGACGAGTACAACAAGCTCGCCTTCGTCCGTCACCAGAACGGGACGCGTCTCGTGGAGTTCCAGTCCGAGACCAACGGCTCGCGGACCACGCCTGCCGCTCCGGTCGTGGCAGCGGACTTCCCGACCACGATCCACCTGCGGCTCACCAACGCCGCGGGCAAGCTGAGCGGCGCCTACTCGGCCGACGGCGAGGCCTGGACCTCCCTCGACGGCACGCTCGACCTCAAGACCGGGTCGGGTGCGCGGATCGGCCTGATGGCGGCCGGTGACCTCGGTACGACGCCGCGCGTTGCGCAGGTCGACTGGTTCCGGGTGACCCCGGACCGGACGGCCGACGCGGTCGAGGCCGACGACGAGTTCGAGGGTGACGCCCTCGACGGCTGCCGCTGGGCGGAGTCGGTGCGCTACGACTCCACCACGGCGTCGGTGGCGGACGGCCACCTGGAGATCGAGACGGAGCCGGGCGACATCAACGGCAACAACCCGGTCCAGCCGAGCAACTTCGTCCTCCAGGACGCGCCCGTGGGCGACTGGGTGGCCGAGACCAAGCTCAAGGCTCCACTCAAGCACCGATACCAGCTCGCCGGGCTGCTGATGTACGGCGACGACGACAACTACGCCAAGGCCGACGTCGTGGCCTACAACGCGCCGGGCACCGCGCTCGACCTGCGGGCCGAGCTCGCCGCGGAGAAGGGCGGCAACGGCGTCGGAGGTGGCGACCAGATCGACATCGCCGACACCACCGAGAGCGGCTACTGGTGGGTGCAGGTGACCAAGACCGGCACGAGCTACACCGCCGCGGTGAAGTCCACCGCCGGTGCGTCGTGGACGCCCATCGGTGACGGGATCACCTACGACGGACCACTCAACTCGCTGGGCATCATGGCGATCGGTCCGGAGCAGGACGAGCCGGTCACGGTCGAGTTCGACTACTTCCACCTCGACTCCGAGGAGGAGCCGCCGGCCGACACGACGGCGCCGGTCACCACCGCTGGCCAGGTCGTGGTCGAGGACGGCGTGCAGGTCACGCTGACCGCGACCGACGAGACGGACGGCTCCGGCGTCGCCTCCACCGAGTACCGCATCGACGAGGGCGAGTGGACCGACTACACGGCTCCGTTCACCCTCACCGAGCCCGGCGAGCACACGGTCCGCTTCCGCTCCACCGACGTCGCGGGCAACGAGGAGACGGTGAAGTCCGTCACGGTCACCGTCGACGGACCGCCTGGCGACACCGCCGCCCCGGTGACGACCGTCCGCACCGACCCGGCCTCGCCCGACGGCCGCGCCGGCTGGTTCACCACGACTCCGAAGGTCACGCTCAGCGCGACCGACGGCGGATCCGGGGTGGCACGCACCGAGTACCGCCTCGGCAACGGCGCGTGGACGGCGTACAGCTCTCCGTTCACGATCACCGAGCAGGGCCGTCAGGTCCTCGAGGTGCGGTCGGTCGACAGGGCCGGCAACATCGAGACGGCGCAGTCGGAGGAGCTCGCGGTCGACACCGTGCAGCCCGAGGTGCTCGTCGGAGGCATCCGCGAGCGCAGCTACCCGAGCCACAAGACGGCCTCGGTGACGTGGGCCGGCACGGATGCGACCTCGGGTGTCCGGAGCGTGCGGGCGGTGCTGGACGGCGAGAGCGTCGAGCCGGGCGAGTGGCAGATGTGGACCTTGTCCACGGGTCGTCACGTCCTGACCGTCACCGCCACGGACGCGGCCGGCAACACCAGCTCGCAGACAGTGGTCTTCACCGTCCGGGCGACCGGGAAGTCGGTCACCAAGGTCGTGAAGACGCTGGCTGCCGACGGTGAGGTCGGTCCCAGGCTCGCCACCAAGCTGCTCCAGGCCGACGAGGACGCCCGCGAGGCCGAGCGCTCCGGCGACCGGCGGGCAGCGAAGAAGGAGCTGGTGCAGCTTCGCAAGCTGGTCCGTCGCAAGCTCGACGGCGAGCTCCGCGCCGCCCTGCTCGCGCAGGTGAGGGAGCGCCTGGCCGCGCGCTGAGGACGAGCAGGTCCGGCACCGAGACTGGCCGGGCCCGGGGAGGGTGCCTCTTCCCCGGGTCCGGCTCTTCCATGCCTGCTGCGGCCCACACACGGAGCCGCACACTGTGGTGCCCGCCCACACGGTGGCGCCGGTCACACCCCCGCTAGGGTCTCCGGCATGGACAAAGTGGTCTCTTCCGCGGCCGAGGCGGTCGCTGACATCCCGGACGGCGCGACCCTGGCCGTCGGTGGCTTCGGTCTCTCGGGCATCCCGTCGGTGCTGATCGACGCGATCCTCGAGGCGGGCACCACCGACCTCGAGGCGGTCTCGAACAACTGCGGTGTGGACGAGTGGGGGCTGGGTCGACTGCTGTTCGCCAAGCGGATCCGGCGGATGATCTCGTCCTACGTCGGCGAGAACAAGGAGTTCGCCCGGCAGTACCTGCACGGTGAGCTCGAGGTCGAGCTGACCCCGCAGGGCACGCTGGCCGAGCGGATGCGCGCAGGCGGCTCGGGGATCCCCGGCTTCTACACCGCGACCGGCGTCGGCACGCAGGTCGCCGAGGGCGGTCTGCCGTGGAAGTACGACGACTCCGGCAACGTCGTGGTCGCGTCGCCGCCGAAGGAGACCAAGGTCTTCTCTGTGCACGACGGCGAAGGCGGCTCGTTGGTCGAGAAGGAGTACGTCCTCGAGGAGGCCATCGTCGCCGACTTCGGGCTGGTGCGGGCCTGGAAGGGCGACCGGCACGGCAACCTGATCTACCGGCAGTCCGCGCGCAACTTCAACCCGCTCGCCGCGATGTGTGGGCGGGTGACGAT
>DATIAJ010000348.1:0-12167 GCA_035458105.1 Nocardioides sp. | reverse complement strand
GGTCGACCTCGACATGCAGAAGGGCGCCGACGACGCGGTCTCGAGCCATGTCTTCCAGACCGACCAGGCCATCGGCGGCCTCGCGATGGTCGAGCCCGGCACCGGCGACGTACGCGCCATCGCGCAGTCGCGCCCGATGGGCAAGGACAAGGCGGGCGGCGAGACCTACCTCAACTACGTGGTGCCCAAGAAGTACGGCGACGCCAACGGCTTCCAGGCGGGTTCGACCTTCAAGGTGTTCGTCCTCGCCGAGGCGATCAACCAGGGCATCCCGTTGAGCACCACGATCAACTCCCCGCCGGAGATGACGATCCCGGACGAGGCGTTCGAGAACTGCGACGGCCCCTACCGCGGCGACGGCGAGGGATGGAACGTCTCCAACTCCACCGGGTCGGGCACGTTCGACCTCTACTCCGGCACGCAGCAGTCCGTGAACACCTTCTTCGCCCAGCTGGAGACCCGGACGGGCATGTGCAAGCCACTCGAGCTCGCCAAGGAGATGGGCGTCAAGGTCCCGCTGGCGCAGAAGGTGCCGTCGTGGATCCTCGGCGTCTCCGACAGCAGCCCGCTCGAGATCGCCCAGGCCTACGCCACCTTCGCCGCCCGCGGGCTCCACTGCGAGCCGCGTCCGGTCACGCAGGTGCTCGACTCCTCCGGCGGCGTCCTGAAGGACTTCGCCCCCGATTGCGAGCAGGTCATGCCCGGCGCCACCGCGGACGCGGTCAACGACATCCTGCGCGGCGTGATGGAGCCCGGCGGCTTCGGCTCGTCCCTCGCCATCGACAAGCCGTCGGCCGGCAAGACCGGCACCAACCAGAACAACATGTCGGTGTGGTTCGCCGGCTACACCCCGACGATCTCGACGGCCGCGATGGTCGCCGGCGCCAACCAGTTCGGCGAGTGGGTCAGCCTCAACGGCCAGGTGGTCGGCGGGAGCTACATCGGCGAGGCCTTCGGCTCGACCGTGGCCGGACCCATCTGGGGCGAGGCCATGGCGGCAGCGTCCCCCAAGCTCGCCTACGAGGACTTCCAGGCACCGCCCGGCGACGAGATCGCCGGCGTGCTCAGCACCGTGCCCGACGTGGCGGGCCAGAGCGTCGAGGCCGCGACCGCGGCGCTCCAGGCGGCCGGGTTCACGGTCGCCGACGGCGGACAGGTCAACTCCGAGACCGGGGCCGGCCTCGTCGCCTACACCTCACCCGAGGGCGGCGCCCAGCTGAGCAGCGGCGACACCGTCACGCTCTACACCTCCACGGGCTACGTCCCTCCCCCGCCGTCCACCGACAACGGTGGCAACGGCGGCGGCAACGGCAACGGCAACGGCGGTGGTCGGGGCCGCGGCAACGGCGGCGGACGGGGCTGACCGGGGCGCGGCCCGTCAGCCGAGCTGCTTGCGCACCTCGGCCGCCACGGCGCCACCGTCGGCACGCCCCTTGACCTGGGGCGTCACGACGCCCATCACCTTGCCCATCGCGCGCATGCCCTCGCCGGCGGCGCCGGTCTGCTCGATCGCGGCACGGACGAGCTCGGCGATCTCCGCCTCGCCCAGCTGGGCGGGGAGGTACTCGGCGATGACCTCGCCCTCGGCCGCCTCCTTGGCCGCCATCTCGGTGCGCCCGCCCTCCTCGAACGCCACGGCCGCCTCACGGCGCCGCTTGGCCTCGGTCGAGAGCACGCCGATGATGTCGTCGTCGGAGAGCTCGCGGGCCTCCTTGCCGGCGACCTCGGCGTTGGTGATCGCGGTCAGCACCATCCGGATGGTCGAGGAGCGCAGCTCGTCACGCGCCTTCATGGCGGTGGTCAGGTCGGCGCGGAGACGGTCCTTCAGAGCACTCATGAGGCCCATTGTGGCAGCCTTGGCGAATGCCTCTCCTCCCCGTCGTCCGCCGCACGCTCGGGCTCGGGACGCTCGCCGGCGCGGGCCTGGCGACGTACGCCGCATGGGAGGCCCGGCAGTACACGCTCCGCCGCGTCACCGTGCCCGTGCTGCCCACCGGCCACGCACCGCTGAAGGTGCTCCACCTCAGTGACATCCACATGGCGCCCGACCAGCGGGCCAAGCAGGAGTGGCTGCGCGGGCTCTCCGCCCTCGAGCCCGACCTGGTCATCGACACCGGCGACAACCTCGCCCACATGCGCGCCGTGCCGGTCGTCGCCGACGCCCTCGGCGGGCTGCTCGACGTCCCGGGCGCCTACGTCCTCGGGTCCAACGACTACTACGCACCGGGCATGCGCAACCCGCTGCTCTACCTGCTCCCCGACACGGGGAAGCGCAACACCTCGACCCCCCAGCTCCCGTGGCCCGACCTCAAGAAGCGCTTCGACGCCGCGGGCTGGCTCGACCTCACCAACGGCTTCGGGTCGCTGACCGTGCGCGACACCACCATCGCGTTCGCGGGCGTCGACGACCCCCACCTCAGGTACGACGACCTGGAGCGGGTCGCCGGGCCGGCCGACCGGGCGGCCGACCTGCGCCTGGCCGTGGCCCACGCGCCGTACCTCCGCGTGCTCGACCAGTTCGCCGCCGACGGCTACGACGCGATCATCGCCGGCCACACCCACGGCGGCCAGGTGTGCCTGCCGGGCGGCCGGGCGCTCACGACCAACTGCGACCTCGAGCCCGCCCGCGCGCGCGGCCTGCACCGCCACCCAGCCGACTCGGCGCCCGGCGACGAGGGCTCGGCCTGGCTGCACGTGTCGGCCGGGCTCGGCACCAACCCCTACGTCCGCTTCCGGGTGGCCTGCCGGCCCGAGGCGACGCTGCTGACCCTGGTGCCGCGCTGAGCCTGAAGACCCCTTCCGCCGTCACCGGAGTTGTGGTGGTCTGTGAGGCGCGGAGGAGGCATCGTGCAGGAGCTCATGATCGACGTCATCGTCTCGCTCGACGGGTGGACCGCCGCGGACGGCTGGCCCGGCCTGTGGGGCCTGGGCGGCCCGGAGTACTTCGCCTGGCTGGGCGAGCAGCCGAAGCACACCGTCCTGATGGGCGCGACCACCTACCGCCTGATGTCGGGGATGGCCGACGAGGAGCCGGAGGCGATCGCGGCGCTGGGTGAGATGCCGAAGGTCGTCTTCTCCTCGACGCTCACGGCCCCGCTCGACTGGGAGAACAGCCTGCTGGTGTCGTCCGAGGCGGAGGAGGCCGTGCGGGTGATGAAGGCCGAGGGCCCGCTCCCCCTCCGCACGTTGGGCAGCCTCAGCCTGGGCCGGTCACTTCTGGTCGCGGGTCTCGTGGACCGGCTGCGTGTCGTGGTGTTCCCGGTCATCAACGGTGCCACCGGGCGCGACCGCCTCTTCGACGGCTATCCCGACGTACGGCTCGAGCTGGTCGAGAGCCGCACGTTCGACGGCCGGTTGCAGCTCCTCGACTACGTCCCCACCGTGCTCGACCACCCTCCCCTCGGCTGAAGGAGCTCCTCATGCCACTCGTCCGGGTCCACAACTTCTCGATCTCCCTCGACGGCTTCGGCTCCGGCGAGCCGCAGTCCCTCGAGTCGCCCTTCGGCCACGCCGGCGAGCGGCTGCACGAGTGGATGTTCGCCACCGCCTTCTGGGACCGCGAGGCCGGCCAGCGCGGCGTCGACGCGGTGTTCGCGGCCCGCCACGAGGTCGGCTTCGGCGCGGAGATCATGGGCGCCAACAAGTTCGGTCCGCCCGGGTGGCAGGACGACCCCGACTGGCGGGGGTGGTGGGGCGAGGAGCCGCCCTTCCACACGCCGACGTACGTCCTGACACACCGCCCACGGCCTCCGCTCGAGATGGCGGGCGGGACGACATTCCACTTCCTCGACGCCACCCCTGCCGAGGCGCTCGCGGTCGCGCGGGAGGCGGCGGGTGACCTCGACGTACGCCTCGGTGGCGGCGCGACCGTGGTCCGGGACTTCGTCGCCGCAGGCCTGGTCGACCACCTGCACGTCGTCGTGGTGCCCATCGTGCTCGGTCGGGGCACCCGTCTCTGGGACGGTCTCGAGGCGCTCGAGGACACCTTCGACGTCGAGTCGGTGTCCTCGCCCAGCGGCGTCACCCACCTCACCCTCACCCGCAGGCTCGCCTCCTGAGCCGACCCCGGTCCACCGGCCCGGGGCGATTTCCAGAGCCCCTGACCGCTCCGGTATGCTCGCCGACGTTGCCCTGACGAGTTCGCTCGGTCAGGGCGGCGGGCTGTGGCGCAGCTTGGTAGCGCGCCTCGTTCGGGACGAGGAGGCCGCAGGTTCAAATCCTGTCAGCCCGACCATGTGATGTCGCAGGACATCAGCGACAACGGACCTACGGAGACGTAGGTCCGTTGCTCATTTCCGGGGTTGGTCAGATCCCGGACCCGACGGGGGACGTCGGTACCTCGCGGGTGTCTGCGTTCCGGAACACCACCAGCGCGACCAGCCCGGCCGCGACGCAGCAGGCGGCGGCGCCCAGGAAGATCGTCTGCAGCTGGACCAGCCCGGCGTCCTGGAGGATCCGGCTGAACGCGGCGCACCGGCTGTCCCCCGCCCCGCAGACCTCCATCGGCTCGGGCAGGTCGGCCTGCGTGGCGAAGTAGCGTCGCAGCCCGATCGTGGTCAGCACGCTGATGCCGACGAGCTTGCCGACCGTGCGCGCCACGATGAGCAGGGCGCTGGCCAGGCCGTGGACCCCGGGGGCTGTGGCGGAGAGCAGCGCGGCGTTCACCGGCGCCATCGACAAGCCGATGCCCAGGCCCGCGGCGACCAGCGGCACCGTGGCCACCGGGCTCTCCAATGCTTCGAACCGCCACTGTGACATCCACCCGAACCCGGCTGCGGAGACCGCCATGCCGAGGGCCGTCACCACGCCGGCGCCCATGCGGTGGGTCAGCCACCCGCCCAGGAACGCGCCGACCGGGAGCCCGACGAGGAACCGCAGCAGCACCAGCGCGGCCATCAGCTGCGAGTCGTTGTGGACGGTGATGCGGGCGAAGATCGGAATGTCCACCAGGGCGGCGATGACCGCCGCGCCGATCAAGAAGCTGACCACCAGCGCCCCCCACGCGGGCGTCGCGGTCACCGCGCGAGGTGGCACCAGCGGGTGGGCGACGGACCGGTTGCGAAGCCAGAAGAGCACGGCAGCGACCGAGCCCACCACCAGCAGCCACGGGCCGGCCGGCGAGAGCACCTGCACCTCGGGGTCGGCGGTGGCGAAGGCCAGGATGATCGTCGCGAGCACCATCGAGAGCAGCAACGCGCCCACCAGGTCGACCTCGGCCAGGGTGCCTCGCCAGGAGCGGACGTCGACGAGCGGGTCATGCGCCGTCAGGCAGCGGATCACCAGGAGCACGGCCAGCGCGGAGGTCCCCAGCGCGAGGGGCGAGAGCCACCGGCTCTCTCCGGCCACCGGGAGGAAGGCGAGCCCGACCGTCACGTCGGCCAGCAACCGTGGGGGCTGGACCATCACCAGCACCAGGCAGCCGAGTGCCGCGGCGGCGAGGACCAGGCCGGGTACGTCGATCCCGCGCGGCTCGACGGGCTCGAGGGTCGTCCCGGCTGCCCGATGCCGGAGAGCGGCGGCCAGGACGAGGCCGACCGCCAGGTTGATCCAGAAGATGGTGCGCCAGCTCCCGAACGCGAGCACCACGGCGCCGTACACCGGCCCCACGACGTTCCCCAGCTCCTGCACGGCACCGACCACGCCGAGCGGCAGTCCTCGGCGCCGGGGCGGGTAGAGGTCGGCCACCAGCGCGAGGGTCGGGGGCAGCAGGCCGCCCGCGCCGACGCCCTGGAGGAGGCGTCCGGCCACCACGCTGGTGAGGTCGTAGGCCGTGGCCGTCACCAGCGAGCCGAGCGCGAAGACCACGAGCGAGCCGACGAGCACCGGCAACCTGCCACGGACGTCGGCGATGCGCCCGATGAGCGGCAGCATTGCGACGTACCCGAGCAGGAAGCCGGAGATGATCGGTGCGGCCCGCTGCAGGTCCTCCGCCGACAGCCCGGCCGACCCCATCATGTCGGGCAGGGCGAGCACCACGACGTAGTTGTCGGCTGCCGCGAAGCCCACCGCGACGGCGGCCAGGCCGAGCAGGACCCGGCCGCGCCGGTCGACCTCGTGACCCGGTGCGTCGGACCCGGTCACGGGGCGCTGATGTCCGGGTCGGCCCCGTAGTCGTCCACGCCGACGGTGTAGTCGACCGTGCCCTGCGGGCCGTAGAACGGGCCGGAGACGTCCACGGCCCGGAGCCGGCCCTCCTGGTCGATGCGGAACGTGGCGGGGAAGGTGGCGTCCTCGTCCGCGCTCGGGATCGACGCGTCGACCACGCGGCCGGGCAGCGTCCCGGTGTACGAGCTCAGGACGACCTCGCCGTCGCGGACCCGCTCACCCTCCTCGACGTCGGTCGCGGCGGTGAGCCAGGTCGACAGGCCGCTGTCCGGGTCCATCAGTCGTGCCGGGTCAGGGGCGCCGTAGTCCGCGGGGTCGACCTCGCTGAAGGAGCGGGTGAACGGCAGCATCGCCCAGACCGTGGAGTCGACCGAGACCACCGGCACGTCCACCTCCAGCCCGTTGACCAGGACGACGAGGTCGCCGTCGAAGGCCGGCGCCCGGGTGGCGACACCCGTTGCCTCCAGGACGCCGTCGACGCCGTCGGGAAGCTGCTCGGTGGCCAGCGACAGGGTCACGCCACTGGTCTCGTCGAGCGCCACCTTGGCCGCGGCGAGCACGTCCTCGGGAGTCTCCTCCGACCCTCGGCCGCCGTCGTCGGAGCACGCTCCGAGCGTCGTCGCCAAAGCCGTCACGGCCGCCAGGCCGGCCAGCGACGCCGCCCCACGGCGTACCCGATCCATGTCGTCGGAGCCTATGACCGCCCCAGGTGCGCGGACAGGGGACAACGTCCTCCGAGGACGGTCCTTTCGGACATGTCGCCCAGCGACCCGCGCGACGAGCATGGAGGTGCGGGACGACCCGTCGTGCCGCACGTGCAGAGGAGGCAGTGATGGGGAACGCGCCTCAGCCGTCACCGTCGGTGCTCGACGCCCTCGAGGAGTGGGTGGCGGCGGGACTCGTCACGCCGGAGCAGTCACGCGCGATCCGGGAGCACGAGGCGGAGCGACGTGAGCAGCATGCCGCGGCGATGCCGCGGTCGCCGGAGGCCGGTCCGTCCCTGGTCGTCGAGGCGCTCGGCTACCTCGGAGGCGTCGTCATGCTGATCGGCGCCGGGATCCTGGCCGGGATGCTCTGGTCCGACCTGTCGGTGCCGCTCCGGCTCGCCCTGATCGGCGCCACGACAGTGGCCCTCATCGGCGCCGGCTTCGCCGTGCCCGCCCGCCTCGGCGAGGCAGCGGGCCGCTTGCGCTCGGTGCTGTGGGCCCTCGGCGTCGGAGCCACCGCCGGGTTCGTCAGCGTGTTCAGCACCGAGGTGCTGGACCGGTACGACGAGCACGCCCTGGTCGTGGTCGGCCCGCTGACAGCGGTCGTCGCGGGCGCCCTCTGGTGGCTGCGGCAGACGTGGCTCCAGCAGCTGGCCCTGCTCGTGCCGTTGCTGGTCTCCGCCATCGGCATCGGCATCGAGCTCACCTCGACCGACTCCTCGTGGGGCGGTGCCCTCGCGTGGGCCACCGCGGCCTGCTGGGTCGCCCTCTCGTGGGCAGGTCGGCTCGAGCCGCGCGTCACCGGAGTGACCTTCGGCGTGCTCGGTGCCGTCCTGGGCGCCCTCACGATGTCGCCGGACGTGGGCATCGCGCTCGCGCTGGGGACGTCGGTCGCCGCCGCGGTCCTGGCGCTGTGGGAGCGGAGCCTGCCCTGGCTCGGCGTCGCCGCGATCACCCTGCTGTGGACGATGCCTGGCGCCGCCGACGCGTGGTTCCCCGGACGGCTCTCGGCCGCGCTCACGCTGCTCGCGACCGGCGGCGCCCTGGTGGGGGCGGCGGTCTGGGTCGCCCGGCACCCAGGCGCCACGAGGTCGTGACGTCGTACCACCCGATCTCCGCGGCATGTGGCACTGTGCCCCCATGGCAGACGGTGCACCCGACGACGGTCCCCCGCTCGAGATGCCCTCCCTGTCGCTGCGGCGCCGGAGGGACACACCTGACGTCCCGGACGCCGCGCCCGAGCCGGCGCAGGGCCGCCCACGACGGCGACTGCCGAGCGTCGCCGTGCATGGGCTGCCCGCGGCCGCGCTCACGGGGGTCGCGGTCGGCGGGCTCGCGGTGGTGCTGGCCTGGCTGGCCGGCGCCGGGTGCGAGGCCGTACGCGGCACGTCGGCGTGCGGCGGCGGGCCGGGGCTGCTGATCCTCGTGGTCGTGGTCGCGGTGCTGGCGTGGGCCGGGAGCCTCCTGCTGCGCGTGCTCGGTGTGCCGCACGCCGGCTCGACCAGCGTCCTCGCCGTCGGCATCCTGGCCGTGCTGGTCCTGGTCCTCCTGCTCGGGTCGCTCGACGAGTGGTGGGCGCTCGTCGCCGTACCCCTCGCGTCGGTGATCGCGTACGCCGCCTCGTGGTGGGTCACCACCGCCGTCGGCGACGAGCAGCCGCGCGACACCCGCGCGTCGTACGACGTCCGCTGACGACCCACAGCCACTCCCAGTACTTGTCAGGCCGTGCACGGGCCGACATGTTCAGGATTCCCCGGCCGACCGGGGATCGCTGAAGTTGTCAGGCCGTGCACGGGCCGACAGGTTCAGCGAGCGGCGGCGATGAGCTCCGCGATCTGCACGGTGTTGAGGGCGGCGCCCTTGCGCAGGTTGTCGTTGCTGATGAAGAGCGCGAGACCGCGGTCGTCGGGGACGCCCGGGTCCTGCCGGAGCCGGCCGACGTAGGACGGGTCCTTGCCCGCCGCCTTGAGCGGGGTCGGTACGTCGTCGAGCTCCACGCCGGCGGCCGAGGCCAGGATCTCGCGGGCGCGGGCCGGGGTCATCGGCCGCTCGAACTCTGCGTTGATCGCCAGCGAGTGGCCGGTGAAGACGGGGACGCGCACGCAGAGGCCGGAGACCAGCAGGTCGGGCAGGCCGAGGATCTTGCGCGACTCGTTGCGGAGCTTCTGCTCCTCGTCGGTCTCGTTCAGCCCGTCGTCGACGATCGAGCCGGCCATCGGCAACACGTTGTAGGCGATGGGCTCGACGTACTTCACCGGGTCGGGGAAGGCGATCGCGGACCCGTCGTAGGCGAGCTCGCGCGCCTTGTCGCCCGCCGCGGCCACGGCGTTGGCGAGCTCGTCGACGCCGGCGACGCCCGACCCGGAGACGGCCTGGTAGGACGACACGACGAGGCGGGTCAGCCCGGCCTCGTCGTGCAGCGGCTTGAGCACCGGCATCGCGGCCATCGTCGTGCAGTTGGGGTTGGCGATCACGCCGCGCCCGGCCTGGACGACACCCGCCATCGCGTCGGGGTTGACCTCCGAGACGACCAGCGGGACGTCGGGGTCCTTGCGGAAGGCCGAGGAGTTGTCGACGACGATCACGCCGGCCTCGACGAAGCGGGGCACCAGCGCCCGCGAGGTCGTGGCCCCGGCCGAGAACAGCGCGATGTCGAGCCCGGTCGGATCAGCCGTCTCGGCGTCCTCGACGGTGACCTCGCGGTCGCCGAACGGGAGCACCGTTCCGGCCGAGCGCGAGGAGGCGAAGAAGCGCACCTGGTCGGCGGGGAACGCTCGCTCGAGCAGGATCTGGCGCATCGCGACGCCGACCTGGCCGGTGGCTCCGACGATGCCGATGTTGACCTTGTTCGTCATCGTCCGGTGCCTCCGTAGACCACGGCCTCGACCTCGTCGGCGTCGAGGTCGAACGCCGTGTGCGTGGCGCGTACGGCGTCGTCGACGGCGTTCTCGTCCACGACGACCGAGATGCGGATCTCCGAGGTGGAGATCATCCCGATGTTGACCCCGGCCGAGGCGAGCGCGGCGAAGAACTTCGAGGTGATGCCGGGGTGGGACCGCATGCCGGCGCCGATCAGCGAGACCTTGCCGATCTTGTCGTCGTAGAGCAGCTTGTCGTAGCCGACCTCGGCCTGGATGCGCGCCAGCGCGGTCATCGCGACCTGGCCGTCGGTGCGCGGCAGCGTGAAGGAGATGTCGGTGAGGCTCGTCGCGGCGGCCGAGACGTTCTGCACGATCATGTCGAGGTTGATCTGCGCGTCGGCCAGGGCCTCGAAGATGCGGGCGGCCTCGCCCACCTTGTCGGGCACGCCGACGACGGTGATCTTGGCCTCGCTCCGGTCGTGGGCCACGCCGGCGATGATGGGCTGTTCCATGGTGTCTTCCTCGGTGGGTCCGCTGAGGCTGGGGTGGGCCTGGGGGTCGCTGACGACCCAGGTGCCTTCGAGCTGGCTGAACGACGAGCGCACGTGGATCGGGATGCCGTAGCGGCGGCCGTACTCCACGCAGCGCAGGTGCAGGATCTTGGCCCCGCAGGCAGCGAGCTCGAGCATCTCCTCGTAGGAGACCTTGCCCAGCTTGCGGGCGCTCGGCACGATGCGCGGGTCGGCGGTGAAGACGCCGTCGACGTCGGTGTAGATCTCGCACACGTCGGCCTCGAGCGCCGCGGCGAGCGCCACCGCGGTGGTGTCGGTGCCGCCGCGGCCGAGCGTGGTGATCTCCTTGGTGTCGGCCGAGACGCCCTGGAAGCCGGCGACGATGACGATGTGGCCCTCACCGATGGCCTGGGTGATGCGACCCGGCGTGATGTCGATGATCTTGGCCTTGCCGTGCACCGAGTCGGTGATCACGCCAGCCTGCGAGCCGGTGAAGGACCGGGCGGTGTAGCCCAGGTCGCTGATGGCCATGGCGACCAGCGCCATCGAGATCCGCTCACCGGCCGTGAGCAGCATGTCCATCTCGCGCGCCGGCGGCAGCGGCGAGACGCCGTTGGCCAGGTCGTAGAGGTCGTCGGTCGTGTCGCCCATGGCGGACACGGCGACGACCACGTCGTGACCGGACTTCTTGACGTCCACGATGCGCCGCGCGACGCGCTTGATGGCGTCGGCGTCGGCGAGCGAGGAGCCGCCGTACTTCTGCACGACAATGCCCACGGTTGGTCCTCGGGATCGGTGTGCGGCCGTCACGGACCGCTGTGCTCTGGCGTGCCCGCGGCGCCGTTGCCGCCAGGCCACCGCCGATTCTACGGCTGGGCGGTGGGGGCGCTCCCGAGCATCTCATCCGCGACCGCCACGGCGTCGGCATCAGCCTCGAAGTCGGTGTCGAACCGATCGTGCGCCACGACGGTCAGCAGGGCGTTGAGCGCGGCGCCGGCCAGGTTGCCCCAGTTGTTGACGTAGGAGAACTGCCACCACCACAGCGCCTCGTCGACGTTGCCGGCGCGGAAGTGGCGCAGGCCGTTCTCCAGGTCGATGGCGATCGAGGCGAGGTCGTCGGAGAGCCGGCTCTCGACCACCTCGGGGACGTAGGGGTCGAAGACGAAGGTGTAGGCGTCGACGCCCTCGAGCATCTCCGCCAGCCGCAGCCGCAGGTCGTCGATGTCGGCCTCCGGGCCGACATCGGGCTGGTACTCCTCGCGCGGGGTGAAGTCGTGCTGCGCGCCCATCCGGGCACCGGCCAGCAGGACCTGGCTGATCTCGAGGAGCAGCAGCGAGACGGCCTGCGCCCCGTTGCCCTCACGGGCGATGGCGCGCAGGGCGAGCAGGAAGCTCTCCACGGAGTCGGCGATCTGCTCGCCGAACACCCTCTCGTCGGTCGTCATTCGGCTGATCTCCTTCCGGCGAATGCTCGGCCGAGCGTGACCTCGTCGGCGTACTCGAGGTCACCGCCCACCGGCAGTCCACTCGCCAAGCGGGTCACGCGCAACCCCATCGGCAGGAGCAGGCGCGTGAGATAGGTCGCGGTGGCCTCGCCCTCGAGGTTCGGGTCGGTCGCGAGGATGACCTCGGTGACCGTGCCGTCGGCCAGGCGGGGCATCAGCTCCTTGACGTGGAGCTGGTCGGGGCCGATGCCGTCGATCGGCGAGATCGCGCCTCCGAGCACGTGGTAGCGGCCGCGGAACTCGCGGGTGCGCTCGATCGCGACGACGTCCTTGTACTCCTCCACGACGCACAGGACGCTCGGGTCCCGGCGCTCGTCGCGGCAGATCCGGCACCGCTCGTCCTCGCTGACGTTGAAGCACGTCGAGCAGAACTTCACCCGGGCCTTGACCTCGATCAGCACGTCGGCGAGGCGGCGTACGTCGGTGGGCTCGGCCTGGAGCAGGTGGAAGGCGATGCGCTGCGCGCTCTTGGGACCG
>DATIAJ010000347.1:0-3637 GCA_035458105.1 Nocardioides sp. | reverse complement strand
ACACTGCAGCCACGCGCAGCAGCGCCTTGACGTCAGGGTTGTGCGGCTGCGGCTCGTGCGGGTCCAAGAAGTAGACAAGCCGGTCGATCGTGCCCTCGGCGATCCGTGCACCGATCTGCTGGTCGCCACCGACCGGGCCGCACAGCAGTCGCGTCACGGTCAGGCCGAGCTCGTCGTTGAGCAACGTGCCTGTCGTGCCGCTGGCGAAGTGGCGGTGCTCCGAGCGTCTGGCTGTTTGTAGCCGCCCAGCTGAGCAAGCTCGGGCTTCTTCTTGTCGTGGGCGACGAGGGTGATGCCTCTCTGGGTCGTAGTCATGTGGTGCCCTTCGCGTCGGGGCTGCTCACTCCACGGTGACTCACATACGTGTGGGGTCGTTGCCACAGCGTCATTGGTAGGTTGCGCTCAACGCCCCGACGACGAGGTATGCCGTCCCGAGGTGAGGGCGCCGGTGACCCAGGCGACCGCTGCGGCCCACTCCCCAGACAGTTCGTGACGGCCTGTAGCGCCATGCCACGCCACGCTGGCGCGATGAAGCCGGTGTAGAGGCGACTCGGACCCCCGAGCGAGTGGTGCCTCTCCGTGCGCCCCCGGTGGCGTTGTCAGCCGGATATCGCTCTCGGAGCGCCGCGCTGGTCACCCACGGCCACGGCCACTGCTTCCACCGGCGTGAGCGAGCGCCCGTGCGCCAGCTCTGCTGCAAAGGCGATCGGACCGAGTGACTCCCGTGCCTCATGTTCCGCGCGCGCACGTAGGGTCGGGTCGGGAAGGTAGTAGCCGTAGACGGCAGAGCCCACCCGGTCGCGCACCGCGGCGGAGGCGCCGAGCAGCACGGCGGCCCGTGCGTGGTCGCCGCTGGAGCCCTCCACGACGGCTAGGCTCTCGAGGAAGAACGAGAGGTTGGCGAGGTCGCCGGTCTCGACCGAGAGCTCGAACCCCTCGGCGAGCAGCCCGCGAGCCTCCTCGGCGCGATCGAGGGCCAGCGCGGCTTGGATCAGTCCGTAGAGCGCCACGTAGGTCGTGAGGCGGTCGCCGCGCCGCCGGGCGAGGGTGAGGCCCTGCTCGCAGCGTGCCACAGCGGCAACCGGCTCGCCCTGGAGCAGGTGGACCGTGCCCAGCCACACGTGGGTCAGACCGAGGATCCAGTCGGCCTCCGGATCGTCCAGTTCCACTGTGTCGATGACCCGGAGGAAGTGTGTTCGGGCCTGGAGGACCTCGCCGGACGCGAGGGCAGCGAGCCCTTCTCCGGCCTCCGCGTAGGCGTGACCGAGCGCGTCGTCGGCGGTGACTGCGACCTGGCGGGCCATGGCCCAGTGGCGCTCGCTGGCGGCGATCTCACCCTGCGCGAAGGCCATCGACGCGGCGGTCAGCATGGCTCGGACCCGGGTCCTCGGGGTCATCTCCAACGCGATGGCCGCCTCGGCCAGACGCCGACCCTGACGGAGGTGACCGCGGAGCCACCAGAAGAGCCAGAGGTGCCACACCATCTCCCCGGCGTGCTCGCCCTCGCGCTGGGCGAGCCAGTGGTCCGCAGCCGCGGCAAAGTTGCCGGCGTCGCGCTCGGACCGCTCGAGCCACACGACCTGGTCGCTGCCTTCGTAGTGCATCGCCGCCGCCCGTGCGCGCTCGCGGTAGACCGTCGCGTGGCGCGCCCGAGCGATCTGGGCCTCGTCGGGGGTGAGCAGCGAGGCAGCGTGTTGATGGACCGGCTCGAGCATCGAGTGCCACACGGTCCCGTCGGGCAGCGACGTCGCGCGCACGAGCGAGTGCTCGATGAGCCGCTCGAGCAGCGGCAGCACGTCGCCGAGATCGTCCGCCACCTCTTCGACGTCGCCCACAGTGGCACCGCCGGTGAAGACGGCCAGCCGTCGATAGAGGGCCCGCTCGGCTTCGCTCAGCAGGCGATAGCTCCAGTCGAGCGTCGCACGCATCGTCCGCTGGCGCTCCGGAAGATCGACGGCACCCTCGCGGGTCATGGCGTCGTCGAGTCGCTCGAGCAGGAGCTGTGGCGACAGCAGCCGCGCTCGCGCGGCGGCGAGCTCCAACGCTAGGGGTATGCCGGCCAGGCGGCGACAGAGCGCTGCCACCGCGGCGGCGTCGTCGGGGCTCGTGCCGAAACCCGGTGAGACGGCCCGGGCCCGCGTGAGCAGCAGCATCCCCGCCGGTGCCGTCTCGACCTCCGCCATGCCCCCGATCCCGCTCGGCGTCGCCAGAGGGTGCACTGCGTGCTCTACCTCTCCGCGCACCCGGAGCGCGGCGCGGCTCGTGGTGAGAACGACCAGCCCGTGGCACTCCTCGAGCAGCTTGGACACGACGAGCCCCGCCGTCGGAAGCTGTTCGAGGTTGTCGAGCACGAGCAGCAGTCGGCGGTCGCGCAGGGCCTCGAGTACGGTCTCGTCGGAGCCCTCGACGGCGTGCAGCCCGAGCGCCCGGCCGATGGTCGGCATGATGAGCGAGCCGTCCTCGACGGAGGCCAAGCGGACCATGACGACGCCATCGTGATCGGTGATCGCCGCTCGGGCGACAGCGGTGGCGAGCCGGGTCTTGCCGACCCCACCGGTCCCGGTCAGGGTGACCAGCCTGGTGCCGGGCTTGCGGAACAGTTGGATGACCGCCTTGACGTCGTCCTCGCGGCCCACAAGGGGAGTGAGCTCCCCTGGCAGGCCGTTGAGCCCGCGGGCAGCGCCCCGTTCTCCACCCCCCTCGCGGGTCGACACCGCCTGTGGGACGGGCTGGACGCGTAAGCCCTGGTTTCGGGAGGGCACAGCGGCGAGGAGCATCGCCCGGTCGGCTGGCCCTAGCGAGAGCGCATCGGCCAATGAACGCACCGTGTGGGGGTAGGGCCTCGAGCGGAGACCCCGCTCAAGGGCGCTGATGCCGTGCGACGTGAGCCCTGCCCGCTCCGCGAGCTCCTCCTGCGTCCACCCCTGCGCTTCACGAAGGCGACGGAGCACGTGGCCAAACCGCTCCCGCGGGTACGAGACGCCGTCCTGCTCAGATGGTTCAAGGTGCGCCACGCCGGGAGTCTAGGTCTCGTACACCGCTCGTACAGTCGGAACGTGCGAACGCCGTGCGTGGTGGGTCAGGCCTGACACGCGGCACTCTCTTCAGGACGGCGCGAACATCAGGTGGCGCCCGGAACTGGAGGTACAAAATGTTGCGCAGGACTGCTGCGACACTCGCCCTGACCACAGCGCTGGTGGCCGCGGGCGCCGGGGCCGCGTCGGCCCACGAGTGCTACATCACCAACCGCTCGGACCAGGGCAACGCCGGGGCCAGCCACTCGGCGAACTGGTACACGCTCCAGCTCGAGGAGCTCTACCGCAGTGGCCACCAGTTCCTCGGTGGCGACCCGCTGACGGATGCCCAGGTCTCCACGGCGCTCGCCATGACGGCCGAGGCTGGCGTCCCGCTCAGCTTCACCGTCTTCGAGCGGTTCACGATCCCGCGGTCGATGGGCGAGCTGGAGGCGCTCGCCACGAAGTCTGCCGACGGGAAGGGCGTCGATCACTTCTTCGTCGCCTACGGGGACGCCATCGCGGGCATCTTCTTCGCCGCCCAGGCGTCCTGATCCCCTGCCGCGCCGGGGGGAGCAGCAGGGGATCACAGGCGGCGTCCGGCACTCGCGTGCCGGACGCCG
>DATIAJ010000346.1:0-6028 GCA_035458105.1 Nocardioides sp. | reverse complement strand
GGAGTACCTCGCCAACCTCTTCACCGCCGGCGACACCGTCCCCGTCGACCGCGTGCTCAAGAAGCTCGCCGCGATGCGGTCCTACATGCGCGACATCAACCTCGGCCGCGACCCCGACGAGTCGATCCCGGCGGCGGTCGGGATGACGGGGGAGCAGATGTACGAGATGTTCCGCCTGCTCGCGATCGCGAAGTACGCCGAGCGCTACGTCATCCCCGCGGCGCACGCCGAGCAGGCCCACGCTCTGGAGGAGCTCGCTACGGACTGCCCTGTCAGCGACTACGGCGGCGGTCAGCAGGACCTCTTCGGCGAGGGCTCGGGATACCCGACCCCGGTCGCGGTCGAGAACTTCCGGATGCTGCAGGACCGCCAGACCGCCGACACGCTCGCCTCGCCCGACGACAAGGCGTCGCGGGTCAACCTCCTCAACTGGGACGGCAAGGGGACGCCGGACGGGTTGTTCCCGCCACGCAACGACGGGGGTGGCGCATGAGGTTCCGACGCCGGACGGCGAGGCCCGACCAGCAGGCCGTGCGCACCTGGGCCGTGTGCTCCGCGCTGCTCGACTACCCCACCGAGGAGCTGCTCGCGTCCCTGGACGACCTCGCCGCGCTGGTGCCCGGGCACCCGCACCTCGCCCCGCTGCTCGACCACGTGCGGAGCACGCCGCTGGCGCAGCTCCAGCAGGACTACGTCGCCACCTTCGACCACACCAGGAAGTGCGCGCTCTACCTGACCTACTTCGCCTTCGGTGACACCCGACGGCGGGGAGCGGCACTCGTGCAGTTCAAGGACGCCTACCGTCGCGGCGGGGTCGAGTGGGACGACGACCTCGGCGAGCTGCCCGACCACCTCTGCGCCGTGCTGCAGTTCGGCGCCACCGTCGACGCCGACATCGCCTGGTCGCTGCTCCTGGAGCACCGCGCCGGCGTGGAGATGCTCCGCCTGGCGCTCGCTGGCTGGCGAAACGACGACGGTTCCACCGGGTCGCGGTGGGCCCCGGCGCTGGTGGCCCTGTGCGGCACCCTCCCGGAGCTCGCCGGCGACGAGGCCGACGCCGTACGCCGACTCGTCGAGCAGGGCCCGCCCGCCGAGGAGGTCGGTCTCGCGGGCTACGCCGCCGACCCCGCCCTGGCCTCGGGGCCAGCGCTCATCTCGTCCCCGACCATCCCCGTAGGAGCACCGAGATGAACGTCTTCCTCTGGGTGATCGTCCCCTACCTGTGCCTGGCCGTCTTCGTGGTCGGGCACGTGTGGCGCTACCGCTACGACAAGTTCGGCTGGACGACGCGGTCGTCCCAGCTCTACGAGGACCGCCTGCTGCGCCTCGGCTCGCCGCTGTTCCACTTCGGCATGCTCGGCGTGGTCGGCGGGCACGTCATCGGGCTGCTCATCCCGCGGTCGTGGACCGAGGCGGTCGGGATCGACGACCACCTCTACCACTACGTCGCCGTCGTCGGCGGCCTGATCGCCGGCGTGATGGCCCTGGTGGGGATGGCGATCCTCGTCTACCGCCGCCGCACGGTGGGCCCCGTCTTCTCCGCCACGACGCCGATGGACAAGGTGATGTACGCCTTCCTCGGCGCGGCGATCGTGCTGGGCATGTGGAACACCATCGCCGGTTCGATCCTCAGCGTCGGCGGGGAGTACAACTACCGCGAGGGCGTCTCGGTCTGGTACCGGTCGTTCCTGGCCTTCCAGCCCGACGCCGACCTGATGGCCGAGGCCCCGATCGGCTTCCAGCTGCACGCGCTCGTCGCGTTCGCGCTGTTCGCGCTCTGGCCCTTCACCCGGCTGGTCCACGTGTTCTCCGCGCCCGTCGGCTACCTGACCCGGCCCTACGTCGTCTACCGATCCCGCGACGACCGCCCCCTGGGCAACGCGGCCCCGCGCCGCGGCTGGGACCAGGTCCCTCGATGACCGTCACGACAGATCACGGAGGCTGACGATGGACACGACCTCACTGGACGCGCTGGTGGATGAGCACCTGGCCAAGGCCCGCCGCAGCAGCGCCGGACGCAGCGCCCACACCCTCCACGGCGGGCAGGGCCGCGTGCTGCGCCAGACGCTCATCGCCCTCGTCGCAGACCGCCGGCTCGGTGAGCACGAGAGCCCCGGCGAGGCGACGCTGCAGGTGCTGCACGGCAGGGTCAGGCTGCACGCGGGCGAGGAGACCTGGGACGGCGCGGCCGGCGACCACGTCGAGATCCCGCCGACCCGGCACGACCTCGAGGCGCTCGAGGACGCAGCAGTCCTGCTGACCGTCGGCCTGCACGGCGTGCCGGGAGCCTGACCGGTCCCGGCCGCTCACGAGAACAGCGCGTCTCCGTAGCGAACGACGAGGAGCATGAAGATCCCGTAGAGCCACACCACTGCGGCCAGCAGGTCGAGCCGGTGGCGGACGACCTTCTCGAGGAACCGGCGGGGGCCAGAGGGCAGGGGCAGGTTCCCCTGCAGCAGGTTGATGCGGGTCATCTCGACGAAGACGAACGTGGTGGCCACGGTGACCAGCAGGCACCACGGGCACACCGCGCCGATGTGGAAGACCGCCTGGTGGAGCAGCCAGTACGCCAGGGCGAGCCCCAGCGTGTAGCCCACCTGCGCGGCGAGCATCATCCAGCGTGGGAAGCGCACGCCGGCGAGCCCGGCGACCGCGAGCGTGAGCACCACCGGTTCGCTCACCAGGCCGAGGAAAGCGTTCGGGAACCCGAAGACCGATGCCTGCCACGCGCTGCCCACCGTGCCGCAGCTGACGACGGCGTTGATGTCGCAGGTGAAGGCCGCGTCCTGGTTGCCGGCCAGGGTGACGGCCTCGGTCGCGAGCACGAACGAGGCGACGAGGCTGGCCGCCGACCACAGGAGCATGGCCGCCCACGAGCCCCTCGTCGGTGCCGGCGAGCCGGTGCGGGCGGGCGAGGGTGGCAGCGGCTGCGTGCGTGTGCTCATGCGGTTCCTCGGCTCGGTGGGCGACGTCTGCGTCCAGCCTCCGGGGACGGGAGCACGAGTACCGCGGCCCAACGGCCCGACCTCGCGGGCCCAAGGTCCCGCGACCGGCCGGCGTCGGTGGGTTGAGAACCTCGGACGGCTCGTGGATGCTGCGCGGGTGACCGTCGGACTGCTGCTCGCCGCAGGGGAGGGACGCCGGTTCGGCGGGCCCAAGGCGCTGGCCCGTGACGACGACGGCACCTCGTGGCTGCTGCGCGCGGTGCACGCCCTGCGGCCGTGCGAGGAGATCGTGGTGGTGCTCGGGGCCGAGGCCAGGCGGGCGTCCGCGCTGCTGCCGATGTCGGTCTCCCGGATCCGCGC
Source organism: Nocardioides sp. (assembly GCA_035458105.1). Lineage (GTDB taxonomy): Bacteria > Actinomycetota > Actinomycetes > Propionibacteriales > Nocardioidaceae > Nocardioides. Next base: position 2,723 of record DATIAJ010000346.1, on the reverse strand, counting down.
CGACGACTGGGCCGAGGGGATGGGTGCCTCGCTGCGTGCGGGCCTCGAGGCGCTCGCCCGCACCGACCACGACAGCGTGCTCGTGTCGCTCGTCGACCTCCCCGACGTCGACGCCGCCGTCGTGGACCGGGTGCTCGACGCCGCGCACGGGCCCACGACCCTCGCCCGGGCGGCGTACGACGGCGTGCCGGGGCACCCGGTGCTGCTCGGCCGCGACCATTGGGCGGGCGTCGTGGCGTCCGCGTCCGGTGACCGCGGGGCCCGCGACTACCTGGCCGCGCACGACGTCGACCTGGTCGAGTGCGGCGACCTGGCGACCGGCGCCGACGTGGACCACCGCTGACCCAACGTCCGGCCAACGTGCGGGGTCGTAGCCTGAGTCGCATGGTGCACGGGATGGACTCCGCCGCCGACGTCGCGGCCCGGCTGGGCGCGACCGGCTACCTCTCCGACGACGAGCTGGCGACCGTCGTCTTCCTCGCCGCGCGGATGCAGCGTCCGCTGCTCCTCGAGGGCGAGCCCGGCACGGGCAAGACGGCGCTCGCCGAGGCGCTCGCGCAGAGCCTGGAGCTGCCGCTGGTCCGGCTGCAGTGCTACGAAGGCATCGACGCCAGCCAGGCGCTCTACGACTGGGACTTCCCGCGCCAGATCCTGCACCTGCGCGCGCTGGAGGCCGGCGGCGAGGTCGATCCCGACGAGGCCGAGAAGAGCCTCTACGACGAGCGCTTCCTGCTTGCGCGCCCGGTGCTCGCCGCCCTGCGGCAGGCCCCGGCGGTGCTGCTCGTCGACGAGGTCGACCGCGCCGACGACGAGTTCGAGGCCTTCCTGCTGGAGGTGCTGTCGACCTGGCAGGTGACGATCCCCGAGTTCGGCACGGTCACCGCGCCCGAGCCGCCGCTGGTGGTGCTGACCTCCAACCGCACCCGTGAGCTGCACGACGCGCTCAAGCGCCGGTGCCTCTACCACTGGATCGACCACCCGGGGCTCGACCGCGAGGTGCAGATCGTCCGCTCCCGGGCGCCCGAGGTCAGCGAGGAGCTGGCCCGGCAGGTCGTTGGGGTCGTGCAGCAGCTGCGAGAGCGCGACGACCTGCTCAAGCCGCCCGGGGTCGCGGAGACGCTCGACTGGGCCCGTGCGCTGACCTACCTCGGCACCACCGACCTGGACCTGGCGTCGGCGGCCAGCACCCTCGGCGCGCTGCTCAAGTACCGCGAGGACGCCGACCGCGTGCGCGCCGCGCTCGACAGGATGTTTTCGAGATGAGTGCTGTCCTCCACGAGGCCGACGAGGTGCTCCTCGGCTTCACCCGTGCGCTCCGCTCGGCGGGTGTCTCGGTCACGCAGGACCGCGCCCACGGCTTCCTCGCGGCGGTCGCGGCCGTGGGTGCCGACGACCGGCAGGCCACCTACTGGGCCGGGCGGGCCACGCTCTGCGGCTCGCCGGACGACCTCGCCCGCTACGACCAGGTCTTCGCGGCGTGGTTCGACCCGCGCGACGGGCTGCCGCGTGCCCAGCAGCGCGAGGCCTCGCGTCCCTCGACCGCGCACCTGCTGCTCCCCGAGGTCGAGGGGGCCGGTGGAGCGGGGGAGACCGAGGAGGAGGTGGTGCGCGCGATGGCGTCGGAGGCCGAGGTGCTCCAGCACCGCGACGTCGCCTCCCTCGACGCCGCCGAGAGGCGGCGTCTCGCGGCGATGTTCGTCCGCCTCTCGCTGCACCCGCCGGTACGGCGTACGGCCCGGCACCGGCGTTGGCACCGCGGCGAGCTCGACGCCCCGCGCACCCTGCGCAACTCGCTGCGCCACCTCGGCGAGCCCGGCGAGATCGCCTGGCGGCGGCGCGGCACCCGCCCGCGGCGCGTGGTGCTGCTCGTCGACGTCAGCGGGTCCATGACGTCGTACGCCGACGCGCTGCTGCGCCTGGCCCACCGACTGACCCGCTCGGCGCGGGCGTCGGGGGGCACCGTCGAGACCTTCACCGTGGGCACGCGCCTGACCCACGTCACCCGCGCCCTGCAGACCCCCGACGCCGACCGCGCCATCGTCGCGGCCGGCGACGTGGTGCCCGACTGGTCCGGTGGCACCCGGCTGGGCGAGACGCTGCGGTTCTTCCTCGACCGCTGGGGCCAGCGGGGGATGGCGCGCGGCGCCGTGGTCGTCGTCTTCAGCGACGGCTGGGAGCGCGGCGACGCCGGGCTCCTCGGCGAGCAGATGGAGCGGCTGCAGCGGGTCGCCCACCGGGTGGTGTGGGTCAACCCCCACCGCGGCAAGGTCGGCTACGAACCCCTGCAGGGCGGGGTCGTGGCGGCGCTGCCGCACTGCGACGACTTCCTCGCCGGGCACTCCCTGGCGACCTTCGCCGAGCTGACCGAGGTGATCGCCCGTGCGTGACGTGCTGCCCGAGCTCCTGCAGTGGTGGGAGGCCGGCGAGACCATCGGCGTCGGCACCGTCGTGGCGACCTTCCGCTCCGCCCCGCGGCCGGCCGGGGCGTCCATGCTGGTGGGCCCCGATGACACCGCCGTCGGCTCGGTGTCGGGCGGCTGCGTCGAGGGCGCCGTCTACGAGCTCGCGCAGTCGGTGGTCGCGTCGGGCGAGCCGGTGCTGGAGCGCTACGGCGTCTCCGACGACGACGCCTTCGCGGTCGGGCTGACCTGCGGGGGCATCCTCGACGTCTTCGTCGAGCGGGTCTCCCGCGAGACCTTCCCGCAGCTCGGCGAGGTGGCGGC
>DATIAJ010000345.1:0-2439 GCA_035458105.1 Nocardioides sp. | reverse complement strand
GGCAACATCCTGCTCAGCCGGATGATGGGCGCCGACTCGCGCCTCGACCCGCACGGCTTCGACATCGGCATCCGCGACTCGTGGAAGGACGCGATCCGCGAGGTCGAGGAGGGTGGCGGGACGCCGTACGCCATCCCTGCCGGGGCCAGCGAGCACCGCCTCGGTGGTCTCGGGTTCGCGAACTGGGCCTTCGAGGTGGCCGAGCAGGAGAAGGCGCTCGGCGTCACGTTCGACACCATCGTGGTCTGCACGGTCACCGGCTCGACCCACGCCGGGATGATCGCCGGGTTCGCGGCACTCGAGGACCTCACCGGCGTACGACGTCGCGTGCTCGGCATCGACGCCAGCGCCACGATCGAGAAGACCCGCGACCAGGTGGCGCGCATCGCCCGCCACACCGCGGACCTGATCGAGCTCGGCCGCGACCTGCGCGACGACGAGATCACCGTGCTCGAGGGCTGGGCCGGCGAGCTCTACGGCCTGCCGGTGGACTCGACGATGGAGGCGATGGCGCTCGGCGCGCAGCTCGAGGCGATGATCACCGACCCCGTCTACGAGGGGAAGTCCCTCGCCGGCCTCGTCGACCTGGTCACCGCGCGGGACATCCCCGCCGACTCGCACGTGCTCTACGCCCACCTCGGCGGGCAGCCGGCGATCAACGCCTACCACTCGCTCTGGCCGGCCCAGGGCTGAGCGCCGCACGTGCGGCTTCGCCTCAGCCGAGGGCGAAGTCGACCGCCGCCAATGCGTGCAGCCGCGTGGTGGCGAAGACGGGGACGTCGACGTCGTGGGGTCGCAGCAGCAGCTCGATCTCGGTGCAGCCGAGGACCACGCCCTCCGCGCCGTCGGCGACCAGCCGGTCCACCACGTCGACGTACGCCGCCCGCGACGCCTCCCGCACGACACCGTGGACGAGCTCGCCGTAGATCACCTCGTGCACCAGCTCGCGGTCCTCGCCCGGCGGGACGAGCGCCTCGATGCCGTGCGTGGCGAGCCGGTCGCGCACGAACGCCTGCTCCATGGTGAACCGCGTGCCGAGCAGCGCGACCCGCGACAGCCCGGCCGCCCGGACGGCCTCGGCGGTCACGTCGACGATGTGGATCAGCGGGATGTCGGTGGCCGCCTCGATCGCGTCGGCGACCTTGTGCATCGTGTTGGTGCCGAGCACGAGGCACTCGGCGCCGGCCGCCTCGAGCGCGGCACCCTCGGCGGCGAGCAGGGCGCCGGCGGCGTCCCACTCCCCCGCGGCCTGCATGGCCTCGACCTCGGCGAAGTCGACCGACGACATCAGCACCCGCGCCGAGTGGTAGCCACCGAGGCGCTCGCGCACCGCCGCGTTGAGGATCTCGTAGTAGAGGGCAGAGCTCTCCCAGCTCATCCCGCCCAGCAGCCCGATCCTGCGCATCCTCGGTCCAGCACCCATGCCTCCATTCAACAGGCGGCCCCGTCGGTGCGCGGGTCTAGCGTGGCCACATGGCCAGCATGCCGCTCGTGAGGTCTCGCGGGTTCGTCGTCCACCCGGCGACGCACGCCCGGTTCGACGACGTACGCACGATGGTCGGTCCGAAGAACCCGACCTCCAGCGTCTGCTGGTGCCTGAGCCACCGCATCCCGGCGAAGGACAACCGGGAGCTGGCCGGCCCCGCGCGCGGTGCGTTCGTCGAGTCCCTGACGCGCCGCCGCACCAAGCCCGGAGTGCTCGCCTACGACGGCGACGAGGTCGTCGGGTGGGCGGCCGTCGCGCCCCGGGCCGAGCTGCCGTTCGCCCGCTCCACCAAGATCCCGCACGTCGACGACCAGCCGGCCTGGTCGGTCTGGTGCCTCCGCGTCCGTCCAGGGCACCGGGGTCGCGGCATCTCCCACGTCCTGCTCGAGGGCGCGGTGGCGTACGCCGTCCAGCGCGGGGCACCGGTCGTCGAGGGCTACCCGGTCGACAACCGCGGGCAGAAGGTCGACCTGACGATGGCCTACGTCGGCACCCGCAAGCTGTTCGAGGACGCCGGCTTCGAGCTCGCCGCGCGCACCGAGGCCACCTCGGCGGGGTTCCCGCGTGTGGTGATGCGACGCGCGACCTAGGCTGGAGGCATGCTCCGGACGTGGTGGGCAGCGCTCGCACTGCTGGCGATCTTCGCCATGCACGGCCTGGCGTCCCACGCCAGCGCGGCCGAGCCGATCCCCGTGCCGATCCCCGTGGCGACGCCGAGCGTGGCCGCCGTGACGGACACGCCCCACGCGGCACACCACGCACACACGGACGCCGTTCCCGCCGCAGCACCCGAGGCAGGACTGACCGCCCCCGTCGCGGCCCTCGACGGCGACGGCCACGGTGGACACCGCGCGATGCAGGTCCTCGGGCTCTGCGTCGCGGTCCTCGCGACCGCCGCGATCGCCCTGCTCCGGCTCGTCCGTCCCGCGCCGGGCGTCGTCGCCGTACGTCCT
>DATIAJ010000344.1:0-7728 GCA_035458105.1 Nocardioides sp. | reverse complement strand
CCCCGCCATCCGCATGAACCGGCTGAAGACGTCGGAGGGCACGCCGAAACCGGCGACGTGGCCGATGTGGCGCGGGCCGTTGGTGTACGGCCAGGCGACGGCGGACAGGACACGAGTCATGGGCGCAAGCCTAGTGACCGGTCGGGACCGGGTCCTGAGCCGGTACGGCGCCGGGCCGCGTCCAGCGCCTAGGGTGACGCCGACCCCAGCGGCGGGAGGTGTGATGTCGTTCGACCTGGTGCTCGTGCTGTCCTTGGCGGCGGTGGGCGGCCTGCTCGCCCACGCCGTACGGCTGCCGCCGATGGTGGGCTTCCTGGGCGCCGGATTCCTGCTGGCCGGCATCGGCATCGAGGGCACATCCGCGCTCGACGCGGTGGCGGACCTCGGCGTCGTGCTGCTGCTGTTCGCCATCGGGCTCAAGCTCGACGTACGCGTGCTCGGGCGTCGGGAGGTGCTGGGCGTCAGCGTCGCGCACGCCGTCCTGACCGGTGTGCTGGCGCTGACCCTGTTGGCCGCCGCTGGGGCCGTCGGCGCCGGCCTGCTCGCAGAAGCCGACAGCTCCGATCTCGTCCTCGTGGCGCTCGCGCTGTCGTTCTCCAGCACGGTCGTGGCGGTGAAGATCCTCGAGGAGCAGAACGCCACCCGGTCGCTCCACGGGCGCACGACGATCGGGATCCTGGTGGTGCAGGACCTCGTCGCCGTGGCGCTGATGACAGCGCTCGGTGGCGAGGCACCTCACTGGTGGGCACCTGCGCTTCTCCTGCTGGTGCCGGCGTCGTGGCCCGCCCGACGCCTGCTCACCCGCCTCGACCACGGTGAGCTGCTCACGCTTGCGGGCGTCGGCCTCGCGGTGGTCCCCGGTTACGCCCTCTTCGACGCCGCCGGGCTGGAAGGTGACGTGGGAGCGTTGGCGGTCGGGTTGCTGCTGTCGCCATCGTCGCGCGCGGAGGAGCTCGCCAAGTCCGTCTTGTCGGTCAAGGAGCTGTTCCTCGTCGCCTTCTTCCTGTCCATCGGCCTGCACGGTGCCCCCGATGCTTCCGGCATCCTCCTCGCCCTGGTGCTCGTGGCGCTCATCCCCGCGAAGACCGCCCTCTACGCGGTGCTGCTGCGGGCGAGCGGGTTCCGGGTCCGGACGGCCAGCCGCTCGGCCCTCTCCCTGGCGAGCTTCTCGGAGTTCGCCCTGATCGTCGTCGCAGCGGGCGTCGGCGCCGGCGGCCTCGCCCCGGACTGGCTCGTCGTCATCTCCACCGCCGTCGCGATCAGCTTCGTCGTCGCCACGGTGGCGAGCGCGGCCGTCGACGGCCTGTCGACCGCGGTGACGCGACGTCTGCGCGATCCGGCACGGCTGCACCCCGAAGAACAACCGGTCGACCTCCGGCACGCCGACGCGTTGGTGCTCGGGATGGGCCGCCTGGGCCGCGCTGCGACCCATCGGCTCGTCGACCAGTACGGCTTGCGTGTCACCGGCGTCGACTCGGACTCCGCGCGCGTCGGCGATCTGTCAGCGGAGGGCCTGCACGTCGTGGAGGGCGACGCGACCGACCCGCTGTTCTGGGCACGAGTCACCGACGAGGGCACCGTACGGCTCGTGGTGCTGGCGATGCCCTTCCACGGCAGCAACCTCGCCGCGCTCGAGCAGCTGCAGCTCAGCGGCTTCGCCGGATCGGTCACCGCCGTGACGCGCTACGACGAGGAGGTCGAGCAGCTGGTGGAGCGCGCGGGCGTGGTCGGCCTCTACGACGCGGCCGGTGCCGAGCTGGCCGACTGCGCCGTGCGCGCGGCCGGCCCGGGCCTCAGCTGAAGTCGAGGTCGCCCGTGCGGGAGCGCTTCAGCTCGTAGAAGTAGGGGAACTTCGCGACGGCGACAGCGCCGTCCCAGAGCTCGCCGGCCTCCTCGCCGCGCGGGATCTTGGAGAGGACCGGACCGAAGAACGCGGACCCGTTGATGTGGATCGTCGGGGTGCCGACGTCGTCCCCGACGGCGTCCATGCCCTCGTGGTGGCTCTTGGCGACGGCGTCGTCGAGCGACTCGTCGTCCCACGCCTCGATCAGGTCGGCGGGCAGGCCCACGTCGGCCAGCGAGGCGGCGGCGGTCTCCCTCGACAGCTCCTCGCCGTTGTTGTGGCGGCGCGTGCCGATGGCGGTGTACCAGTCGCCCAGGGTCGCGTTGTCGTAGAGCTCGGCGATCTTGATCGCGACGCGCACCGGCTTCTCGGTGCCCTGCAGCATCTCGCGGTACTCGGCCGGGATGTCCTTGTCCTTGTTGAGGTACGCCAGCGACATGACGTGCCACTGCACGTCGATGTCACGGACCTGCTCGACCTCGCGGATCCAGCGCGAGGTGATCCAGGCGAACGGGCAGAGGGGGTCGAACCAGAGGTCAGCAGTAGCCATGACTGCCTCAAGTGCCGCTCCGACTCTGGTATTCCGTGAGCCCGGTGGCAGGATGCCCGCATGCCTGGAACCAACCTCACCCGGGACGAGGCCGCCACCCGCGCCGCCCTCCTGGACGTCACGGCGTACACCGTCGACCTGGACCTGATGTCAGCCACCCAGCCGGACGAGACCACCTTCGTCTCCACCACCACGCTGGAGTTCACCTGCCGCCAGCCCGGCGCAGACACGTTCGCCGACCTCGTCGCCCCCCGCGTCCGCGAGATCACGCTCAACGGACGCAGCCTCGACCCCGCCACGGCGTACGCCGACAACCGCATCGCGCTCGACGGCCTCGAGGCGACCAACACGCTCGTCGTGACCGCCGACTGCGCCTACTCCAACACCGGTGAGGGCCTGCACCGCTTCGTCGACCCGGCCGACGACAAGGTCTACCTCTACAGCCAGTTCGAGGTGCCCGACGCCCGCCGCGTCTTCACCACCTTCGAGCAGCCCGACCTGAAGGCCGTCTTCACGTTCAACGTCACCGCGCCGTCGCACTGGGTCGTGGTCTCCAACGCCGCCACCCCGGAGCCGGTCAACACCGGCGACGGTGCGTCGCTGTGGCGCTTCCCCACCACCAAGCGGATGTCGACGTACATCACCGCGATCGTCGCCGGTGAGTACCACGGCGAGTTCGACAGCTACGAGGGCAAGTTCGGCACGATCCCGCTGGGCCACTACTGCCGCCAGTCGCTCAAGGAGCACATGGACACGGCCGAGCTGGTGGCTCTCACCAAGCAGAGCTTCGAGTGGTTCGAGGAGCAGTTCGACTACCCCTACCCGTTCGGGAAGTACGACCAGCTCTACGTCCCCGAGTACAACGCCGGGGCGATGGAGAACGCCGGGTGCGTGACGCTGCGCGACGAGTACCTCCCCCGCAGCCGCCAGCCGCGCTCGTTCTTCGAGTTCCGCGCCTCCGTCATCACCCACGAGATGGCCCACATGTGGTTCGGCGACCTCGTCACCATGAAGTGGTGGGACGACCTCTGGCTCAACGAGTCGTTCGCGGAGTGGGCCTGCTACTGGTGCGAGGCCAACGCGACCGAGTTCACCGACGCCTGGACCGGGTTCGCCAACGCCCGCAAGCAGACCGGCTACCGCGCCGACCAGCTGCCCTCGACCCACCCGATCGCGGCCGACAACGTCGACCTGCACGCGGTCGAGGTGAACTTCGACATGATCACCTACGCCAAGGGCGCCTCGGTGCTCAAGCAGCTCGTGGCGTGGGTCGGCATCGAGCCCTTCCTCGAGGGTCTGCGCGCCTACTTCAGGGAGTGGGAGTACCAGAACCCTGAGTTCAAGGACCTGCTCACGACCTTGGAGAAGTCCTCGGGCCGTGAGCTGCAGGGCTGGGCGCAGGAGTGGCTCCAGACCGCCGGCGTCAACACCCTCGCCCCGACGTTCGGGCTGTCCGAGGACGGCACCTACACGTCGTTCGCCGTCAGCCAGACAGCCCACGAGGACTGGCCGACCCTGCGCCGGCACCGCCTCGGCATCGGCCTCTACGACGAGGTGGAGGGCTCCCTGGTGCGCCGCGACTACCTCGAGATCGACGTCGAGGGCGCGAGCACCGACGTGCCCGAGCTCGTCGGCGCGAAGCAGCCGGCGCTGCTGCTGCTCAACGACGAGGACCACGCCTACGCCAAGATCCGCCTCGACGAGCGCTCGCTGGCCACGGCGATCGGGTCGCTGTCCACCTTCGAGGACTCGCTGCCCCGGGCACTCGTGTGGGGCGCCGCGTGGGACATGACCCGCGACGGTGAGATGCGCACCCGAGACTGGACCGACCTGGTGCTGGCCAACATCGGCCAGGAGAGCGACGCGTGGGCGGTGACCCGCATCCCGGCGTCCACCGCGCTCGCGATCAGCTTCTACTCCGACCCCGCGCACCGCGATGAGCTGAAGGCGAAGTGGGAGAGGGGCCTGCGCGAGCTGCTGCTCGCGGCCGAGCCCGGGAGCGACCACCAGCTCACCTTCGCCCGGTCCTACGCCGGCGCTGCGCACAGCGACGCCGCGCTCGACGACCTCATCGGCCTGCTCGACGGGTCGTTCGAGGTCGAGGGCCTCGCCGTCGACCAGGACATGCGCTGGGTGCTCATCACTGCTCTCGCGAAGCAGGGTCGTTTCGGCGACGCCGAGATCGACGCCGAGCTCGAGGTCGACAGGACCATCTCGGGCAAGGAGCAGGCAGCCGCCGCCCGGGCCGCGCAGCCGACCGCGGAGGCGAAGGCCGCTGCGTGGGATGCGCTCCTCGACCCCGCGACGCCGAACGAGACGTCGCGCGAGATCGCGTTCTCGATCTTCCGCTTCGGCCAGGAGGACGTGCTCGAGCCCTACCTGGAGAAGTTCCTCACCGCGTCGGAGACGCTCGTCGACACGCTGGGCTTCCACAAGGCCTCGACGATCCTGGAGTACGGCTTCCCCCGACCGCTCGGCTCCGAGGCCACCCTCGCCCGGCTCGACGAGTGGCTCGCGGCCAGCTCGGCGCCCAAGCAGGCGCAGCGTTACGTCGGCGAGGCGCGCGCGGAGATCGCCCGCGCACTGGCGGCGCAGCAGTACGACGCCCGCTGAGCGTCGTACGACACGACGAAGCCCCCGCCGCGACCTCGCGGCGGGGGCTTCGTCGTTGCTCAGGCGTGGAGCGTCGTCTGCGGGCGCGCGTGCTCGGCGAGCATGGCGATGCCGCGCTGGAGACCGCCCAGCAGATTGCCGGCGGCGAACTCCGACGACATGGCCAGGACGGCGAGCTCGACCTCGGCGTCGCTGAGGTGTCGGCGTACGTCGCCGCCGGTGACGACCTCGATGACGCGGCGGCGCGGGTCGACGAGCACCAGGACGCTGCGGGCCGGCACCACGAGCCGGTTGTGCAGCCGGGTCGCCCAGGCGCGGGTGTCCTCGCCCTCCACCGGACCGACGTACACCGAGAACTCGAACCGGCAGGTCTGCTCGGCCAGACGGATCGTCTTGTCGAGGGCGAGCCGGTCGGTCTCGCCCAACACCTCACCAGCGGCCACTTGCGCCACCTGCTCGGGAGTCGTCGCCGTCGGGGGCGGGCAGCTCGGCGACACCCTGGCGGGGACCGCCGATCCACTGGACCTCGCCGGCCGAGTGGTCGGGCAGGAGCTTCTCGCCGCGGACCATGGCCGGCAGGTAGACCGCGAGCGCGATCAGCGCGAAGAGCAGCAGCGGCGCCCCCACGAAGAGACCCAGGGCGCTGAGCACGTCGAGGCTGGAGTGCTCGGTCTGGCCGCCCCAGCCCTCGGGCACGTCGGCGTGGGCCGGCGCTGCGAGGAGGACGAGCAGGGAGCCACCGGCGAGCGCCGTGGCGCGTCCCGACCGGCGGACGCGCGTGCTGCGGGACGAGCGGACAGGGCTGACGGGCGTGGTCACGGGCAACAGGGTATCGCCCATACTGGCCGGCATGCCTCACCCCCTCACCACCCCGATCATGGACGTGACCGAGGTCTCCGGGAGCGAGACCAACCCCTGTGACGTCGACGCGAGCCTGTGCAACCTGACGTACGAGCAGACCGGCGACGCCACGCTGTCGACGGTCGTGGACTGGGTCGTCGGCAAGCCGTTGGCGCTGCTGGGACTGGTCGTCATCGGGCTCCTGGTCCGCTGGGTGCTCCACCGCCTGATCGACCGCGTCGTCCGCAAGGCCGAGCACGGGGTGCTGCCCGACCGCCTCAGCCGTGCCGTCTCCGGCGGCCGCATGGGAGCTGCGCTCAACCTGCGTGACGACCCCGGCTACACCCGACGGGTCCAGCGCGCAGCCACGATGGGCTCGCTGCTCAAGAGCATCGTCACGGGCGTCGTCCTCACCGTCGTCACGCTGATGTTCATCGCCGAGCTCGGCTACGACATCGGCCCCCTCATCGCGAGCGCCGGCATCATCGGCGTGGCCATCGGCTTCGGCTCGCAGGCCCTGGTCAAGGACTTCCTGTCCGGCATCTTCATGATCTTCGAGGACCAGTACGGCGTCGGCGACGTCGTCGACCTCGGCGAGGCCTCCGGCACCGTCGAGGCGGTGAGCCTGCGCGTCACGCGACTGCGCGACGTCAACGGCACGGTCTGGTACGTCCGCAACGGCGAGATCCTCCGGGTCGGCAACATGAGCCAGAACTGGGCACGCACCGTGATCGACGTCACGGTCGGCTACACGGAGGACCTGGTCAAGGTCCGCCGCGTGCTGGAGGAGGTCGCCCACGACCTGTGGGAGGACGAGGACTTCAAGGGCCTGGTCATCGAGGAGCCGGAAGTGTGGGGCGTGGAGTCGATGGGGGTCGATGGCGTCGTGGTCCGGGTGACGTTGAAGACCGCGCCGATGGAGCAGTGGGGCATCGCCCGGGCGATGCGCGAGCGGGTGAAGGCGCGCTTCGAGCACGAGGGCATCAACCTCGCGGTGGCCCAGCGCGTGCAGTGGCAGGAGAGCGCGCCGTCTGCCGCGAACGCCGAGACGGCGGACGAGGCGTAGCCCCGGTGCGCGTCGCGCTGGGGCGAGCCGGGAGGATGGTGGCGTGACGACCACGTTCTACGACGAGATCGGCGGCGAGGAGACGATCCGCACGATCGTGCACCGCTTCTACGCCGGCGTGGCCGAGGACGAGGTGTTGCGACCGATGTACCCCGAGGCCGACCTCGGCCCCGCGGAGGAGCGGTTCACGCTGTTCCTCATGCAGTACTGGGGCGGCCCGACGACGTACGGCGACACGCGGGGGCACCCGCGGCTGCGGATGCGCCACGCCCCGTTCCGCGTGACGCCAGAGGCGGCGCAGCGGTGGCTGGTGCACTTCCGGGCCGGGCTCGACGATGCCGGCCTCACCGAGGAGCAGGACGCCAGGTTCTGGGACTACGTGACGCACGCGGCCCAGTTCATGGTCAACTCGATGGAGTGACCGCGGCGACCATCCCGCGGAGCTCCTCGGGCACCGGCGCCGGTCGGCCGGTCGCGCTGTCGATGCACACGCCGACCACCTTCGCCCGCGCCAGCACCTCGTCACCGTCGCGGACCACGGACTCGAAGACGACCGACGTGCTGCCGACGTGCGAGACCCAGGTGGAGCAGTCGTAGGGCTCGGGACGGAACAGGATCGGGCGTCGGTAGTCGACGTCGGTCTGGGCGACGACGAGGTGGAACCCCTGGCCCAGCTCGCGGCCGCCGGCCACCATGAGCTGGATGCGCGCCTCCTGGAAGTACTCGAAGTACTTCACGTTGTTGACGTGGCCGTAGACGTCGACGTCGCTGAAGCGCACGTGCACCGGGTAGTGCCCGCCCGGAACGTGGACGACC
>DATIAJ010000343.1:0-13936 GCA_035458105.1 Nocardioides sp. | reverse complement strand
TCAGGGCGTACTCGGCGATGATCTTCTTCTTGGTCTCCGCGTCGGTACCAATCGACATGGGGGCTCCTTCGGTTCTCGTTGCGCGGCGCGCCCGGGCCTGTTCACCGGGGCACTCTGGTTCCGCGGCCGTCGTGACGGCGTACGTCGCCCTGCCGGGCAACCGCAGAATCATATCGAGGCGCCGGACCCCTGGCCCAATCCGCGCCGCGCAGCGAGAAGCAGGAGCCCGTCGGAGGGAACGGGGTCCCCGCGGCGTTGTCCGGAGGAGCGAAGCGGAGGAGGAGAACGCCGCGGGGTGTTCACACGGCCGGCGGGGCCGGCGGGTCGGACTCGGTGGTGCGCTGCGTCGACGCCTGGCGACCTTCCGCGTCGGTCGTCGTGGCGGTCGTGGTGTGGCGCCGCTTGGTGTTCTGCTGGACCGCCGTCAGCACCAGCCAGAGCGCTCCGGCCAGCACGAGGATCCAGCCGATGGTGGGCACCTCGAGGGGTCCCACCTGCTGCTCGTTGAACGCCAGCGCGAGGATCAGTCCCACGACGATCAGGCCGATCGGCCCTCCGAAACCCATGACGTGCTCCATTCTGTTGGGGATGCCGCCCGGCGACCGAGGCGGTCTGGACCGGGCCCGGCAGAGTCTGACGCCTGACCGGGCCGGTGTCATCCCCCCGCGGGGTGCGGCGTGCGACGATCCGTCACATGAGTGAGCGCAGCGAGCTCATCATCGAACACAGCGCGCCATGTGCCTCATGCGCGCACGGAGCGAAGCGAGTACGTGCATGAGCATCAAGCGCACCGGCGTCTGCAACCTGTGCGAGGCGATCTGCGGCCTCGAGCTGACGGTCGAGGGACGTGAGGTCGTCGGGGTGCGCGGCAACGAGGCCGATCCCCTCTCGCGCGGGCACGTGTGCCCCAAGGGGGTGGCGATCGCCGACGTGTACGCCGACCCCGACCGGCTGCGTCGCCCCGTGCGCCGCACCGGCGAGGGCGCCCATGCCCGGTGGGAGGAGATCGGCTGGGACGAGGCCTTCGACCTCGTCGCCGACAACCTCGCGCGCACCATCAACGAGCACGGGGACGACGCGCTCGGCGTCTACCTCGGCAACCCCAACGCCCACAGCCTGGGGTCGATGACGCACGGCACCGCGATGTTCAAGTCCTTCCGCACGAAGAACCGCTACTCGGCCACCTCGGTCGACCAGCTCCCCCACCAGCTCGTCGCGCACCTCGTCTTCGGCCACCAGCTGTTCCTGCCGATCCCCGACATCGACCGCACCGCGTGGTTCCTCGTGGTCGGCGGCAACCCGATGGCCTCCAACGGCTCCCTGATGACCGTCCCCGACTTCCCGCAGCGGGTGCGCGACCTCCGGGCCCGCGGCGGGAAGATGGTCGTGCTCGACCCCCGCCGCACCGAGACCGCCAAGGTCGCCGACGAGCACCACTTCGTCCGGCCGGGCAGCGACGCGTGGGTGCTGCTGGCGATGCTGCACGTCCTGACCGCCGAGGGCTCCCCCGACACCGCGCCGAGCGTGGCGTCGTACGTCGACGGGCTGGACACCGTCGTCGAGCTCGTCGCCGACTTCACGCCCGAGCGCGCCGAGGCGATGAGCGGACTGCCGGCCGCGGAGGTCCGCCGGCTCGCGCACGAGCTGGCGGCCGCGGAGTCCGGCGTCGTCTACAGCCGCATCGGGGTGTCCGCGGGGCCGTGGGGCACGGTGTGCCAGTGGGCGGTCACCTGCCTCAACGTCATCACCGGGAACCTCGACCGGCCGGGTGGCGCCATGTTCACCACGCCGGCGATCGACGCCGTGGGCACTGGTCTCATCGGCCGCGGGCACCACGACGCGTGGCGCTCGCGGGTCCGCGGGCTCCCCGAGACCGCGGGCGAGCTGCCGGTGGCGGCCCTGCGCGAGGAGATCGAGACGCCGGGCGAGGGCCAGGTCCGCACACTGCTCACGGTCGCGGGCAACCCGGTCCTGTCGACGCCCGACGGCGCCCGGCTCGACGGTGCGCTGCGCGGCCTCGACTTCATGGCCGCGGTGGACATCTACGTCAACGAGACCACGAGGCACGCCGACGTGATCCTGCCACCGACCGTCGCGCTCGAGCGCGACCACTACGACCTGGTCTTCCACCTGCTGGCCGTGCGCAACACGGCCCGGTTCACCCCGGCGGTGTTCGACAAGGAGGCCGACCAGCGCCACGACTGGCAGATCTTCCGCGAGATCACGCTGCGGACGGCTGCCCGGCTCGAGCGCAAGGCGCCGCTCAAGAAGCGGCTCGTCCAGCGCGCCCGGTTGACCGCGAGTCCCACGTTCCTCATCGGGCAGCTGCTGCGTCGCGGGTCGAGCGGGGTGACGATCTCCAAGCTGCGCGCGCGACCGGCCGGCATCGACCTCGGCCCGCTCCGCGGCGACCAGCTCCCGGGCCGGCTCCCGGCGCGCAGCAAGCGCGTCGACCTGGCGCCCGCGCTCGTGGTGGCCGACGTGAGGCGGCTCGCCGACGTCCCGGTGCCCACCGGGGACGAGCTGGTCCTCATCGGACGGCGCCACCAGCGCGACTGCAACTCCTGGATGCACAACTCCGAGCGGCTGACGCGGGGGCGGCCGCGCCACCAGCTGCTGATGAATCCCGGCGACCTGGTGCAGCGAGCGATCGAGGACGGCTCGCGGGTGCGCGTCACGTCGCGCGTGGGGTCGGTCGAGGTGGAGGTGGCCGCGTCCGACGACCTGATGCCGGGCGTGGTGTCCCTCCCCCACGGCTACGGGCACGCGGCGGACGGCGTCCTGATGTCCCGCAGCCGCGAGGTGCCGGGCGTCTCGATCAACGACCTCACCGACCCCGAGCTGCTCGACGTGTCGGGCAACGCCGCGCTCAACGGCGTACCGGTCGCGGTGACGGCGCTCTGAGCGTCGGTCAGGCGCTGACGTCGCCGAGCACGGCGAGGACGTCGTCCGGGGTCTGCGCGGCGTCGAGCGCGGCGATGCTGGCGTCGTCGGTGAAGGCACCCGCCAGCGCCTGCAGCACGGTCAGGTGGTCGTCGCCCGCGCCGGCGATCCCGACGACGTAGCGGGCCGGGCTGCCCTTCCAGTCGATCGGCTCGTCGTAGCGGACGAACGAGATCGCGGTGCGGCGGATCAGCGACTTCGCCTCGTTGGTGCCGTGCGGGATGGCGAGCCCGTTGCCCATGAACGTGGAGACCGAGGTCTCGCGCTCGTGCATGGCGTCGACGTACGCCTCGTCGACCGCACCGCTCGCCACCAGCAGCCGGCCGGCCTCGGTGATCGCAGCATCCCTGTCCGTGGCCTGGCCGCCGAGCACGATGGCCTCCCTGCTCAGTACGTCGCTCATGTGGCGTCTCTCTTCCTCGCAGTGTCGGGTGTGTCATCAGACCACACGCTCGTGGCGGAGGGTGGTCGCCGGAGGTCGAGCCCGGCCCCCACGGGGGGAGGGCCGGGCTCGACCGTCGGGTGGATCCTGGCGCGGGGCGTCAGGTCCGGTTGTTGTCGCGGATCAGCTCCACGATCTCGTCGTAGCGCGGACTGGCCATGAAGTTGTCGACCGAGACGTGCTCGGCGGACGGTGTCTTCTGACGGGCCCGGTCGGTGAGGTCCTGGTGGCTGACCACGAGGTCGTAGCTGTCGTCGAGGTTGGCGATCGCCTTGTTGACGACCGTCACCTCCTGGTGTCCGGCGTCCTGGATCTTCTTGCGGAGCACCGAGGCACCCATGGCGGAGGACCCCATCCCCGCGTCACAGGCGAAGACGATGCTGCGGATCTCACGGGTGGCGGTGGCGGTGGCCGCGGCCGCGCCACCGGTCAGGGTGCTGGCGACGGACGACTTCTTGCCCTTGTTGGCCTCCATCTGGGCGGTCGCCGCGCTCAGGTCACCCTCGTCCTCGGTCTTGTCCATCTTGAGCAGCAACCCAGCCACGACGAGGGTGACGGCCGCGGCGCCGAAGACGCCGAGGGTCACCCCGAGGTAGTCACCCCGTGCCGTCTGCGCATACACGGCGAAGATCGAGCCCGGGGCGGCCGGTGCGCGGAGGCCGACGTCGAAGGCCACGTTGATCGCGACACCGGTCATGCCGCCGGCGATCATGGCGAGGATCAGTCGCGGCTTCATCAGCACGTAGGGGAAGTAGATCTCGTGGATGCCGCCGAAGAACTGGATGATCGCGGCACCCGGCGCGGTCGCCTTCGGCACGCCCCGGCCGAAGAACGTGTAGGCGAGCAGCAGGCCCAGGCCCGGGCCGGGGTTGGCCTCGAGCAGGAAGAGCACGGACTTGCCGGTGTCGGCGGCCTCGGCGAGACCCAGCGGCGTGAGGACGCCGTGGTTGATGGCGTTGTTGAGGAAGAAGACCTTCGCGGGCTCGATGACGATCGAGGTCAGCGGCAGCAGGCTGTTGTCGACCAGCCACTCCACCGCGTTGCCCAGGACCTCCATGACCTCGTTGACCACGGGTGCGACGACCCAGAACCCGACGATCGCCATCAGGAAGGCCACGATGCCGGCCGAGAACATGTTGACGAGCATCTCGAAGCCGACCTTGATCTTGCCGTCCCAGATCGCGTCGACCCGCTTCATGACGTACGCCGACAGGGGGCCGAGGATCATCGCGCCGATGAACATGTGCACCTGGCCGAGCGGAGCGGCGTCCGCGGGCAGGTCGGCGTTGAAGTTCGCCACCAGCAGGTCGGATCCCGCGATCGCCCCCATGACCGCGAAGCCACCGACCACGGCGCCGCGGTCGCCGTAGACCATGCGGCCGCCCGTGGCGGCGATGAGGATCGGTAGGGCGTAGTGGATGATCGGGCCGACCATCGTGGCGAGGTCGGCGTTCGGCCACCAGCCGACGTCGATGACGAGCGCCGTGAGCAGTCCCCACGCGATCAGTGCCGGGATGTTGGGCATGATCATGTTGGAGAGGAACGTGCCGAACTTCTGTATGCGGACCCGGGCACCGGAGCCGGTGGGGGCCGTGAATGTCGTGGCCATGCTGCTGTCCTCCAGTCGAACTCAGGGGGTGACCCCCATCACATGATGCTGTGATTAAACCGCACGTTCGGGCACGTTGCCAAGCATTCGGGCATGATTTGTGCCCGAACTTGTGGCTTTGATCGGACTGGTCAGGGTGCTAGCCGGGCAGCTGGCTGTCGAAGAGCGCCTTCTCCGCCTCGCCGTTCCACGTGTCGCCGGGCCCCAGCTTCGCGGCGACGTCCGGCAGCTCGACCTTCAGCTCGTCCAGCCCCATGAGGGGGAGGTCGTGGATCTGGGGGAAGATCAGGACCTTGCCGGAGTACCGTCCCTCGACCAGTGCCTGGAGCCCGTCCTTGGCGGCGCGCATGCCTCCGACGGCGCCCACGATCGATCCCGGGGACAGCTCACCGCGGTTGGCCAGGTCCACCACCTGCTGCTGGTCGTGGATGGTCAGTCCCGACGTCCCGGTGTACTGGGCGTTGTCGAGGTAGACCGCGCTCAGGTTCAGCGGCGCCAGCGTGCCGTTGGGCACCCCGGCGAAGAAGACCAGCATGCCGTCGGACCTCATCAGGGTGTCGGCCTCTGCCATCACGTCGGAGATGGGGACGCTGACCACCACGTCGTCGGCGCCCTGACCGTCGGTGATCCCCATGACGAAGTCGTGGAGAGACTGCTCCGCGGTCTGGGAGTTGAAGGTCACCAGCTCGCAGTCGTTGCTCTCCGCCAAG
This sequence comes from Nocardioides sp., assembly GCA_035458105.1. Classification (GTDB taxonomy): domain Bacteria; phylum Actinomycetota; class Actinomycetes; order Propionibacteriales; family Nocardioidaceae; genus Nocardioides. The sequence goes on along the minus strand of DATIAJ010000343.1, from coordinate 8,232 downwards.
TGGGCCAGCCGGTCCTCGAGTGCCTTCAGGCGCTCGTCGCTCACCTCCGTGGCGACGATCGTGCGGGGCCCGTCGGGCTGCTGGATGGCCCGCTGGACGTGCATCAGCCCCATGGGGCCGCCGGCGCCCACGAAGACCGTCGTACCTCGTGGACGCAGGTCGCAGCGGTTGCGGGCCTCGCCGTAGGAGGCGGCGATGTCGGGACCCCGTCCGCCGAGGTAGGCGGTGTAGTCGTAGTGCAGACGGCCGACGTCGGTGTCCACCAGGCCGTCCAGCTCGGTCTCGCCCACCATGTTGAGGGTGCCCCGCCGGGCGATGTGCGAGGCCACGGCACCCACCGTCGCAGCGGACCGAGGATCGAGCATGACGATGTCGTCGAAGCCGGCGCCGTCCGTCAGCTCGTCCACCAACGCCTGGAAGTCCTCGGTGCCGATGCCGTCGCGCACGACCACCGTCGCCGAGGTGCCCTCCACCAGCTTCGCCACCGACGCCGGCACGTCCGTCATCACGATGGTGGCCGGAGCGTCCAGACCCGAGGAGAAGTCGTACTCCCGCTCGTCACCGGGCCGGCCGACGATCCACATGGTGCCGCCGGCCTTGGGCTCGAGGCGGCGACGCTGGGTGTAGGCGGCCATCACGCACCCCCAGGGCTCCAGCGTGGACGCCTCGGCGTACCCCATCGCATCGGGGAGGGGCAGCAGGCAGGCACCGTCGTCGGTGTCGAGCATCTCGGTGCCCATCAGGTGGTACTGGATCAGTCCGCCGGGGATGGTGTAGCCGTAGGCCGTGCTCGTGCCGTCCTGGTAGATGTCGGGCTGCACGGCCAGCCGCTGGCCGGCGTGGTACCGGTCCTCGAGGTTGTCGCCGACCTCGATGACGGTGAGGCTCACCTCGTGCCCGAGCCGGGTGGGCTCCTTGGCCAGGTCACGGTCGTAGAGCTTCGGGTGGCTGCCACCCTGGCGCATGATCTTCACGTCCGAGAAGCAGAGACCCACGCTGTCGATACGGACCAGCATGTGGTCGGCATCGGGCCTGGGGATGGGCACCAGCTCGGGTGCGCCGTCCTTTCCCATGTTCTCCTCGCCGGCACCCCACAGGTTCCAGGCCCAGGCTCCGTCCGGAAGGTCGAGATCTGCCGCGCGGTAGCGGTCGTACGCTGAAGTCATGCTTCCTCCGTCGTGAGGTGGGTGGGGTCTCAGTGGCCGAGCAGCTCACGCACCGCGGCGCGGGCGGCCATCGGGTCGGGCGCGCCGAGGGCGGCCTCGGCGGCGGCCTCGCACGTCTCGAAGCTGACCTTGCCGAGCTGGGCGCCGACGGGGCGTACGGCGCGCGCAGCCATGGAGAGCGAGGAGATCCCCATCCCGATGAGCGCCGTGGCGAGCAGCGGGTCGGCGGCAGCCTCACCACAGACACCGACGGGCTTGCCGGCCTCGGTCCCGGCGTGGGCGGTGATCGCGATGAGCTGCAGCACGGCCGGCTGCCACGGGTCGGTGAGGTGTGCCAGGTCGGTGGCCATGCGGTCGGCGGCCATGGCGTACTGGGTGAGGTCGTTCGTGCCGATGGACAGGAAGTCCACGACCTCGAGCATCCGGTGCGCGAGCAGCGCCGCGCTCGGGATCTCGACCATCACACCGGCCTTGAGCCCGCGCTCGCGAACCTTGCCGGCGAAGTCGGCCGCCTCGGCGACGGTCGCGACCATCGGCGCCATGACCCACGTCTCGGTCCCGGTGCGCTCGGCCGCGGCAGCGATGCCGTCGAGCTGGCGGTCCATGAGGGCCGGGTTGCCGAAGCTGAGCCGCAGGCCGCGCACGCCGAGGGCGGGGTTCTCCTCGCCCTCGTGGGTGGCGAAGGCGATCGGCTTGTCCGAGCCCGCGTCGAGCGTGCGGACGACGACGTAGCGACCGTCGGAGTAGGGCGCGAGGACCTCGGAGTAGATGTCGGCCTGCTCCTCGACGCTCGGCTCGTCCTTGCGATTGAGGAAGCACAGCTCGGTGCGGAACAGACCCACGCCCTGCACGGGCTCCCCGCCCGCCGACTGGGCGGAGGCACCGTCGGCGACGTTGGCGAGGAGCTTGACCGGCATCCCGTCGGAGGTCGCCGCCGGCCCGGTCCAGCTGGCCAGCTCCTCGCGCAGCCGACGGCTCTCCTCGACGCGCGAGCGTGCCTCCTCGGGGTCGGCGCCCTGCTCGATGGTGCCGGCCTCGCCGTCGACGACGACGAACGTGCCGGCCGGGACGTCCATGACGCCGGCCGCGCCGACGACGCAGGGGATGCCGAGCTGGCGGGCGATGATCGCGGTGTGGCTGGTGGCGCCGCCGCGCTCGGTGACCAGGGCGGTGACCAGCTCGGGGTCGAGACCGGAGGTGTCGCTGGGTGCGAGGTCCTCGGCGACCAGGATCGACGGCTCGCTCGGGGTGGGGACGCCGGGGGCGGGCTCGCCCACGAGATGGGCAACCACGCGGCGCTCGATGTCGCGCAGGTCCGTCACCCGCTCGGCCATCAGGCCGCCCATGTTGGTGAAGATGGTGACGAACTGCTCCACCGCACCCTGCACGGCGGCCACGGGCCCCTGCCCGGCCTGCAGGTTCTTCGCGACGCCGGAGCGCAGGCCCTTGTCCTTCGCCAGGCCGGCGCTCGCGGTGAGCACCTCGGCGGCCGCACCCTGCGCGGCGGCCGCCTTGCTGGAGAAGGTCTCGGCGACCGCGGCCACCGCGTCGTCGTACGCCGCCAGCGCGGCGTCGGCGTCGGCGAAGTCGCCGTCACCGAAGCGCGCGATCGCGTCCGGCGACACCTCTCCGCGCACGTGGAGGACCGGACCGGCGGCGACGCCCGGCACCACCGGGGTCCCGCTGAGGGTGTTCGCAGGCGACTGGGCGGATGTGGTCATGGACACACCGTAAGACATCCGGTTGTTGACAAGCAACACATTCGGGACTAAAACAACACATACACAGATCGCAGCCGATGACCGTGGAGGTGGACCGAACCGATGTACGCGGAAGAGCGCCAGCAGGCGATGGCCCACATGATCAGTCGGCGCGGCCGGCTGTCGGTGGTCCAGCTGGCCGAGCAGTTCGAGGTCACCACCGAGACCGTGCGCCGCGACCTGTCCACGCTGGACCGGATGGGGCTGGTCCGACGCGTCCACGGTGGCGCAGTGCCCGCCGGTTCGCTCACCGTCATCGAATCAGGCATCGGTGAGCGCGACCAGTCCAACACGCAGGCCAAGGAGGCGATCGCCAATGCCGCCGTCGCCCTCCTCCCGCCACCGGACTCCGTCGTCGTGATCGACGCGGGCAGCACCACCGCGCGCTTCGCGGCGGCGCTCCCCCGCGACCACCGGCTGGTCGTGATCACCCACGCCGTGCCGGTCGCCACCCGCCTGGCCGGCCTGCCGCAGATCGAGCTCCACCTCCTGCCCGGCAAGGTCCGGCCCACCACGCACGCGGCGGTGGGCGCGGAGACCGTCGCCGCCCTCTCGGACCTGCGCGCCGACGTGGCGTTCGTGGCCACCAACGGCCTCACCGTCGGGCACGGGCTCACCACCCCCGACAGCGACGAGGCGGCGAGCAAGCGCGCGATGATCGCCTGCGCCCGCAAGACCGTGGTGCTCGCCGACTCCACCAAGATCGGGGTGGAGACGGCCGTGCGCTTCGCGACCCTCGACAGCCTCGACGTGCTGGTCACCGACAGCGACATCGAGCCGGCCGACCGACGGGCGCTCGAGGGCGCCGGGATCGAGGTGGTGGTCGCATGATCCTGACCCTGACGCCCAACCCCAGCATCGACCGCACGGTCGCCCTCGACGGCGAGCTGTCGCGCGGCCAGGTCCACCGGGTCGCCTCGGTGACCTCGCAGGCGGGCGGCAAGGGCGTCAACATCTCCCGGGCAGCCGTCAGCGCCGACATCCCCAGCATCGCCGTCGTACCCGCCGCCAAGGACGACGCCTTCGTCCTCGAGCTGCTCGGCGCGGGCATCGACTGCCGTCCCGTCCAGCCGGCCGGCGACGTGCGGGTGAACCTCACCATCACCGAGCCCGACGGCACCACCACCAAGCTCAACTCCCCCGGCGCCGCCGTGCTCCCCCTGCACCTGGAGCTGATGGCCCAGGCCGTCCTGGTCCGCGCCTCCAGCGCCGACTGGACCGTGCTCGCCGGCTCCCTGCCCGCGGGCGCCCCCGCCTCCTACTACGCCGACCTCGTACGACGACTGCGCGAGGTGGGCGGTCGGGTCGCCGTCGACACGAGCGAGGCCCCGCTGCAGGCGCTCGTCGACGCGCTGCCGCACTCGGCGCCCGACCTGATGAAGCCCAACGGTGAGGAGCTCGCGTCCTTCACCGGCGGCGACGCCGACGAGCTGGAGTCCGACCCCCGGGCGACCGCGGCGGCGGCCCGCCAGCTCATCGACCGCGGCGTCGGAGCCGTCCTCGCCACCCTGGGCGGCAACGGTGCCGTGCTCGTCACCCCCGAGGGCGCCTGGCACGCCAGCCCGCCCCCCACCACAGTCGTCAGCACCGTCGGTGCCGGCGACTCCAGCCTCTTCGGCTACCTGCTCGGCGACACCCGGGGCCTCCCTGCCCCGGAGCGCCTGGCACTGGCCGTCGCCTACGGCAGCGCCGCCGCAGGTCTCCCCGGCACCACCATCCCCCGGCCCTCGCAGGTCCGCCCGGACCTCGTCGGCGTCACCGCCCTGACCCCTTCATCGGGAGGCACCGCATGACCGAACTCATCACCACCGACCTCGTCCGCCTGGGCGCCGACTGGGGGTCCGACAAGCACGACGTCATCCGCGCCCTCGCCGGCGTCGTCGACGACGCGGGCCGCGCCACCAGCAAGGACCAGCTCGTCGAGGACGCGTTCGCACGCGAGTCCACCTCGGCGACCGGCCTGCCCGGCGGCATCGCGATCCCCCACTGCCGCACCACCGGGGTCGACACGCCGACGCTGGCCTTCGCACGGCTCGAGCCGCCCGTCGACTTCGGGGCCAAGGACGGCCCGGCCGACCTGGCGTTCCTGATCGCCGCACCGGCGGGCGGCGACGCCGACCACCTCACCATCCTCACCAAGCTGGCCCGTGCGCTGGTCAAGCCCGCCTTCACCGACGCGCTCCGGGCCGCGGAGAGCGACGAGGAGGTCGTCGACCTGGTGACCCACGAGCTCGGCGAGCCCGCGCCGGCCCCCAAGCACGCTGCGCCCGCGTCAGGTACACCGTCCGGAGCGGCCGTGCCCGGCGGCGGGGAGACGACGGAGCCCGGCCAGGCCGCGAGCACCGCCGCTCCCGCGACTCCCGCAGCTACGGCCACCGCGGCACCCGCCGGTACGACGTCCCTCGTCGCGGTCACCGCCTGCCCGACCGGCATCGCCCACACCTACATGGCCGCCGAGGCCCTGGAGGCCGCGGCCGAGCGCGCCGGCGTCGACATCCAGGTCGAGACGCAGGGCTCGGCCGGGTCGACCCCGCTGGCGCCCGAGAAGATCCACAACGCGGGCGCGGTGATCTTCGCCGTCGACGTGGGGGTGCGCGAGCGCGGCCGCTTCGCCGGCAAGCCGATGGTCAGCTCCTCGGTGAAGCGGCCGATCGACGAGGCCGACGAGATGATCGCCGAGGCCCTGCGCTACGCCGCCGATCCTGCCAACGCGCCCAAGGTGGAGGGCACCGCTACGGAGGCGGACTCGATGGGCGCCAAGGAGTCGTTCGGCGCCAAGACACGACGCGTGCTCATGACCGGCGTCTCCTACATGATCCCCTTCGTCGCCGCTGGTGGACTGCTCATCGCGCTCGGCTTCCTCTTCGGCGGTTACGAGATCGTCAACGACGGTCAGACGATCGCGGTGGACAACACCCTGTTCAACCTGCCTGACGTCGACGAGTTCGGTCTCGAGCACGCGCTGTTCGACAGCCCGTTCTTCGCCTACCTCGGCGCCTTGTTCTTCACCCTCGGCGCGGCGGCCTTCGGCTTCCTCGTGCCGGCACTGGCGGGCTACATCTCCTACGCGATCGCCGACCGTCCCGGCATCGCTCCGGGCTTCGTGATGGGGGCCATCGCCGGCACCCTGAACTCCGGCTTCCTCGGCGGCATCGTCGGCGGCGTCCTCGCGGGCGTCGTGGCCCACTGGATCACGGGCTGGAAGGTCCCCACGTGGATGCGCGGGCTCATGCCCGTCCTGGTGATCCCGCTGCTCGCCACCCTCATCTCCGGGTTCGTGATGATCGTGATCCTCGGCAAGCCGCTCGCGGCCCTGATGGATGCCCTCTCCGACGGCCTCAACAGCCTGCAGGGCGGGTCGGCGGTCTTCCTGGGCGTCATCCTGGGCCTGATGATGGCCTTCGACATGGGCGGCCCGTTGAACAAGACGGCGTACGCCTTCGCGGTCGCCGGCCTCGGCACCGCCGCCACCGCGACTGACGCCCCCGAGCTGAAGGTGATGGCCGCGGTGATGCTGGCCGGCATGGTCCCGCCGCTGGCCCTCGCCCTGGCGACCGTCGTACGGCCCGGCTTGTTCACGGTGCCCGAGCGCGAGAACGGCAAGGCAGCCTGGGCGATGGGGGCCTCGTTCATCACCGAGGGCGCGATCCCGTTCGCTGCGGCCGACCCGCTGCGGGTCATCCCCTCCATCATGGCCGGCAGCGCCGTGACCGGTGCCCTCGCGATGGGCCTCGACGTCGGGCTGCGGGCCCCGCACGGCGGCATCTTCGTGCTCTTCGCCGTGGACAACATCGCCGGCTTCCTCATCGCCCTCGTGGCCGGTGTGCTCGTGGCCGCCGCGCTCGTCATCGCGCTCAAGAGCATGAGCCGCACGGACACCGACGTCGCTACTGTCTGACCACCCGACCGACCGCACTCCCACACCCACCGAGGAGAACCATGCCCAGCAAGTCCGTCGTCGTCGGCTCCGCCGTCGGCCTCCACGCCCGTCCCGCCGCGATCATCGCCGAAAAGGCAGCCGAGCTCGGCTCGGAGGTGACCATCAATGGCGTGGACGCCAGCTCCTCGCTGATGATCATGACCCTCGGCGCCGGCAACGGTGACACCGTCGAGGTCGCCGGCGACGACCAGGCCGCGGTCGACACCATCGCCGCGCTGGTCGAGCAGGACCTCGACGCCTGACCCGTCCGATCACCGCGTGGGCGGTGCGTGAGACATGCTCCGGACGCTCGGAAGCTGCCTCACGCACCGCCCACGTGCACGTGAGGCGTCGTACGTCAGTGGCGCTCGCGCGTCGCGAGGTAGACCGCGCGCATCCCGACGGCCCGCTCGAGCTGGCTCTCCACGATTGAGAAGAACTGGCGCCGGTAGGTGTCGTCGGTGACGGCCGAGACGGTGAAGTAGAAGCCGCTGAAAGACGCAAGGAAGAGCGAGACCTTCATCAGCGAGAGCGACACGTGCGGCAGGAACGGCGCCGCCGGGATCGAGTCGCGGCCGGTCCACGACTCCTGCGTGCTCGTCTCCATCACCAGCGACCCGAACAGCATGAAGAACACGAAGACGGTCACCGACAGCAGCAGCACCTGCACGGACTGGATCACCAGCAGCACCAGGATCAGGTTCCACCGCTCGAAGCCCGAGACCTGCGCGTGCTCCTGCGGGTCGATCCGCGGGTCCGCTGCGACCTCCCGGCTGGTCTGCTCGAGCGGCGTACCGGCGCACGCCCGCACGATGAAGTCGTCGTCCACCTCGTCGTCCACGCGGTCGACCTCCTCGGGCAGCCGCACGAGCAGGAACCCCACCGCCAGGCCGAACATCAGCAGGACGGTGACCCACAGCAGCCCGAAGGGGAGGTTGGTGGTCATCTCCCACGCCTCGGCGTTGACGAAGAGGAACGTCACGAAGACGAGCAGGAGCGGAAGCGCGCGCGAGGCCATCGGAACCAGGAAGCGCACGCTTCCGAGGGTGCGGGACAGCGCGAAGCCGAGGATGGGTCGGGCGTGCAGCGCGGTTGCGGCGTACCAGAGCAGGGCGAGTCCGGTGATCGACATCCACACCGCGGGGCCGGCGTACGTCGTGCCGGTGGCCCACGCCAGGACGCCGACGCCCGCCGCGAGCAGGGCGAGCACGAGGGCGAGGGACACGAGGCGGCGGGGCCGTAGCCCGGCCCGCGCGCCAGCGCGCTCCTCGGCGACGAAGTAGGGCAGGCCGTGCGCCAGGAACCACGCCTCGACGGCGGTCCGGTGTGCGGTCACGCGAGCAGGGCCCGCGCCCGGCGTACGTCGTCGTGCATGGTCTCGACGAGC
>DATIAJ010000342.1:0-20361 GCA_035458105.1 Nocardioides sp. | reverse complement strand
ATCGTGCTCGACGGCGAGATCTTCGTGGGCCTGCAGGGCCCTGACGGCTGGCGGCTCGAGTTCGAGACCCTGCAGGAGCGCATCCACCCGGCCGCGAGCCGCGTCGACAAGCTCGCCGCCGAGACACCCGCCGGGTTCGTCGCCTTCGACCTCCTCGCGCTCGGCGACGAGTCCTTCATGGATCGCCCGCTCACCGAGCGCCGCGCCGCGCTGGTCGAGGCCCTGGGCCATCTCGACGGGTCCGGCCCGTGCTTCCTCACCCGCACCACCGAGGACCCCGCCGAGGCCGGGCGCTGGTTCGACGAGTTCGAGGGGGCCGGGCTCGACGGTGTCGTCGCCAAGCCGCTGGGGTCGGCGTACGAGCCCAACAAGCGCACCATGCTCAAGATCAAGCACGAGCGCACCGCCGACGTCGTCCTCGCCGGCTACCGCGAGCACAAGACGTCCACGCCCGAGAAGCCGCTGATCGGCTCGCTGCTGCTCGGGCTGTACGACGACGACGGCGAGCTGCAGCACATCGGCGTCTCGGCCAGCTTCACCGCCACGCGCCGCGCCGAGCTGTGGCACGAGCTCCAGCCGCTGGTCTGCGACATCGCCGAGCACCCGTGGGGGCGGTGGAACGAGTTCCTCACCGCCAACCCCGACCGGGTCCCCGGCACCCAGAGCCGCTGGAGCGCCGGCAAGGACCTCGGGTTCACCGCGCTTCGCCCCGAGCGGGTGCTCGAGGTGAAGTACGACCACATGGAGGGCCGCCGGTTCCGGCACACCGCCCACTTCAAGAGGTGGCGACCCGACCGCGACCCGGAGAGCTGCGGCTACGCCCAGCTCGACGAGCCATCGGGCTACGACCTCACTAGAATTCTCAGTACCGACCCCGGAGGCGAGTCATGACCGACCACACCCACATCCCCGACGACTCGATCCACGACGGGCAGGGCACCTACGACGTGGTGCTCCTCGTCGAGCAGGCCCTCACGCCTGCAGATGCGAAGCAGGTGCGCTCGCTCCACACGGAGATCGAGGACCCCGTCGTCTACCACGTGCTGCTGCCCCTCGAGGACGCCGCCGCCCGCATCGAGGCCTCGCTCGGCACCCTCGGCGCCGGTGACCTCATGGCCGCCCCCGCCCTGGCGATGAACGACGTCGACATCGAGGCGCTGCGCCGCGAGTGCGAGGAGCACTCCTCCTCCGACCTGCAGAAGACGATCCTGGCCATGCACGACGCCGGGGGCACCGCCCACGGCAAGGTCACCTCCGAGCCGCCGGTCGACGCACTGGCCGCGCTGGTCACGGCGGTCGACGCACGCGAGGCCATCATCCTGACCCGCCCCCACGTGGTCGCGGAGTTCTTCCACGTCGACTGGACGTCGCGGGCCCGCCGCAAGCTCGGCGTACCCGTCCTCCACCTCATCGAGCACGAGAACTTCGACGAGCAGGCCTCCGGCTCCGGCGAGGGCGTCACCGGCGTCTGACCCGAGGGCGCACCTGAACGTGTCAGGCCGTGCACGGGCCGACATCTTCAGGAATCCCCGGCTGACCGGGGATCCCTGAACCTGTCAGGCACTTCCTCAGCGGCGGGTCACGCGGCGTACGACGGCGCGGCGGAGGATGCTGGCCGCCTCCCGGCCGCCGACGGTGGGCTGGGGCGCGCTGCGGGCCTGCTCGAGGTCGCGGCGCAGCTGCTGCACGGTGGCCCGCTGGGCGTCGCGCGCCTGCCGGGCGGCGAGCGTGGACTCGGCCTTGGTGTGGTCGAAGGTGAGCGCGACGGCGTCGGCGTAGCGCGAGCGGTAGTCCTCGTGGATCTGGTCGAGCCGCGCCAGCGTGTCCGGGTCGTGCGGGGTCGTGGTGAGCACGCCGAGCAGCTGCCAGACCTCCTCGGCCATGTCGCGCAGCCAGTCGGGCGTGCGGACGTCGTCCCACGTGAGCTGCGACTTGCGCATGGACGGCTCGATGAAGTCGTCGACCGCGTGGTGCTCGCGGGACGAGAGGTCGGCGTTGAGCTCGAGCTCGAGCTGCTCCTGCACGGGCGCCAGGGCCGCACGCCAGTCGGCCAGCAGGTCGACGTACCTCACGAACGAGCGCTTCGAGCCACGGCCGGCCTGCTCGGTGAGCAGCGCGGCGTGCACCCAGCCGGCGACGTTGGAGGTCTCCTTGGTGAGCCGCAGCTCCTCGGACTGGCTGGACAGGTAGGCGATGTCGCGGGAGCCGACGACCTCGGCGGGGTGGCGCAGCGCGGTCAGCCAGCGCAGGTCGGCGCCGAGCTCGGCGCTGACGACCTCCCACACCTGGGCGAACCAGAACGCGTGCGGGTCCTTGACGACGATCTGGTCACCCCCTCGTTCGGGCGCGTCGAGCTGGCCCGCGAGCCACTCGTGGAGCTCCCCCGTCGGGACGCCGGTCTCGACGTGGCGCGCGACGATGTCGACGGCGGCCGGGCGGCTGTCGATGTTGAAGAGCGCGAGCTCCTTGAGGTGGCGCTTGTGGAAGTCGATGACCCACTGCGGCTCGTAGAACCCGCGCGGGTTGGTCTCCGAGGCCTCGACCTCGGGCTGCGGCACGTGGAGCCCGAGCCGCTTCAGGGTGCCGGCGAGAGAGCTGGTGCCGCTGCGGCCGGACCCGGAGACCAGGACCAGCGGGGTGGAGGACGTCGGCATGCGGGTCACCCTAGCGGCCGGTGTCGCGCCCCCTAGGATCGTGTCGACCCGCTCCCGGACAGGACTGAGGCAGACGTGGCACTGACCGACAGGCTCGGCGGGAAGGTGCGCTCCGCGATGCGCCGCGCGCGCCGCGACGGCCCGCTGGACGTCGTCTACGTCCTCTTCAACGCCGACGGCATGGGCGGCACCGCCCGGTCCGGGATCGAGCAGGCCAACGCGCTGGTCGGGCTCGGCGAGGGCCACCGGGTGCGCATCCTCAGCGTCACGCGGAGCGGCGACGCGACCCACTACCCGCTGGCCGACGGCGTCGAGGTCACCTACCTCGTCGACGTACGCCCGGAGCGTCCCGTCGCGATCGCCGGCGACCACCCGGCCGAGCTGGCCGAGCGCGAGTCCACGATCGTGCCGCGGAGCTGGGACGCGCTCTACAACGGCCTGACCGACGTGACGATGCGCGAGGCGCTCAGCAGCATCGAGGCCGACGTGCTCGTCACCACCACCCCCGAGCTGCTGGCGGCGGTCGCCCAGCTCGCCCCCGCCGACGTCGCGCTGGTGCACCAGGAGCACCGTGCGTCCTCCAGCCGGATCAACGACCTCGGCGCGCTGCTGCAGTTCGCACCACGCGCCGACGTCGTGGTCTCGCTGACCGAGTCGATGTCGCGCTGGCTGGCCGGGCGCCTCGGTGGCGCGGCGCCCGAGCTCCAGGTGATCCCCAACCCGCTGCCCTCGCACCCGCAGCCGCGCTCCGCGCTCGACCAGAAGACGTTCGTGACCGCCGGTCGACTGGCGCCGGAGAAGCAGTTCGAGCACGTCGTCGACGCCTTCTGGCGCATCCACGAGCAGGTCCCGGGCTGGACCCTCACCATCTGGGGCGACGGGCCCCGCGCCGACAACCTCGCCGCGCAGGTGCGCAAGCTCGGCCTCGAGGACCGCGTGCACCTGCCCGGCTCGACCGACGCCCTGGCCGCCGAGTGGGCGCGCACCAGCGTCGCCGTCCTCGCCTCCCGCGGCGAGGGCTACCCGCTCGTGCTGCAGGAGGCGATGTCGGCTGGCGTGCCGCCGGTGTCCTACGACTGTCCGTCCGGCCCGCGCGAGATGATCACCCACGACGTCGACGGGCTCCTCGTGCCGCCGGCGTCCAAGGCGGCGCTGGCTGCGGCGATGCTGCGGATCGCCACCGACGACGACCTGCGCTCCCGTCTCGGCGCCGCCGCGCTCGAGCGCTCGCACCGCTGGGACGGCGAGGTGCTGGCCCGGCAGTGGGTCGCGACCTTCCGCACCGCCGTCGCCCGGCGCGCCGACCCGCTCGCCCCGCGCCGGGTGCTGCACGGCCTCCGTCCGGGCCCGCTCGGCGACCTGCCCGAGACCGACGGCGCGCGTGGCGTCACCCCCGCCCAGGCGCGTACGACGTCCCTGCGGGCGCTGACCTCCGCCGCGGCTGCGACCGGCGACGGGTGGTTCGTGGTGCCGGCGCGCGGACTCGACCCTCACCCCGTGGTCGTCGTCCCGTCCTCGCGCCGCGGCGACTTCCTGTCGGCGCTGGCCGCCGGCCCGGTGCCCGACTGGTTGTCCGTGCGCGAACCGGCCGAGCGCGGCTGGCCCGAGCGCCGCGGCACCGTCGCGGTGATGACGTCCGAGCTGGCGAGGACCCGCACGGCCACGCTCCTCCTCGAGCCGTGGCCGATGCGCGGCGGGCACGACGGGGTGCTGGGCGAGGGCGTCGAGGTCGCCGTGCAGTTCTGGGAGGAGTCGCCCGAGGGCGACCTGCTGGCGCCCGGCCCCAACCGGTGGGGCGACCGCGTGCCGGCCGGCACCCCCCGCACCACGATCACGGTCGAGGACGTCGAGGTCCCGACCCTCGAGCTGATGGCGCTGCCGACGATCGACGACGTCCGCTTCGACGTCGACGTCGTCTACACCTGGGTCGACGGCGACGACGAGGCGTGGCTCTCCGCCCGCGACGAACGGATCCGCTCGCTCGGCGGCACCCCGAGCGACCGCGCCGGCGGGGCCTCGCGGTACCGCAGCCGCGACGAGCTGCGCTACTCGATGCGCAGCATCCACCTCTACGCGCCGTGGGTGCGGCGGATCCACCTCGTGACCGCCGGCCAGGTGCCGTCGTGGCTCGACACCACCCACGACCGGGTCCGGGTCGTCGACCACCGCGAGATCCTGCCGGAGTCGGCGCTGCCGACCTTCAGCTCGCACGCGATCGAGACCCGCCTGCATGCCGTGCCGGACCTCGCCGACCACTTCGTCTACGTCAACGACGACGTCTTCCTGGGCCGTCCGCGGCGCCCGGAGCACTTCTTCGCCCCCGGTGGGCAGTACGCCGCCTTCGTCGCCGACCACCGCGCCGTCGGGCTCCCCGGCACCGACGACCGGCCCTACCTGACCGCCGCGCAGAACAACCGCCGCGTGCTCGCCGATGCCTTCGGCGTGACGCTGACCCACACGATGATGCACAGCCCGCACCCGCAGCGGCGTACCACGCTGGAGGAGATCTCGGCCCGCTTCCCGGACGAGGTCGAGCGCACCACCCACGCGCCGTTCCGCTCCGACACCGACCTGTCGATGTTGTCGTCGTTCGCGCAGAGCTACGGGCTCGTCACCGGCCAGGCCTTCCGGGCCGGCGCCCACCACGGCTACGTCGACCTCGGCCACCAGCAGCTGCCGGTCCAGCTGAAGCAGATGCTCCGCCGCGACCGCGACTTCTTCTGCATCGCCGACAACCTGCTCGCCGCCTTCGACGAGGAGCGCGCCGACGGCCTGCTCCACGACTTCCTGGAGCAGTACTTCCCGATCCCCGCCCCCTGGGAGAGGACCTAGGGGAGGATCCGCCCGCCGCCGGCATCACCCGCGGCGGGTGTGGCACGAGGTCGCCCACGGGCTCGACAGTCGTCCCAGCGTGCAACTGCACGCGCGGTCGGTCCGTGGCGGGCCGGGCAGGAAGGAGCACGCATGCGCAAGACAGCGGCGTTGACGTCCATCATCGTGGGCGTCGTCATGGCCGTCGCGGGGGTCGTCACCTGGATCGTCGTGTCCACGACCCTGGCCGACCAGAGGATCACCGTGTCCGACGACGCCAGCTGTGCGGCGGGGGACGGCGTCAACGGCCCGATCTCGGCGTACTGCCAGGCCGACATCATCGACCAGCACACGCTCGAGATCACCGGGGGCAAGACCTACGCCGAGCTCGACCGGGAGGACCCGAACCGGGCCGTGGCGATGGACTCGGCGTTCCTGCAGGCGTCGCTGTTCACGTCGGTCGTGGCCTTCGGTGTCGCCGCGATGGCCGTCGTGGTCGGCATCGTGCTGGCCCTCATCGGGTTCGCGCTCCGCGCTCCGGCCGAGAGGGTGTGACCGGGCCAGAGCCGGGCCAGAGCCGGGCCGGAGCCAAGCCAGAGCTCAGTCGGCGATCCGGTTGCCGTCGGCGTCCCAGTGGGACTCGACCTTCTTCGACGGCTGCACGCGCGGTGGCTCGCCGGGCATCTTGGGGTGGTCGGGCGGGAAGTTGAGCTCGACCGGGTGCTCCTCCCAGAGGTCGAGCAGCGGCTGGAGCGAGTGGTGGACGTCGTCGATGGTGGCCCAGGGGTCGCCGTCGACGACGAGCCGCGATGGCACCGAGAACAGGTTGAGGTCTGCCGGCGAGGTGAGCGATGCCAGCTCCTCCCACGAGAGCGGCGTCGACACGGGCGCGCCGGGGAGCGGGCGGAGCGAGTAGGCCGAGGCGATCGTGCGGTCGCGGGTGTTCTGGTTGAAGTCGACGAAGATCCGCTCCCCGCGCTCCTCCTTCCACCAGGCCGTGGTCACGCCGTCGTCGCGCTTCTCCAGCTCGCGGCCGAACGCGATGGCGGCGTGCCGCACCTCCCCGAAGTCCCAGCGCGGCTCGATGCGCACGTAGACGTGGACCCCGCGGTTGCCCGACGTCTTGGCGAAGCCGGTCATCCCGAGGTCGCCCAGCAGCTCCCGCGCGACGCCCGCCACCCGTACGGCGTCGGCGAAGGTCGTGCCCGGCTGCGGGTCGAGGTCGATGCGCAGCTCGTCGGGGTGGTCCACGTCGGTGCGGCGCACCGGCCACGGGTGGAAGGTCAGCGCACCCATCTGCGCGCACCACACGGGCACCGCGATCTCGGTCGGGCAGATCTCCTCGGCCGTCCGGCCCGACGGGAAGGTGATCTGCACCGACTCGAGGTAGTCGGGCGCGCCCTTGGGCACCCGCTTCTGGTAGAACGCGTCGGCGTTGCGGTCCTGCGGCCCGGTCGCCAGCTTCATGCCGGGACGCACGCCGCTCGTCCACCGCTCGAGCGCGGTCGGCCGGTCCCGCACCGCGCGCATCAGGCCGTCCTCGACGCTGGTGAAGTACTCCGCGACCATCAGCTTGGTGACCGCCGGCGTGCGGTCGGTCGCCTCGTAGATGACCCGCTCCGGCGAGGAGATCCTGACCTCGCGCTCCCCCGCCCGGACGTACGCCTCCGAAGCCTTCGCCATGTCACGACCCTAGCCGGGCCGCCCGCTGGAGCGCCTCCGTAAACTGGCGGCATGGCCTACGACGTGCAGAAGACCGACGAGCAGTGGCGCGCGGAGCTCACCCCCGAGGAGTACGCCGTGCTGCGCCAGGCCGGCACCGAGCGCGCCTTCACCGGTGAGTACACCGACACCGAGACCGAGGGAACGTACTCCTGCAAGGCGTGCGGGTCGGAGCTGTTCACCAGCGACACCAAGTTCCACTCCGGCTGCGGCTGGCCGAGCTTCTACCAGCCGATGACCGACACCGTGGAGTACATCGAGGACACCTCGCACGGGATGAAGCGCGTGGAGGTCCGCTGCGCGACGTGCGGCTCCCACCTCGGCCACGTCTTCCCCGACGGCTTCGGCACGCCCACCGGCGACCGCTACTGCATCAACTCGATCAGCATCACGCTCAACGAGAAGAAGTAGCTCAGCCCTCGACCGGAACCAACGCCGAGCTGATCCGCACCAGCCCGTCGCCGTACGTCGCGTCGGCCCACTCCTGGACGGAGCCGTCGTCGTAGACGACCTGGGCGTCGAGCGAGTCGGGCGAGAGCGAGCCGCTCGTGAGCAGCTGGTCGCCGAGCGCGGCCTGAAGCTCCTGGTTGATCGCGTTGAGGTCGGCGTCGGTGCGTTCGACGGTGGTCACGCAGAGCATCCCGCCCCACGTCTCGCGCAGCTCGGCCTCGGCGCCCTCGGGGTCCTCGGTGACGGCGACGTTGATCGTGTTGCCGGTCAACCACGCGGAGGCGTACGACGGCAGCGCGGAGGCCGCGGCCAACGTGGCGTCCATGTCCTCGGGGGTCGCCCTGGACGTGTCGGTGGTGGTGGCGTCGTCGCAGGCCGCGGCGAGCGGGTCCTGCTCGGGCTCGGCCATCGCGTCGTACAGCGCGGCGGGGATGGCGTCGGTGACGGTGAAGGTGGACCCGTCGTAGGTTCCGGTCAAGGCGTAGGAGCCCCACCGGACACCCCCGGCCTGCTCGGAGCCCGCGTCGCCCCAGTCGAAGTCGGCGAGGGCGGGCCCGCCGCACTGGGGCGGGTACGACTCGGCGACGGCACCCAGGCACATCTCCGGACCATCGCCGTCGTCGAGCACGGTCACGAGCCCGCTCGTGCGCACCTCCCCGTCGGGCACCGGCGTAGGCGCCTCGCCCGACGCCGTGTCGGTGGCGGCGGAGTCACCTGAGGCCGACGGGTCGACGGCCTTCATCTCCGCCTCGGTGGAGCAGGCGGTGGCGGCGCCCAGGACGGTCAGCACGGCAGCAGCGGCGAGGATCCTCATGATGGTCCGACGCTACTGCGCCCCGAGCCGTTCCCGTGTCAGGGCAGGCGGTCGAGCAGCTCCTTCGGCGTGACGCGGGCGCCGGTGTAGAACGGCACCTCCTCGCGCACGTGGCGACGCGCGTCGGAGGCGCGGAGGTCGCGCATGAGGTCGACGATGCGGTGCAGCTCGTCGGCCTCGAAGGCCAGCAGCCACTCGTAGTCGCCGAGCGCGAACGAAGCCACCGTGTTGGCGCGCACGTCGGCGTAGCCGCGGGCCTGCTGACCGTGCTGGGCAAGCATCCGACGGCGCTCGCCGTCGTCGAGGAGGTACCACTCGTAGGACCGCACGAACGGGTAGACGCACACGTGCGCGCGCGGCTCCTCGTCGGCGAGGAACGCCGGGATGTGCGACTTGTTGAACTCCGCCGGGCGGTGCAGCGCCATCTGCGACCACACCGGGTCGAGGCGGCGACCGAAGGCGGTGCGCCGGAACGCGTTGTAGGCGCCCTGCAGCTGCTGGGAGTCGGCGGCGTGCCACCACACCATGACGTCGGCGTCGGCGCGCAGGCCGCTGACGTCGTAGATGCCGCGAACCTTCACGTCCTGCTCGGCCAGCACCTCGACGAGCGCCTCGAGGTCGGTCGCCTCCGCGGCGCGGTCCGCGTCGTCGCCGAGGACGTCGCGGAGCCGGAAGACCGACCACATCGTGTAGCGGATGGTGTCGTTGAGCTCCCGCGTGCGGGCGGCGTTGGTCTTCTCCTGGTCCGTCTCGGTCATGAGGTCATTCTGCCCGTGTGACCGAGGCCACCGCCTGCCGGGCCGAGCCGATCACCGCGGGGATGCCGACGCCGTCGTACGCCGCCCCGCAGACCGCGAGCCCGGGCACGGCGGCAACCGCGGCGCGGATCCGCGTGACCCGGTCAAGGTGGCCGACGGCGTACTGCGGCAGCGCGCCGCCCCACCGCTGGACGTGGGTGTCGACGGGCTGGGCGGTGATGCCCGCCATCGCGGCGAGGTCGGCGAGCGAGACCCGCACCAGCCCCTCGTCGCCGGCCTGGAGCGTGGCCTCCTCACGATGGCGCCCGAGGGAGGTGCGGAGCACCACGACGTCGGGGTCGAGGTCACGCACCCACGCCCACTTGGCGAAGGAGAAGGTCGAGGCCTTGATGGTGCGCCGCTCCACGGGCGGCACCAGGAACCCCGACCGGTCGAACAGCGCGTCGGGGACGTCGCGGGCCTGGAAGGCAAGCGTGACCACGGCGACGCTGGCGGCCTCGACCGCGGCGAGCTCGGCCGCGGCGTCCGGGAGCACGTCGCCCAGCAGGCGGGCGGTGGCGGCGGCGGGCGTGGCCAGGACCACCGCGTCGGCCTCGACGGTCTCGGCGCTGGTGGTCGGCCCGACGGTCAGCGCCCAGCCCGACGACGTACGGCGCAGGGCGCGGACGGTCGCCGAGGTGCGCACCTCGAAGCCACCACCGTCGACGACGAGGTCGGGCAGGCGGCCCATGCCGCCGGGAAGGGCCGCGAAGACGGGCGCGGCGGACGCCGGGATCCCGGAGGCCTGCTCGAGCAGGCTGCCCCGGCGGGCCATCGCGAGCAGCTGCGGCACGGCCGCGGCCGCCGAGATGCGGCGGGCGTGGCCGGCGTACACACCTCCCAGCAAGGGCTCGACGAGCCGGTCCACGAGCTCGTCGCCGAGCCGGGCGGCCACCAGGTCGCCGACCGAGACGTCGCCGTCGACGGGCGAGTCGGTCTCGGCGCCGGCACGGGCCAGTCCCTCGGCACTCAGCACGCCGCTGGCAGTCAGCTGGTCGAGGTCGAAGGGGACGCCCATCAGCGAGCGGGGCATCGCGCGGAGTGCTCCCCGGGACCAGACCGCCGACGTGGCCGGCGTCGGGTGCACCACCTCGGCGCCGACCTCCTCGGCGAGCGCCAGTCCCTCGGGCCGGCGGGCGAGCATGGCCTCGGCGCCGACGTCGACGGTGAGACCGGCGACCTCGGCGCTGCGGAGCTTGCCGCCGACCTGTGGGGAGCCCTCGAGGAGCAGCACGTCGCGTCCGGTCGCGGCGAGTCCCCGAGCGGCGACCAGCCCGGCGACCCCGCCACCCACGACCACCGCGTCCCGCCTCACGCCACCAGCCTGCCAGAGCCGTCCCCCGCACCCGCGTGGACCTAGGCTGCACGCATGGAGTCCACCGGAGCCGCCGACCGGATCGCGGTCATGATCGACGCCGACAACACCCGACCCGCCTACGCCGACGAGGTGCTGGGCGAGGTCGCGAAGTACGGCGACCCGACCATCCGGCGCGTCTACGGCGACTGGACCAACCCCCACCTGACCCAGTGGGCGCGCAAGCTCAACCGTCTCGGCCTGCGTGCGATGCACCAGAACGCCTACACCTCGGGCAAGAACTCCACCGACCTCGCGCTCGTGATCGACGCGATGGACCTGCTGTACGACGGCAACGTCGAGGCGTTCGCGCTCGTCACCAGCGACAGCGACTTCACCAGCCTCGCCCACCGCCTGCGCGAGTCGGGCAAGAAGGTCTACGTGCTCGGCGAGAACAAGGCGCCGGAGTCGTTGCGCAACGCCTGCGACAAGTTCATCGACCTCGCGGTCGTCATCGACCGCCAGGACGCCGCAGAGGACGCAGACGACGAGTCCGACGACACGGACGAGTCGGACGCCCCCTCGATCAACCTGCAGAGCGCCTTGACCCGCGCGGTCAACGCGGTCTCCGACGACGACGGCTGGGCGCTCCTGCCGGCCCTCGGCAACCAGCTGATCCGCACCCACCCGTCCTTCGACGCACGCAACTTCGCCGGGCCGGGGGCGCGGCTGAGCACCCTCGTCGCCGCTCAGCCCTACCTCGAGACCTCGGGGACCGGCAACGCCCTGCGGGTCCGGCTCAAGGGCCACAAGCCGGTCGGCAGGAAGGCGGCTGACAGGAACGTGATCGACAGGGAGGCGCCGCCCCAGGCTGCGCCGCCGAAGGTCACCACCACCAAGCGCACCGCGAAGCGGACGTCGAGCAAGAAGGCCTGACGAGTCACAGTTCAGTCACGACCGGAACCGGCCCCCGACGCAGCCGCGTCGGACGGCCATGACCTTCACCGCGACCCGCTCCCGCACCGCGGGACTCCTCACCGGACTCGTCACCGCCCTCACCATGACGGCCCTGCTGGCCGCCTGCTCCTCCTACGACAGCAGTGGCGACGCCGCCTCCGGGGAGGCGTCGAGCGAGACGTCCAGCGACTCGGCCGGAAGCTCGGCGGACACCTCGTCAGGCGCCGACCGGTCGACCTCGCAGGACGACACCGCAGGCTCGGGAGACCGATCGGCTGACGGTCCGACCACCCCCGAGATGCAGCGGTCGGTCATCTCCAGCGGCACGGTGTCCCTCGCCGGGGAGGACGTCCGCGAGACCCGCCGCGACGTGCAGCGCGTCGTCGACGCGCAGGGCGGCGAGATCACCGAGGAGACCACCGAGACCGACTCCGAGGGCGACACGTCGTACGTGCGGATGGTCGTGCGCGTGCCGAGCGCGAAGTTCGGCGAGACGATGTCGGCGCTCGAGCAGGTCGGGGTGCTCCGCTCGTCCGACCGCGGCTCCGAGGACGTCACCACCCAGGTCATCGACAACGGAGCCCGGGTCCGCGCCCAGGAGGCCAGCCTGCGCCGCGTCGAGCTGTTGCTGGCCGAGGCCCGTGACCTCAAGGACGTGATCTGGATCGAGTCCCAGCTCACCGGCCGGCAGGCCGAGCTCGACTCGCTGAAGTCGCAGCAGTCATGGCTGGCCGACCAGACCTCGCTGTCGACCATCACCGTCGACATCTCCACCCACCAGGTCGTGAAGGACGAGCCCGAGGAGGAGCGCCCCGCCGGCTTCCTCGCCGGGCTCCACGGCGGCTCGAAGGCCCTCGGGGCCGTGGTCACCGTCCTGAGCACCATCCTCGGCGCGCTGCTGCCCTTCGCCGCGGTTGCCCTGGTGCTGGGGCTGCCGGTCTGGCTCGTCGTACGCCGCCGGCGGACCGCCGTCCCCGCCCCCCGTCCGTCGGAGGTGGCGGCAGATCGCACCTGAGCGGCACACGTACGCGCGATCTGCCGCCACCCTCACAGGACCACCGCACCGAACTGCGGCCGTACGACGTCCCAGGCGCCCGCCGACATGTCGTACGGCCGCAGTTCGTCAAGCCGCGTCGTGCTCGTCGTGCTCCGTCGAGGACTCGGACTCCCCGGCACCCCGGTCGACCTCGGC
Organism: Nocardioides sp.; assembly: GCA_035458105.1. Lineage (GTDB taxonomy): Bacteria > Actinomycetota > Actinomycetes > Propionibacteriales > Nocardioidaceae > Nocardioides. Next base: position 7,670 of record DATIAJ010000342.1, on the reverse strand, counting down.
CCCGTTGATCCGGCCGTCGAGGCGGGCGGGGTCGAGGTCGTCGCGGTGCAGCTTGGCGAAGGCGGAGCGGTGGAAGACGAGCGGGTGCTCGCCGTCCCCTCCCCCGACCTCGTGCACCTCGAGCAGCACGATGACGTGGTCGCCGGCGACGACCTCCTCGTGCAGGGAGCAGTCGTAGGTCGCGACCGCCTCGTCGAGCAGCACCGCGCCGGTACCGGTGACCTTGAAGGGCAGGCCGGCGAAGCGATCCTCGCGCGGTCCGGCCAGCTGGCGGCACACCGCGTCGTGGTGGTCGGCCAGGACGCTGATGCCGAGGTGCTCGGCCTCGCGCAGGAGCGGCCAGGTGGAGCTCGTCGTCGAGATCGAGAACGACACCAGCGGCGGGTCGATGCTCACCGAGGTGAACGACGACGCCGCGATGCCGGTGAGCTGTCCCTTCACCGACGCCGCGACGGCCACCACCCCGGAGGGGAAGGCGCCGAAGGCGTCGCGCAGGGTGCGCTGGTCGATGGTCGGGGCGGGTGCGGTCATGCGGACGTGACCTCCAGATGAGGGGAAGGGGTGGCAGCGGGCAGGGTGGGCAGGAGCTGCTGGGCGGTGGCGAACCAGGCGTCGTACGTCTCTGGCTGGTCGTGCTCGGAGTCCAGGACGTAGAGCCCGCGCGTCGGCACTGACGCGCCCAGCTCCACGAGGAGCGGGCGGAGCCCGTGCTCGGTCGCGAGCGAGTGGACGGACGACGCGCCGAGCATCAACGGGATCGCGGTGACGCCGCCGAGCCCCTGGTGGGGGAAGCGGTCGAGGAACGCCTTGAGCAGGCCGGTGTAGGTCGCCTTGTAGGTCGGGCTGGCCACGACCACCACCAGGCTGGAGGCGACCTCCTCGACCAGCTCGGTGACGCGGGGCGACCCCCAGTCGAAGAGCTCCGAGGCGTGGTCGGCCAGGTCGACGACGAGGTCGGCGCCGCCGAGCCGGTCGGCGAGGGTCAGCGCCGACTCGTAGGTGCGCGAGCGTGGCTTGGGGTTGCCGACCACCACGGCGACCCGGGCACTGGTCTTGGGGTCCCCGCGGCGTTGTTCGGGGGAGCGCAGCGGAGGAGAAGAAGGCCGTGGGGTGTCGTTCATGAGGCAGCCCGCTGGCCGCCGAACGGCACCGACGCCCGGGCCGCGACCGGGGCGGGGTTGGTCCACAGCCCCCGCTTCTCCAGCACCGGGAGCACGCCCTCACCGAAGTGGTAGGCGCCCTCGAGGTGCGGGTAGGCGGAGAGGACGAACTCCTCGATACCGAGTGCGGCGTACTCCTCGATGCGGTCGGCCACCTCCTCGTGGCTGCCGACGAGGGCGGTGCCGGCGCCGCCGCGGACCAGGCCGACTCCGGCCCAGACGTTGGGGTGGATCTCCAGGCCCTCACGCGAGCCGCTGTTGAGGGCGAGCATGTTCTGCTGACCGACCGACTCCGACTTCCGCAGGCCCTCCTGGACCCGGCGGATCTCGGCGTCGTCGATGCCCTCGAGCAGGCGGTTGGCCTCGGCCCACGCCTCCTCGGAGGTGTCGCGGTTGATGGCGTGCATGCGGATGCCGAAGCGGATCGCGCGCCCCTGCTGCTCGGCGAGCTCGCGGATCCAGGCGATCTTCCTCGCGACCGCGGCCGGCGGCTCGCCCCAGGTGAGGTAGACGTCAGCATGCTTGGCCGCCACGAGGCCTGCCGCCGGCGAGGAGCCGCCGAAGTAGATCCCGGGGACCGGGTCCGGCAGCTGCTGCAGCCGCGCCTGCTCCACCCGCAGGTGCCGACCGGCGTACGTCACCTCGTCACCGGTCCACAGCCGGCGGACGATCTCGAGGAACTCGTCGCAGCGCTCGTAGCGCGCGTCCTTGTCGAGGAAGTCGCCGTAGGCACGCTGCTCGTGCGACTCGCCGCCGGTCACGACGTTCAGCAGCAGCCGACCGCCGGACAGGTTCTGGAAGGTCGCGGCCATCTGCGCCGCCAGGGTGGGCGAGGTCATCCCGGGCCGGAAGGCGACGAGGAACTTCAGCCGCTCCGACAGCGGCGCCAGCATCGCGGTCGTCAGCCACGCGTCCTCGCACCAGGCACCCGTGGGGGTCAGCGCGGCCTCGAAGCCGAGCTGCTCCGCGCTGCGGGCGACCTGCCCGAGGTACGGCACGCTCGCGGGGCGTCCGCCGGCGCCGTGGGAGACGCCGTGGCCGCCGCTGACGACCTGACGGCCGTCACCGCCGTTGGTGGGCAGGAACCAGTGGAACTTCATCGTCGATCCTTTCGACATGGGGCTTGTCAGAGCTGACCGTGGTTGGGCGGCGGCGTGCCGTCGGCGACGTACCTGCCGAGGTGCTGCACCTTCCAGGCGGCCGGGTCGTGCAGGGTGTGGGTGCGGGCGTTGCGCCAGTGGCGGTCGAGGTTGAGCGAGTCGAGAGCCGACCGGGTGCCGGAGACCTCGAAGAGGCGGCTCGACACCTCGACGGACACCCGCGCGGAGTGGGCTCGTACGGCGGCGACCGCCAGGCTCGCGGTCGCCGCTGTGTCGGCGGTGAGGTCGGCGTCGGCCGCGTCGACCGCGCGGGCGGCCTCGCGCAGCAGCGCCTCGGAGGCGCGTACGTCGAGCTCCATCTCGCCCAGCGCCTGCACGACCAGCGGGTCGTCGACCGCCCGGTCGACGCCGGCGTCGGGGTAGGGCCGCGACTTCGTGCGGACGAACGCCGCGGCCTCGGTGAGCGCCGCGCGTGCGATGCCGACGTCGAGGGCTGCGTGCAGCACCTGCGCGAAGGCTCCGTAGGTCTGCGGGCCCTCGAAGGTCAGGTGGTACGGCGTGATCCGGTCGGCGCTCACCTCGACCTGGTCGAGCTGCACGGTGCCGCTGGCGGTGGTGCGCTGGCCCATGCCGTCCCAGTCGTCGGTGACGCTCACGCCGGGGGCGTGCCGCTCGACCCAGGCCACGTGGAGCGGGCCGGTGCCGGGCGCCGCGAGCGTGTCCTGGCGGGCCAGCACCGGGATCCAGTCGGCGAAGAGCGCGCCGGTGCTGTAGCCCTTGGTCCCGCTGAGGGTCCAGCGCCCGTTGCCGGCGGGGGTGAGCGTGGTCCGGATGTCGCGGACGTGCTTGGTTCCGATCTCGGACTGCGCGTTGCCGAACCGCTTGCCGATCAGCACCTCGCGGAAGAAGAACCACTGCTGCTCGCGAGTGCCCTGGTGACGCAGCGCGTTGACGTAGACGAAGTGGCTGTGCGGCACCTGGGCCACGCTCGGGTCCCCGGTCGCGAGGATCCGGAAGACCTCCGCGAGGGTCTCGACCGGCAGTCCGGCGCCCCCGTGCTCGGTGGGCACGGTGACCGCGAGCAGGCCCGAGGCGGAGAGGCGGTCGAGCTCGCGCGCGGGGAGCAGACGGTCGCGGTCCCGCTCGAGCGACGTGGCGGCGAGCTCGGCGGCGATCTCCGTGGCGACCGCGATCGCACCGTCGTGCGACAGCACCGGGACGGCTTCCTGGGCACTGCCGTCGCCGGACGCAGGGGTGGCCGCGGAGTGATCCGGAGGAGCCGAGCGCGGGTGGCGCACGTCCTGCGACGTCGTCATGCCACGCGCTCCTGCTCGGCGGCCTCGAGCTCCCGCACGATCGGGAGCACGTGCTCGCCGAAGTGCTCGACCTCCTCCTGGAAGTGGAGGAAGCCCAGGAGGAACAGGTCCACGCCGCGGCGCTTGAACTCCATCATGCGGTGGGCGACCTGCTCGGGCGTGCCGACCAGTCCGGTGCGGAAGCCGTCGTTGTACTGCACGAGGTCCCGGAAGTCGGAGTCCTGCCACATCCCCTTCTTGTCACCGGTGGACTGACCGGCCTGCTTGACCGCGTTGCCGAAGCCCTCGACGGCCTCGGGGTTGGCCTTGGCGATGATCTCCTCGAGTGTCGCGTGCGCCTCCGCCTCGGTCTCGCGGGCGACCATGAAGCCGTTGACGCCGATCTTCACGGTGCGCCCGGCGGCGGCCGCCGAGGCCCCGACACCGGCGATCTGTTCGGCGATCCCGTCGGGGGTGTTGCCGTTGGCGAAGTACCAGTCGGAGACGCGGCCGGCGACGCCCTGGGCAGTCGTGGAGTTGCCGCCCTGGAATACCTCCGGGAGCGGGCGGCCGGGCAGGTCCAGCGGCTTCGGCTTCATGTCGAAGTCGCGCAGCTGGAAGAAGTCGCCGTGGAACTGGGCGTGGTCGTCGGTCCAGATCTCGCGGACGTAGGAGATGAACTCCTCGGCCATCCGGTAGCGCTCGCCGTGCTCGAGCCAGCGCACGCCCATGCTGGTGGCCTCGTCCTTGAACCAGCCGGAGACCACGTTGATGGCCGCGCGTCCGTTGCTGAGGTGGTCGGCGGTGGCGATGAACTTCGCCAGGACGCCGGGGTGCCACATGTAGGGATGCACCGCCGAGATGACCTTGAGCCGCTCGGTGGCCAGAAGGAGCGCGAGGCTGAAGCTGGTCGCCTCGTGCTGGTGCGCGGCGCCGTACGACGCGGTGTAGCGCACCTGCGTCAGGGCGTAGTCGAAGCCGTTGTTCTCAGCGGTCTGCGCCAAGCGCTTGTTGTACTCGTAGTCCCAGCCCGTGCGCTGCTCGATGTCCGAGATCACCAGGCCCCCGGAGACGTTGGGGACCCAGTAGGCGAACTGGAGCGGCTGGGTGGTCGCGACGGGTGACGTGCTCATGGCTCTCCTCTGTGCGCACAAACTCTATCGATCTTGTAGACAAACGTAGCAGCGTCGAGCCTCGACCCGGGGACCGGCGCCGCTCGGGGATGTCGAGGGGGTGGAAGGTGGCGCCTTGCAGGCAGGGCAAGGCACCTCCCCCCACCCCCTCCGGAGCCGGTGCGTGACCGGTCGGTCCGAGAGGGCCTCAGCCGGCGTCGGCCGGGCGGGGCCGCGCGTCGTCCCACTCCTGGCGCCGGCGCGTCCCGCCGATCGACCAGGCGTACGGCGGCGGGGTGCCGTTGACGGCGTGGGCGCCGACGACCCGGGCCTTGAGGATGCGCGGGTTGTGCGAGGCGACCGTGCGGGCGTTGCGCCAGTGGCGGTCGAGCGCGAGGGGTCGGGCGGTCGCGGACGCCCCGAGCGCGTCGAACAGGTCGGAGGTGGCGCGCAGCACGAGCTCGGAGACCACGACCTGCGCGGTCGAGGACTCGATCTCGCTCGCCTCGACGAGGGCCCCGATCTCCTCCTCGCTCACCAGCGGCGCGTCGGCGACGGCCTGGATGCTGGCCGCCACCCGCAGGGTTGCGGCCTCGGCGGCGTAGACGGCGGCGGCGATCCCGCCGACCAGCGCCAGCACCTGCGCGTCGTCGCGCACGCGCGGCGCGTTGGCGTGGGAGAAGTTGCGGGTGCGCTTCTGGACGGCGTCGACCACGTCGCGGAGCGCGGCGGAGGCGATGCCGGTGAGCGTCGCCAGGAGGTTCAGCTGGTAGAACGCGGTCTGGTAGGGGAACCGGTCCTCGAAGGGCATGACGTGCTCGGCCGGGACGCCCACGTTGTCGAACGTGGTGGTGCCGCTACCCGTGCCCTTCTGGCCGAAGCCGTTCCAGTCGTCGATGGTGCGCACGCCCGGGTCACGGGTGTCGACGAGCGCGATGGCCGTGGGGTCCTCCACCTCGTCGGGGTGCCCCGGCCGCGCGACGCGGGCGTGCACGTCGGCCCACTCCGCGAAGATGGTGCCGGTCGTGTAGTACTTCGTGCCGTCGAGCCGGTAGGACCCGTCCGCGCGCGGGCGCAGCACGGTGCGCGGGAGGTCGATGTCGGAGCCGACCTCCGACCAGGCGTTGCCGGCCATCTCGCCGGCCACGAACCGGTCGAACCACACCCGCTGGTCGCTGCTGCGGGCGTGGTGCCACAGCCGGTCCTCGACGAGCGCGAAGTGCCCGCGGAACGCCTGCGGCAGGTTGGCGTCGACGGCGGCCAGCTCGATCCACAGGCGGGCGAGGTCGACGAGGCCGAGTCCGCCGCCGCCGTACGACGCGGGTACGCGCAGCGCACCGAACCCCTCGGACTTGAGCAGGCGCACCGCCTCGACCGGCAGCTCCCCGTCGACCTCGCGCCGCAGGGCGCCCTCGGCGATGGATGCGAAGACCGCTCCCCAGTCGGTGGGCCGGGGCTCGATGGTGGGGTCGGTCGCTGAGTCGCTCCGGCTGCGGGTGGGCCGGACACGCAGGGTGGTCATGGGTGAGTTCCTCCCGTTTTGTATAGTTACTTAGTAGACTTTAGGCAATCGAGGTCGCGGACGACGACATCCCGGTAGCAGGTTTTGCCGTCCACCCGAGACCTGCCCCACCCAGACCCACCCCAGACCCCCCGGCAGGAGCAGAGCGTGCGGATCGAACAGCTGGAGTACCTCGCGGCGGTGACCGAGCACGGCTCGCTGCGCCGTGCGAGCGAGGCCATGCACATCTCGCAGCCAGCGCTGAGCGAGGCGGTGACGAAGCTGGAGAAGGAGCTCGGCGCGACGCTGCTCGACCGTCGCCGCACCGGCTCGCGGATCAGCCGTCAGGGCCTCGACCTGCTCCAGAACATGACGGAGGTCCTCGAGGCCGTCGACCGGCTGCGGCAGGCCGCGGGCCAGCAGTCCGTACGCCGTCGCGACCTGCGCATCGGTACCGTCGTCACCGCGTCGGCCAGCCTCCTCGCCCCCGCCCTGCGTGACCTGCACGCCCGTCACGGCTCCGGGGGCGTGGAGGTCGTCAACGGGCGACAGGTCGACATCCAGCAGGGCCTGGCCGAGGGCTCCCTCGACCTGGGCCTGGTCAACGTCCTCCCCGGCGACGAGGTGCCGCCGACACTGGTGGCGGACCGGTTGATCGAGGGGACCCCCGTGGCCTGCCTCCCCGTCGGACACCCGCTGACCGCCCGGGAGCGGGTCAGCGTCGACGACCTGCGCGCCGAGCCGCACGTCCTGATGCGGCCCGGGTTCGTGATGCACCGCTACGCGCACCGGCTCTTCGCCGGCAGCCTGCCCGGGACGACGTACGCCACCGACGGGGCCGAGATGGGCAAGGCGATGGTGGCCGCCGGGCTCGGGATCTCGGTGCTGCCCGACTTCTCGATCGTCGCCGACCCGCTCGTCGACGCCGGGGTGCTGACGACGCGTCCGATCGAGACGGACCAGACGACGGTGACGCTGCTGATGCTCCGTCGGCGCGCCGAGCGCGTGCCCGAGCCGCTGCACGACCTGCAGCGCGCCCTGGTGCGCCAGGCCCGGATCTACCTCGCCTCGGTCGACCAGCCCTGGACGAACTCGGTCAGCGCCGTGAGCTGACCGGGGTCCGTCGACGGGATGACCCCGTGGCCGAGGTTGAAGATGTGACCCCTGGCCGCCCGCCCCGCCTCGACGATCTCGGCCGCCCGTGCGGTCATCACCTCGGTGGGCGCGAAGACCAGGGTGGGGTCGAGGTTGCCCTGCACCGCCCGGTCGCCCACGAGCGGGATCGCCTGCTCCAGCGGCGTACGCCAGTCGACGCCGACCACGTCGGCACCGGCCTCGCCCATCAGGCCGAGCAGGTTGCTGGTGCCGACGCCGAAGTGGATCCGTGGCACGCCCAGCTCACCGGCCGCGGCGAGCACCCGCTGCGAGTGCGGCATCACGGACGCGCGGTAGTCGGCCGGCGTGAGCGCGCCCGCCCACGAGTCGAAGAGCTGCACGGCCGA
>DATIAJ010000341.1:0-6193 GCA_035458105.1 Nocardioides sp. | reverse complement strand
TCGCCACGCTCACCAGGAGGTGGCGACGTACTGGGCCTCCAGGAACTCGAGGAGCCCCTCGGTGCTGCCCTCGCGGCCGAGCCCGCTCTGCTTGGTGCCGCCGAACGGGGCGGCGGGGTCTGACACGAGCCCGCGGTTGAGCCCGACCATCCCGCTCTCGAGGCGTTCGGCGAGGCGGAGGCCGCGGGCGAGGTCGCGGGTGTAGAGGTAGCTGACCAGGCCGAGGTCGGTGTCGTTGACGACCGGCAGCAGGTCCTCCTCGTGCTCGAAACGGACCACCGGGGCGACCGGCCCGAAGACCTCCTCGTGCAGGACGCGCGCGTCAGGCGGTACGTCGACCAGCACGGTGGGCGGGTAGAAGCACCCCGGCCCGTCGGGGGCGCGTCCGCCGATCATGGCCCGCGCGCCGCGCTGGACGGCGTCGCGCACCAGCAGGTCGACCTTGCGGACCGCGTGATCGTTGATGAGGGGTCCGCACTGGGTGGCCTCGTCCGCGCCGGGCCCGACCCGGACGTCGGCCATCCGGGCGATGAGTCCCTCGACGAAGGCGTCGTGGACGGAGGCGTGGACGTAGAACCGGTTGGCGGCGGTGCAGGCCTGCCCGCCGTTGCGCATCTTCGCGACCATCGCCCCCTCGAGTGCCGCCTCGACGTCCGCGTCGGCGAGGACCACGAACGGGGCGTTGCCGCCGAGCTCCATGGCGCACTTGAGGACGTTGTCGGCGGCCGTGCGCAGCAGGACCCGCCCGATCTCGGTGGACCCGGTGAACGAGACCATCCGCGTCCGCGGGTCGGTGAGCATCGTCTCCACGACCGGGCCCGGACGTGAGGTGGTCACGACGTTGAGCACGCCGGCCGGCAGCCCGACCTCCTCGAGGAGGGCGGCCACGGCCAGGGCGGTGAGCGGCGTCTCGGCGGCCGGCTTGAGGACCGTCGTGCACCCGGCCGCGAGGGCAGGTGCGATCTTGCGGGTGGCCATCGCCGCGGGGAAGTTCCAGGGCGTGACGAGCACGCTGACGCCGACGGGCTGGTAGGTCACCAGCAGCCGGTTGGCGCCGCTGGGGGCGTGACCCACCTGGCCGCGCAGTCGCACGCCCTCCTCGGCGTACCAGCGGAAGAACTCCGCCGCGTAGGCCACCTCGCCACGGGCGTCGGACAGCGACTTGCCGTTCTCGAGCGAGATGAGGAGCGCGAGCTCCTCGCTGCGCTCGCGCATCAGGTCGAACGCGCGCATCAGCAGGTCGGCACGGGAGCGGGGCGAGGTCGCCGCCCAGTCGGCCGCAGCTGCGGCTGCGGCGTCGACCGCCGCGGTGGCGTCGTCGGTGTCGGCGTCGGCCACGGTGGCCAGCACCGAGCCCGTGGCCGGGTCCGACACCTCCAGCCGACGGCCACCGCCGGCGGGTCGCCACGTGCCGGCGACGAACAGGTCGGTCGGTACGTCGATGGCGTCGGCGACCGGGCGCAGCACCTCGTCCACGACGGTCATCGCGCACCTCCTGCCGCGGCCGGGGTGGGCACGGCCTCGCGCAACGCGCTGCGGTCGCCCGCGTGCGCGGCGCGCACGATGTGCTCGAGCGCGTCGACGTCGAGGGCCCGCGGGTTGTTGGCCACCAGCCGCTCCGCCCCGGACGCCTGCTCGGCGGTCCAGCGCAGCTGGTCGGCCGGCAGGCCGAGGTCGGCGAGCGTGGTCGGGATCCCCACCGACGCCAGCAGGGCGGCGACCCGGTCGATGGCCTCGTCCGCGAGGTCCTCGGCCGACCAGTCGGGCGAGGCGCCCATCGCGACGGCGACGGCGGCCAGCTCGGGCACGCGGACGGGACGGTTGAACTCCATGACGTAGGGCAGGAGCGCGCCGACCCCGACCCCGTGCGGGGTGTGGGTGAGAGCCCCGACCGGGTACTGGATGGCGTGCGCCGCCGCCGTACCCGCGGTGCCGAGGGCGAAGCCGCCCGCCGTCGCGCCGAGCATCATCGCCTCGCGGGCCTCGACGTCGTCGGGGCGCGACCAGGCACGGTGCAGGCTGCCGGCGATCAGCCGGACACCGAGCAGGGCATAGGTGTCGGTGAGCTCGTTCTTGCCGACGAACACCCGCTCGGTCGCCAGCTCGGTGGTCACCGGACGCCGGATCGCGGTGAAGGCCTCGACGACGTGGGAGAGCGCGTCGGCTCCCGCGCTCGCGGTGAGCGGCGGTGGGCAGCCGACGGTCAGCTCGGGATCGCACAGGGCGGCGTGCGGGATGAGGTACGGGCTGGAGATCCCGACCTTGCTGACCCGGTCCGGGTCGGTGAGCACCGCCACCGGCGTGACCTCCGACCCGGTGCCCGCCGTGGTGGGCAGCGCGACGACGGGCACCACCGGGCCCGGCACCCTCAGCTCGCCGTAGTAGTCGGCGGGCGTGCCCCCGTGCGCCAGCAGCACCGCGACCGCCTTGGCCAGGTCGAGGCAGCTGCCGCCGCCCATCCCGACCACGACGTCGGGCTCGGCTGCCGCTGCCAGCCCGGCGCACTCGACCACCTGGTGGACGGGGACGTCCGGCTCCACCTCGGTGTACGACGTGACCTGCACGCCGGAGTCCTCGAGGAGGCGGACCAGGTGGGCGAACTCCGGGGTGGCGCCGAAGCGGGCGTCGGTGCAGACCAGGGCGTGGGAGCCCAGGGCCGACACGACCGTCCCGAGGGCGTGGCGCTGCCCGGCTCCGAACAGGACCTGACGCGGACCGCGCAGGACGCCGAGCAGGCTCATGGGGGCTCCGTCTGTGGGGAGGAGGGGTGGGGGTCGGACCGGAGAGGCTTGGGGCGGGCCCGCCTTGGCGGCTTGCCGTCGTACCCATTTCCTATACGATCCGATTGGTGCGAGAGCATGAGCCACGCAACCGGCCCGTGTCAACAGGTCCGGGTTCGACACGCTGAGAAGGGACCGACCACATGGACGAGGCGACGACGGGCGAGGCCGACGTCCCGTGGGCCCCAGCCCCGGGCGACGGGCTCCGGGTGGACCGCACGCGGGGGCGGCTGGCCGACGAGGTCTACGACACGCTCCTGGGCCAGCTGATGTCGCTGCGGATCGAGCCGGGCTCACGCGTGACCATCGACGCGCTGGCGCGCGAGCTGCGCGTCTCCCAGACGCCCATCCGCGACGCGCTCAACCGCATGGAGGCCGACGGCCTCGTCGTCCGGGTGCCCCACGCCGGCTACCGCATCCCGCCCCAGATCACGCGCGAGCGGTTCGAGGACATGGTCGAGATCCGCCTGCTGCTCGAGCCCGCTGCGGCACGGCACGCGGCGGAGCGGGCAACAACTGAGCAGGTCAGCGGCCTGCGACGGATGCTCGACGAGATGGCCGAGCTGGTCGAGGGCGACAGCCACGTGGCCTACGGCGCGTTCGGCCTGCGCGACGCCGCCTTCCACGACCTGGTCGCCGACAGCGCCGGCAACCAGGTCGTCCGCGAGGCCCTGGCACGGCTGCACACCCACGTGCACCTGTTCCGCCTGCTCTACGACGCCGAGGTCACCTTCCTGGCGATGGGCGAGCACGAGGAGGTCCTGGGCGCCATCGCCGCGCGCGACCCCGACGCGGCCGCCTACGCCATGCGCCGCCACATCCTGCTGTCCCGCGACCGCTTCCGCCGCCTGTTCGACGAGTCCGAGGAGACAGGCCGGTCCGGACAGGGCCTTGACGGCGGCGCCCGACCGAAGGGATCCTAAGCCGGTCGATCCGATCCGATCCGATTGGATCGACCGCAACCCACCCGCTCCAGAGTGCGAGGAGACCCAGGTGCCCAGAGCACTGCTCATGACCGGCGATGCCGCCGAAGAGCTCGACACGATGTACCCCTACTACCGCGTACAGGAGGGCGGGTGGGACGTCGACGTCGCCTCGTTGACCATGCGCGACATCCAGCTCGTGATCCACGAGTTCGACCCCAACTGCGACGCCTACGTCGAGAAGAACGGCCGCAAGCTGCCGGTCGACGTGACCTGGTCGGAGGTCGACCTCGAGCGCTACGACGCGCTCATCATCCCCGGCGGCCGGGCCCCCGAGTGGATCCGTGTCGACGCCGACGTGCGCCGCATCACCGAGCACTTCTTCGCCCGAGACCTGCCCATCGCGCTGGTCTGCCACGGCGCTCAGGTGCCGGCGGTCTACGGGCTGCTGAAGGGCCGGAAGACGGCGTGCTTCCCGCCCATCACCGGCGACATGGAGAACGCCGGGGCGACGGTCGTCGACGCCCCGGACTGCGTGGACGGCAACCTCGTCTCCTGCCGCGGCTGGCCCGACATGCCGCAGTTCGGCCGGGCCATGATGGAGGTCTTCGACAAGTCCATCGGCGACGCGTCGGCATGACCCCGGCCGCGCGCGGCGCGGTGTCGGACCACCGCACCGTCGAGGTCGGCGGCTCCCCCGTGCACGTGCTCGACACCGGGACCGGACCCGCCGTGCTGATGCTGCACGGATCCGGCCCCGGCACCACGGGCGCCGGCGCGTGGGCGGCGACCGCCTCGGCGCTCGCCGCCTCGCACCGCGTGGTCGCTCCGGACCAGGCAGGCTTCGGCCGGACCCCGTTGCCGGCCGGGACCAGCGGCGGGCTGGCGCTCTGGGTCGCGCAGGCGGCCGGGCTCATGGACGCCCTCGGCGAGACGTCGTACTCCGTCGTGGGCCACTCGATGGGCGGGGCGGTCGCGCTCGCCCTGGCGGCAGCACGTCCGCGCCAGGTCAGCCGGGTCGTGGCGGTCGGCACCATGGGCGCCCCGGAGGCGCCGTTGTCCACCGACCTCAACGCGGTCTGGGCCGCGCCGCCCGGCCCCGACGGAGCCCGCGACATGCTCGGCCGTCTCGTCCTCGACCAGTCGCTCGTCACCGACGAGGCGGTGGCGGCGCGCGCCGAGGCGATGCGGGACGGAGCCGAGTCGTTCGCGGCGATGTTCCCCGCGCCCCGTACCCGCTGGGTCGACGACCTGACCCTCTCGCCCGCCACCCTGGCCGCCGTGCGCGCACCCGTGCTGCTGGTCCACGGCGCGCAGGACCGGCTCACGCCCCTGCGCACCGCCGCGCTGCCGCTGCTGGACCACCTCGGCGACGTACGCCTCCACGTGCTCGGCCGGTGCGGTCATGCACCGCCGCTGGAGCAGCCGACGGCCTTCCGCGAGCTGCTGGCGGCCTTCCTCGTCAGCGGTTGATGCTCAGAGGTTGATCGTGATGTCGGCGTCCTTGCGGAGGTCGTCGACCAGCGCCGTGGCGACCTTGCCGGTCTCCTGGCTCGTCGCCTGCTCCTCGAGCTGGTCGCGCACCTGGGCGAAGGGCGGGAACTCCTGCCCACCGCCGCCCGCGGCAGCCTGCTGCTCCTTGGCCTGCGTGTAGATCGCGCGCAGCTCCTTGTCGGTCGGCTCGTAGACGCCGTTCTCGTCGGCCACGAGCTGCTCGACCAGCGCCTGCGTCTCGACCTGCTCGCGCGCCTGGTCGGCGCTCACGCCCTGGGCCTCGACCGCCTTCAGCAGCTCCTCGGCGGACTTCATGCCGTTCTGCTCGGCGAGTGCGGTGAGCTCGGCGTCGACGGCCTCGTCGGTCACCTCGAGACCGCGCGACTCGGCCTCCTGCATGAGCAGCTCGGTGTCGACGAGGTTGTCGGCGGTCTGCTTGCGCAGTGCCTCCTCGTCGGGCTGCTCGCCGCCCATCTGCGCCTGGGCGGCCGCCTGCTGGAAGGCCGCCTCGTAGACCGGGACGAACTCCTCCTTGGTCACCTCCTCGCCGTTGACCTCGGCCACCACGTCGGGGATCGCATCGAGGTCGGGCTGCGGGCCTGCGGCGGCGTCTGCCGAAGCGTCCGCCGACGGCGACGCGCTCGCCGAGGCGTCCTCGCCGGGGTCGGTGTCCGACGAGCCCGGGCCGAGCATGTAGGCGCCGAAGGTGAGGACGGCTGCGACCACCAGGACGGCGAGGGCGGCGAGCGGGCGCGAGCTGAACACGGAGGTCTTCGTGGAAGTCATCACCGACGAGGGTACGCACCGATCCTGAGCGCCGTTCTCAGGGTCCTCAGCCGGCCCTCCGGGGGAGCTTTGCGCCCAAGCCCCCCGCTTTGCACCCGGGATCTGGGGTGCAAAGCGGGAACCTGGGGTGCAAAGTCACCCATTTCGCGGGCGCGAGCGCCCGCCACAGCGACCCCGACTGGTCGCGCCGCGGCCGGATGCGGCCTACGC
>DATIAJ010000340.1:0-7359 GCA_035458105.1 Nocardioides sp. | reverse complement strand
CTTCACCTACCTTCTTCGGGATGTTTTTGCCTGCCGTGTCGCCCCGTGCCCTCGTCCGACCGACCGCCGCGCTCGTCGCGGCGGTCCTGCTGCTCACCGGCCTGACGCTCGGCAGCGCACCGGCACAGGCGGGCGGCAAGGAGCGCGCGCAGGAGCGGAAGGCGGCGGCGTTCGCCTCCGGCAAGAAGTTCGCGGTGGCCACGCTCAACCTCAAGAAGGGGATGCGGGTCGCGGGCATGCGCCACGACATCGGGCAGGTGCTCGACGGTGACGCCTCGGTCATCGGGTTCCAGGAGCGGCTCTTCAGCCGGCCGGCGCTGCGCGCGTCCCTGCCGAAGTCGTGGACCCTGCTGATGCCGAAGGGCCCGACGGGCACCGACGACAACCCGATCGCCTTCGACAAGGACGTCTGGGAGCTCAGGAAGACCTGGTCCGCCCTCCTGACCGGACAGACCTGGCGCAGGCAGTCCGGGCAGATCGCCCACGACCAGTACGGCGTGGTGGCCGTGCTCCGGCACCGACAGACCGGTCACACGATCCGCGCCGTCAGCTTCCACCTGCCCAACCACCTCCACAACCGGCGCACCGGCGGACCCAACTACGCCAACCGCGGCGGGGTCCAGGCCATGTGGCGGATGGCCAGCCGGGTCCGCTTCCTCAAGGAGGACGCCCCGAAGGCCCAGCAGTTCGTCGCGATGTGTGACTGCAACGTCACGGAGAACCGGGACACGGGCGACCACCTCGTCAAGGGCCGTATCACCAGGCCCCTGCGTCTCGAGACCAACTACACCGGCCGCAAGGGTGGATCGGGGATCGACTACGTGATGGGCGAGCGCGACTCGGCCTACCGCATCCACTCGTTCCAGTCCTACCGCAAGCTGGTGACCGACCACCCCGGCATCGTCGCCACCTTCGCGCGCGCCCGCTGAGCCGTGCGGCGCCTCGGCACCGTGACCCGATCACCGGGCGACCTCCGGTCGACCTGCTGACGGATTCCCTGTTGCGCTGATCACACTCGGGCTAGGTTGGCCGCGACCGACCGGGAGCCGCCATGACCAGCGATGACCTGCACGCCCGACGCGTGGACGCCGTCCGTGCCTGGACGCGCTTCGTCGAGGCCGGTGATGCCGATGCCGTGCGGCCTGAGATCCTGCGCAGCTGGGAGCTGTCGGGCGTCGTCTCGCCCGGGGTGACCCGGGCGCCGCTCGACGACGAGGGCGACACGGCCGACTTCTGGGCCGCCTCGCCGTTGCAGACCGCGGTGTCGCGGGTCCAGGACGAGCTGCGTCGCACCGCCGAGGACGGTGACCTCGTCGTCGCGGTGACCGACGACCAGACCCGGATCCTCTGGACCTACGGCGGGCGGGTGATGCGCCGCAAGGCCGAGAGCGTGAACTTCGTCCCCGGCGGTCGGTGGGACGAGCGGAGCGTCGGCACCAACGCCCTGGCCATCGCCGGCCGGACGGGTGCCCCCTCGATGGTGTTCAGTGCCGAGCACTACGCCGAGGTGGTGCACAACTGGGTGTGCTGGGCAGCCCCGGTCTTCGACCCGGTCACCGGCCGGTCGCTCGGCGTGATCGACCTGTCGACGACCTGGGACCGCACCCACCCCATCGGGCTCGCCACCGCGCGGGTGATGGCGAGGCTCATCGAGGGCGCGCTCCCCGCTGACCGTCGTACGTCGCTGGCCGGCGATGCCGCACCGATCGAGCCCGGCCTCACCCTCACCCTGCTCGGTACCGCGCAGGTGTGGCTCGACGGACAGCGGCTGCTCCTCAACCGGCGCCAGACCGAGATCCTGGCCCTGCTGGCCCTCCACCCCTCCGGCCTGTCGGTCGAGCACCTCCACGCGCTGCTCTACGGCGATGCGTCGGTGACCACCTCGACCCTGAAGGCGGAGGTCTCGCACCTGCGGGCGGCGCTGTCGGGGCAGCTCTCCTCGCGTCCCTACCGCCTCACCATGCCCGTGGCCACCGACGTCGAGGAGGTGCAGCGGCTGCTCCGGCGCGGCGACGTGCGCGCCGCCGTGCGGGCCTATGGCGGCGACCTGCTCCCGGGCACCGACTCGCCCGCCCTCGTGCAGATGGGCGACTACCTCGCGGTGAGTGTCCGCGAGGCGCTGCTGGCGCACCCGGACGCCGACGCCGTGCTGCGCTACAGCGAGCTCGCCCCCTACGACACCGCAGTCGTGGAGGCGTGCCTGGCGGCACTGCCGGTGCACCACCCCGTCGCACCGTTGCTCAAGGGCAGGCTGGCCAGCCTGCGCTGACCCCTCCCATTCTGGGTAGATCGAGTAAATGCAGTGGACCGGTCGCCTAGCGGTGCACGATCCTGCGTCGAGGCGCCGCACCGGGGGGTGCGGCCACTCAACGAGGGAGCAAGCATGGCCGCAACACGACGAGCGATGGCGGCGGGAGCCGTCGTCCTCCTCACGGGGAGCCTCCTGGGCAGCCCCACCGCCGGGGCCTCCGTGGCACCCGAGCCGACCACGGTGGCGAAGAAGCTGGTCTCGCCGCTCAGCATGGTCGTCGCCGGCGACGGCACCGCCTACGTCGCCCAGAACTTCGCCGGACTGCTGACCGCGGTCTCGCCCGGTGCGAAGCCAGAGGTGGTGTACGCCGCCAAGAAGGGCACCGAGCTCGGCGCGCTGTCGGAGGCGGGCGGGACGATCCGCTTCGCCACGACGAAGGGTGCGAAGACCGCGCTGTGGACGATGCGCCCGGGCTCGAAGCCGAAGAAGGTGGCAGACCTGTCGGCGTTCGAGGCGGACCGCAACCCCGACGCCGATGTCGCGTACGGCTTCGAGGGCGGGCTCGACGCGGCCTGCGCGGCGCAGATGCCGCCGGAGGTGCCGGCGTCCTACACGGGCATCGTGGAGTCGCACCCCTACGGCTCGACCGTGCACAAGGGCGTCACCTACGTCGCGGACGCTGCCGGCAACACCATCGTGTCGGTCAAGCCCAACGGGAAGGTCAAGACCCTCGCGGTCCTGCCTCCCGTCCCCTTCGTCGTCACCGCGGAGGCGGCAGCGGCCAGCGGGCTGCCGGCCTGCACCGTGGGCAGGACGTACAACTTCGAGCCGGTCCCGACCGACGTCGAGGTCGGCAAGGGCGGGTGGCTGTGGGTCACGCTCCTCCCCGGCGGACCCGAGGACGGCAGCACCGGGGCACAGGGCCGCCTGGTCAAGGTCAAGGTCAAGACCGGCAAGGTGCGCGAGGTCGCGTCCGGGTTCGCCGGGGCGACGGGTCTCGCGGTCGCCGACAACGGTGACGTCTACGTCGCCCAGCTCTTCGGCGGCCAGGTCTCGCGCATCAAGGCCGGCTCCACGAAGGCCAAGCCCTACGCCGAGGCGATGATGCCCGCCGCGGTCGAGTGGGCCGACGGCGACCTCCTCGTCAGCGCCCAGGTGCTGTCGGAGAAGCCGAAGGGTGTCGTGCTGCGCTACTGAGCCAGACCTCCGAGCGTGTGGGGTGGTGCGGACCGGTCGGCACCGACCAACCGGCTGCCAACCCGACCCGGCCTAGCGTCGGTGTCGAGTGATCCACCTCACACGCCCGGAGGCGCCGCATGACCAAGATCGAACTCACCGTCGACGGGGCCGCGGTCTCCGACGACGTCGAGCCCCGCATGCTGCTGGTGCAGTACCTGAGGGAGGAGCTCGGCAAGACCGGAACCGTGATCGGGTGCGACACCTCGAACTGCGGAGCGTGCACCGTCCACCTCGACGGCACGAGCGTGAAGTCGTGCAACGTGCTCGCGGTGCAGGCCAACGGCCGCACGGTGACCACCATCGAGGGTCTGGCCGACGCGGCCGAGGGCGAGCTGCACCCGGTCCAGGAGGCCTTCCGGGAGTGCCACGGCCTCCAGTGCGGCTTCTGCACCCCGGGCATGATCATGCAGGCGGTCGACCTGCTCGCGGAGAACCCGCACCCGAGCGAGGAGGAGGTCCGGCTCGGCATGGAGGGCAACCTCTGTCGCTGCACCGGCTACCAGAACATCGTCAGGAGCGTCCTCCACGCCGCCGAGGGGGGTGCTCGCGCATGACCGCCACCCAGGAGCGCGGATCCGGCGAGATCGGGAAGGCCCGCCGTCGCAAGGAGGACGAGCGGCTGATCACCGGTCGCACCCGCTGGACCGACAACATCACCCTCCCCGGGATGCTGCACCTGGCCATGGTGCGCAGTCCCTTCGCGCACGCGAAGATCCTGGGCATCGACACCAGCGCCGCCCAGGCGGCGCCCAACGTCGTGGCGGTCCTCACCGGCGCTGACATCGCCGACAGCCAAGGTGTCATCATCAACGCCTGGCCGATCTCCCCGGACCAGGTGTCGCCCACGCACCTGCCGATGCCGGCGGACCGCGCGAGCTTCGCGGGGGAGATCGTCGCGGTGGTGGCGGCACGTTCGGCCGCCGCGGCTCGTGATGCGGCAGAGCTCGTCGACGTGGACTGGGAGGAGCTCCCCGCCGCCCTGGACATGAAGGAGGCAGCGGCCGCCGACGCGGACCACGGCGTGCTGGCGCACCCCGACCTCGGCACCAACAAGTCGGCGACCTGGAAGTTCGACTCCGGTGAGGCCGGAACCGGTGGGAACGTCGACGACGAGATCGCCAAGGCCCGCGAGAGCGGGATCGTGATCGAGCGGGAATACCGCCAGCAGCGGTTGATCCCGGCCTTCATGGAGCCCCGCTCGACGGTCGTGGACCCCACGGGCGAGCAGATCACCATGTGGTCCGCCACGCAGATCCCGCACATCCTGAGGTTCGCGCTGGCAGCCACGACAGGCGTGCCCGAGTCCAAGATCCGCGTGGTCGCGCCGGACGTCGGCGGTGGCTTCGGCGGCAAGCTGCAGACGACCCCGGAGGAGTTCATCACCTTCGCTGTCGCGCGTCGCCTGGGCAAGCCCGCCAAGTACACCGAGACCCGCTCGGAGTCGTTGCTGGCATGCCACCACGGTCGGGACCAGTGGCAGAAGCTCACTCTCGCGGCCGAGAAGGACGGCACCGTCACCGGACTCAAGGTCGAGCTCCTGACCGACCTGGGGTCGTACAACGCGATCCTGGGCGGCGGAACGCCGGTCCTCGGGGCGTTCATGTTCAACGCGATCTACAAGTTCAAGGCCTACCAGTTCAACCTGCAGACGGTCCTCACCAACAAGACCTGGACCGACGCCTACCGCGGTGCCGGCCGGCCCGAGGCAACGTTCGCCATCGAGCGACTGATGGACGAGCTGGCAGCCGAGCTCGGCGTCGACCCGTTGGAGATCCGCAAGAAGAACTGGATCAACGCCGACGAGTTCCCCTTCACGTCCGTCTGTGGGCTGGAGTACGACTCGGGCGACTACGACGCTGCCACGGAGCGGGCCAAGGAGATGATCGGCTACGACGCGCTCCGGGCCGAGCAGAAGGCGCGCCGCGACCGTGGTGACCGCGTGCAGCTCGGCATCGGGGTGTCCACCTTCACCGAGATGTGCGGCCTCGCCCCCAGCCGCGTCCTGGGCAGCCTCGACTACGGTGCCGGCGGCTGGGAGCACGCGAGCGTGCGGATGCTGTCGACCGGAACGGTGGAGCTCGTCACCGGTACGAGCGCCCACGGGCAGGGACACGAGACGGTCTTCAGCCAGATCGTGGCCGACCGGCTCGGGGTCCCGTTCGAGGACGTCGAGGTGCTGCACGGCGACACCCAGGTGGCGCACAAGGGGTTGGACACGTACGGCTCGCGCTCGCTGGTCGTCGGCGGCGAGGCCGTCGTCCGTGCAGTGGACAAGGTCATCGAGAAGGCCAAGCCGATCGCGGCGCACCTGCTCGAGGCCAGCGTCGACGACGTCGAGTTCTCCGGCGGGCGGTTCAGCGTCAGGGGCACCGACCAGGGCAAGACGATCCAGGAGGTCGCGCTCGCGACCTTCACCGCACACTCCTACCCCGACGACATCGAGCCCTACATCGACGCCGAGGCGACCTACGACCCGGTGAACTTCAACTACCCGCACGGGACGCACCTGTGCGCCGTGGAGGTCGACACGGAGACGGGTGCGGTCGCCCTGCGCCAGTACGCCTGCTGCGACGACATCGGCAACATCATGAACCCGCTCATCGTCGAGGGGCAGGTGCACGGCGGCGTCACGCAGGGCATCGCGCAGGCCCTCTGGGAGGAAGCGGTCTACGACGACAACGGCACCCTGGTCTCGGGGTCCTTCGTCGACTACCTGCTCCCCACCTCGGCCGACACCATCAACTACGACGTCGACCACACGACCAGCCCCGCGATCGCGAACTCGCTCGGCGCGAAGGGCGTCGGCGAGGCCGGCACCATCGCCTCCACCCCGGCGGTCGTCAACGCGGTCGTCGACGCCGTACGCCACCTCGGGGTCAACGACATCCAGATGCCGTGCACGCCGGAGCGGGTGTGGCGGGCGATCCACGCGAACGACGGCGACGCACCGACGCCGGCGGACGCGATGCCCCACTTCGAGGAAGGCGCCCTCAACCAGGACGAAGGAGCAGGCCAGTGATCCCGGTGAAGTTCGACTACCTCGCCCCCACGTCGGTCGAGGAGGCGCTGGCCGCCCTCGGCGAGCACGGGGACGACGCCAAGATCCTCGCCGGAGGGCAGAGCTTGCTGCCGGTGCTGCGGATGCGGCTCAACGCTCCCGAGGTCGTCATCGACCTCGGCGGCATCTCGTCGCTGCGCGGCATCCGTGACGACGGGGACGCCATCGTGATCGGCGCGATGACCACCCACCACGACGTGCGCGACCACAGCCTGGTCAGGGAGCACGCGCTCCTGCTGTCGAAGGCCGCGGCGGAGGTCGCGGACTCGCAGATCCGGCACCGGGGCACCTTCGGCGGCGCGCTCGCGCACGCCGACCCGGCCGGCGACCTCGGCGCCCCGGCGCTCGCCCTGGGCGCGCATTTCGTCATTGCCGGCCCGGGCGGCACCCGCACGGTCGAGGCCGCGGACTTCTTCGTCGACCTCTTCGAGACCGCGATCGGCGACGACGAGATCCTCACCGAGGTGCGGATCCCCAAGCACACCGGCTGGGGCGCCCATTACGAGAAGTTCGTGCGTGTGGCCCACCAGTGGCCGATCGTGGCCGTCGCCGCGACGGTGAGGGGCTCGATCGACGAAGCCCGGGTGGGGCTGACCAACATGGGCTCCACCCCGCTCCGGGCGACCGCCACCGAGCAGGCGCTCGCGGGCGCGACGGCGACCGAGGACGGCGTACGCGAGGCGGCGCAGCTGGCCGCCGACGGCACGAACCCGCCCTCGGACCTCAACGGCGCCGCCGACTACCGCCAGCACCTCGCCCGCGTCCTGACCGGCCGCGCCGTCCTCAAGGCCGCGGGTGCCTAGATGGAGCT
>DATIAJ010000339.1:0-2347 GCA_035458105.1 Nocardioides sp. | reverse complement strand
CGGAGCGGGGGAGAAGAACGTCGTGGGGTGCTCATCACCGGTCCTCCCCCCAGATGCGGGCGACGGCTGCTTCCAGCTCGAGCCCGATGTCGTAGCGCTGGCCCTCCTCCACGACCCACCTGCCGTCGACCATCACGCGCTGCACGTCCTCCGCCGTCGCGGCGAACACGACCGCGCCCTCGTCGCGGCCGGCCCCGGCCGTGCGCGGGCTGGCGGGGTCGACGACCACGAGGTCGGCACGCCCGCCGACCGCGATGGCGCCGGCGTCGTCCCAGCCGAGGGACGCGTGCCCGTCGGTGGTGGCGGCCGTCAGCAGCTCGGCCGCGGACCAGTGGCCGCGCCGCTGGGTGGCGAGTCGCTCGTCGAGCTCGACGGCGCGCATCTCCTCGAACGGGTCGATCACCGCGTGGCTGTCGGACCCGAGCGTCAGCCGGGCACCGGCGTCGTGGAGCAGTCGGCTGGGCCCGATGCCGTCGCCGAGGTCGCGCTCGGTGGTCGGGCAGAAGCTGGTCGAGGCGCCGGCCCGCCCGATCAGCCCGATGTCGTCGTCGGTCAGGTGGGTGGCGTGCACCACCGTCGACCTCGGCCCGAGCAGGCCGTGGTCGGCGAGCAGCCGCGCCGGCGTCACGTCGTACGCCTCGAGGCAGGCGGTGTTCTCGGCGACCTGCTCGGAGAGGTGCACGTGGAACGGGCGGTCGGCAAGGCGGTCGGCGACCGAGGCGAGGTCGGCGGCAGGGACGGCGCGCACCGAGTGGACCGCCGTCCCGGTGACCAGGTGCGGCGCCGCGGGGAGGGCGTCGACGCGGTCGGCCCACGCCTCGACGCTGCCGTCGCTGTAGCGCACCTGGGCGCCCTCGGGCGGCGCGCCGAAGCCGGAGGAGAGGTAGAGCGTGTCGAGCAGCGTCACCCGGATGCCGGCCTGCCGCGCCGCCTCGACCAGCACCTCGCCCATCTCGTTGGGGTCGGCGTAGGGCGAGCCGTCGGGGCGGTGGTGGAGGTAGTGGAACTCCCCGACACAGGTGATCCCGGCCGCGGCCATCTCGCGGTACGTCGCCCGCGCCAGGGCGAGGTAGGTGTCGGGGTCGAGGCGTGCGGCGACGGCGTACATCTGCTCGCGCCAGGTCCAGAAGGAGCCGCGCTCGCGCTGGGTGCGGCCGCGGAGCGCGCGGTGGAAGGCGTGGCTGTGGGTGTTGGCCAGGCCGGGGACGACGAGGCCGCGGACCGGGATGGCGCGCGGCGGGTCGCTGTCGGGCGTGACGGAGGTGAAGCGGCCGCCCTCGACCTCGACCAGCACGTCGGCGAGGAACCGGTCGCCGACCCAGGCGCGCTCGAGGAGGTACGCCGTCACGCGGGGTCCCCGGGACGCGTCAGCTCGGCGAGCACGTCGGCCAGCGCCCCGACGCCGGCCAGGCAGTCGGCGACCTCGGCGTGCTCGTCGGGCGAGTGGGAGACCCCGGTGGGGTTGCGGACGAAGACCATCGCGGTCGGGATGCCGGCGTCGGAGAGGATGCCGGCGTCGTGGCCGGCCTGGGTGGGGATGACCGGCCAGTCGCCCAGGCCGGCGAGGCGGGTGGCGAGACCGGGGTCGAACGCGACGGAGCCGGAGACCGACTCGGCGGTGACGGTGAGCGACGTGCCGTCGCGGCCGGCGCGGTCGTCGGCCTGGCGCTCGATCGCCTCGACCATCTCGGCGAGACCCGCGTCGGAGGAGGCGCGCGCGTCGAGCCACGCGGTGACCAGCGACGGGACTGCGTTGGTGCCGTTGGGCTCGACGGCGACACGGCCGAAGGTGGCTCGCTGCCCGGCGAGACGGGCCTGCTTGTTGGCGGCCAGCGCCGTCATCGCGTAGGTCAGCATCGGGTCGCGCCGGTCCTCCATCCGGGTCGTGCCGGCGTGGTTGGCCTGCCCCGCGAAGTCGAAGCGCCACCGGCCGTGCGGCCAGATCTCGCTCGCCAGACCCACGGCGACGCCGCGGTCGACGAGGTCGCGCCCCTGCTCCACGTGGAGCTCGACGAACGTGCCCACCCGGTCCAGCGACAGGAGCCCCGCCGACGGGTCGAGGCCGGCCTCGGCCACGGCGTCGGCGAGGAAGACCCCGTCACGGTCGCGCAGCTTGCGCGCCTCGTCCCAGGTCGTGGCGCCGGTGACCAGCCGAGATCCGAGGCAAGCACGACCGAACCGCGACCCCTCCTCCTCCACGAACACCCCGATGCCCAGCGGACGGCCCGGCTCGAAGCCCCGCGCCCGCAGGACGTCGACCGCCGCGAGCGCGGACGCCACGCCCAGCGGTCCGTCGTACGCCCCGCCGTCGAGGACCGAGTCGAGGTGCGAGCCGGTGAGGACGCCG
>DATIAJ010000338.1:0-4265 GCA_035458105.1 Nocardioides sp. | reverse complement strand
CCCGGGGGCAGCATCCCGACGATCTTGACGTAGCCGCCGAGCGGGATCGCCTTGACGCCGTACTCGGTGTCGCCGATCTGCTTGCTCCACACGGTGGGGCCGAAGCCGATGAACCACTGCGGCACCTTGCAGCCGAACTTCTTGGCCGGCACGAGGTGCCCGAACTCGTGCAGCCCGATCGAGACGAGGATCGCGACGACGAAGGCGACGACACCCAGGGTGTAGAGCAGGGCGGACATGTGCGTGGGGGTCCTTCTCGGGTGAGGGCGTCAGGTGCGGCGTCAGATGAGGGCGGTGGCCTCGGCTCGTGCCCAGGCGTCCGCGGCGAGGACGTCGTCGACGGTGAGGTGTTCCTTCGATGGTACGTCGTGACGGTCAAGGACGTGTGCCACCGTGGCGACGATGTCAGGGAATCTGAGCCGGCCCTCGTGGAAGGCGTCGACGGCGACCTCGTTGGCGGCGTTGTAGACCGCGGGAGCGGTGCCGCCGCGCTCCCCCGCGGTGCGGGCGAGGCTGACGGCGGGGAAGACCACGTCGTCGAGCGGCTCGAAGCGCCAGTCGGCGGCCTTCGTCCAGTCGATCGGCGTCTCGGCGTCGGGCACCCGGTCGGGCCAGCCCATCCCGAGGGAGATCGGCACCAGCATGGTGGGCAGGCCGAGCTGGGCCACGACGGCGCCGTCGACGAACTCCACCATCGAGTGGATCAGCTGCTGCGGGTGGACGACGACGTCGATGCGGTCCAAGGGGATGTCGAACAGCAGGTGCGCCTCGATGACCTCGAGCCCCTTGTTGACCAGCGTCGCGGAGTTGGTCGTGATGACCCGGCCCATCGCGAAGTTGGGGTGGGCGAGGGCCTGCTCGGGCGTGACGTCGGCGAGCTCGTCCGCGGTGCGCCCGCGGAAAGGGCCGCCGGACGCGGTGAGGACGAGACGTCGTACCTCCGCGGCGGAGCCCGCACGCAGGCTCTGGGCGATGGCGCTGTGCTCGGAGTCGACCGGCACGATCTGCCCCGGTCGCGCGCGCTCCTTCACCAGCGGGCCGCCGATGATGAGGGACTCCTTGTTGGCCAGGGCCAGCGTGGTTCCGGCGTCGAGGGCGGCGAGGGTCGGCCGGAGCCCGACGGCACCGGTGATCCCGTTGAGCACGACGTCGCACGGTCGCCCGGCGGCCTCGGTGGACGCCTCCTCCCCCAGCCCGGACCACGCCGGCGCGAACTCGGCGACCTGGGCCTCGAAGAGGTCGCGGTTCGCCCCGCCGGCGGTCAGCCCGACGACGCGGAAGCGGTCGGGGTGGGCTCGCACGAGGTCGAGGGCCTGGGTGCCGATGGACCCGGTCGAGCCGAGGATCACGATGTCGCGCGCAGTCACCGCCTCAGTCTGTCAGGGCGGTACGTGGAACTGCCCGCGCCGGGTCAGCCCCGCGGCGCGTCGAACGACCAGAACCGCAGCCCACCGACCTCGACGAGCGTGGCCCCGGCCGGCACCGGCAGGTCGTGGTCGTCGGACGCACCGAGGGCGGCGAGGACCGTGAGCGTGTCCGGACCGTGCCGCGACAGCACCGCGTCACCGGGTACGTCGGCGCAGCCGGCCGGGTCGGTGCGTCCGGCGCGCATCGCGACGTCCCACGGGACGGCCTCGCCGTCGACTGCGAACGCCACGCCGTCCGAGCCACCGCGGACGACCACCTTCCCGGTCGCGCCGGGCGAGTCGTCGTACTGCACGAGGGCACCGACCCGGGCGGCCGCCAGCACGGCGACGACGCCGGCGCCCTGCGGCACGGACCCCAGCGCGACCTGGTCACCGACCTCGACACCGAACGCGCGCAGCACGCCGGCGCACGCGGCGACCTCGGTGAGCAGCCAGGCGAAGGTGCGCCCCGTGCCGTCGAGGTCCGCCGCGACGTCGTCGGCGCGGCCGCGGACGACGTGGATGTCGAGGGCGTTGTAGCAGGCGTTGAGGGTCCCGGGGTGGTCGTCGCTGGGCGCCCGGAACCAGGTCACGCCCGTCGTCCCGCTCGTCATCGTCAGCTCAACCCGTTGGCGGCGGTGGCCGCGGGCTTCGCGGGCGTGCGGAGCCAGGCGTCGAAGAACGCGCCCAGGTCCTGCCCACTCACCCGGGCCGCCAGCTCCTCGAACTCGGCGGTGGAGCCGTTGCCACCGCGCTGCTCGCGGAGCCAGGTGCGCACGACCTGCCAGAACACCCGGTCACCCACCCGGTTGCGCAGCGCCTGCAGTGTCATCGCGCCGCGGCCGTAGACCGCGGCGTCGAACACCTTGTCCGCGCCGGGGTCGCCCACGACCACCTGCCAGAAGCCCGAGCTAGCGTCGACGTTGTCGTAGTAGCTGCTCAGGATCGCCGCCGCGGAGCGGCCGCCGTGCGTCTCGGTCCAGCGCCACTCCATGAAGGTGGCGAAGCCCTCGTTGAGCCAGATGTCGGACCAGCGCTCGACCGCGACGTCGTCACCGAACCACTGGTGGGCGAGCTCGTGGACCACGAGGCTGGTCGCGCTCGCGCCGACCGCGGGGTAGGTGGGCCGGGTCTGGTTCTCCAGGGCGAAGCCCGGGTTGAGGCCGGTGGTGATGCCGCCGACCACCGAGAACGGGTAGTCGCCGAGGTCCTTCTCCAGCCCCGCGACGATCTTCGGGGTCTTCCTCATCAGCCGCATGCTGGCCGCCTGGTCGCGCTCGCCCAGGCGCTCCGAGACCGCGACGAGCCACGGCAGCCCGCGGTGCCTGCCCTTCTCGATCGCGAAGTCCCCCGCGGCGAAGAACGCGAGGTAGGGCACCATCGGCTCGTCGGCCCTCCAGTGCCACTGGGTCGACTTCTCGCCGACGCGGCGACCCTTGAGCTCACCGTTCGAGATCACCTCGCGACCGTTGGGAACCCGGATGCGGACGTCGACCTCGGCCTTGTCGAGCGGGTGGTCGTTGGCCGGGAACCACCACGGCGCCATGTGCGGCTCGTTCATGGTGATGACCTCCCGCTTGCTGGCCAGCCAGTTGCGCTCGCCCGCATAGGAATGGTCGGCCGGGTAGTCGTCGTAGGTGACCACGACCGCGTGGTCCGTGCCGGCGGGGAGTGGCGCCGCGGGGGTGATCCGGAGCTCGTGGTCACCGTCGGTCTTGGTGAACTCGGCGCGCGCGCCGTCGACGGTCACCTTCGACACGTCGAGCAGGAAGTCGAGGGAGAAGCTGCGGAGGTCACTGGTCGCCCTCAGCTCGACCCGGGTGCGCCCCGAGAGGCCCTTGCTGGCGAACGCGTAGCGGTTGCGGATGTCGTACGACGTCACGTCGATGCCGCCGTTGCCGTCGAGCGGCCAGTAGGGGTCACCGATGCCGGACGACCCGTCCACCGGCGCGGCAGCGGCGTACGCCGTCGTACTGCCGACCCCGGCGACCAACCCGGCGGCCACCGTTGCGAGGGCAGCCCACAGTGCGGGGCGGACGGTTCGGTGCGTCGGGCGCGTGGTCACCGTCCGAACCTAGCGCGGTTAATTGCCTTGCGCTGCCGAGTCGGCGTCGGCGACGATGTGCGCGGCGTCGCCGATCGTGCGCGCCCACCGCGTGCCCGCGCTTGTGCCCCGAGACGAGAGGAGCCGTGACATGTCCATGACTGTCCTCGGCCTGCCCGCCGACCACCTCTCTCACCCACGGAGCACCCACGTTGTCGCACCTCTCCACCGATCGATCCTTTCCGGAGGACTTCCTCCGGCCTGACGACCGTTCGCCCCTCGAGGGCATCGACGAGTCGTTCGTCTTCACCTACGAGACCTACGCCGACGAGCTCGGCGCGGGTCAGCGCTGGTCCCGCTGGGAGGACCTCGAGGCCCTGATGAAGGGGCCCGAGCCGCGCCCCGACTGGGTCGTGACCTCCAGCGGCGCCATCGACACCGAGCTCGGCGTCCTCAAGACCGGCAAGGAGGCCGACGTCTTCCTGCTCGAGCGCGAGGACCCGCACCGCCCGGAGACCGCCGTCGTGATGGCCGCCAAGCGCTACCGCGACACCGACCACCGCACCTTCCACCGCGCCGCTTCCTACACCGAGGGCCGCTCGATGAAGCGGTCCCGTGACAACCGCGCCCTCAAGCGCAAGTCCACGTGGGGCAAGCAGGTCGCGGCCGGCGAATGGGCGATCTCGGAGTGGAACGCCCTGCGCCGCTGCTGGGAGCTCGGCCTGCCCGTCCCCTACCCGGTGCAGATCGACGAGACCGAGATCCTCATGGAGTGGATCACCGTGACCGTCGACGGCGACACCGAGACTGCCCCC
>DATIAJ010000337.1:0-4724 GCA_035458105.1 Nocardioides sp. | reverse complement strand
AGGCGCTCGTTGGTCGGGATCTGCCCGTTCTCGTAGGCGAACGAGCGGTGGGTCAGGGCACGCTGCAGCAGCTCGGGATCCAGGACCGGATCACCGAGCGCTGCGCGGAGCTCGTCGGTGGTCAGAGGACCTGGCGACGGTCGGCCTTGGCGCCGTACTGGCCGCACTGGCCGCACGCACGGTGCGGGAGGTGCTTGGAGCCGCAGGCGGGGTTGGCGCACGTCACGAGGGTCGGCGCGACGGCCTTCCACTGCGAACGGCGGTGGCGCGTGTTGCTGCGCGACATCTTCCGCTTCGGAACAGCCATGGTGTGTCTCCTGGTTACGTGTGGCTTGCTTGCTTCTCCGCCGGGGATTTCCGGTGGAGTCAGTCCTGGGTGTCCTGCTGGATCTGCTGCAGCCCTGCCCAGCGCGGGTCGATCGGCGCGTCGTGCGCGTGGTCCGGGTCGTCCGCGAGTCGCGCACCGCACTCGGTGCACAATCCCGGGCAATCGTCCATGCACAGCGGCTGGAACGGTAGTGCGAGCACCACCGCGTCCCGCAGCAGGGGCTCGAGGTCGAGCAGGTCGTCCTCGAGCTGGCTGGTCTCGTCGTCGAGGTCACGGTCGTCGTTCTCCGCGGCCTTGTCGTGCTGGTCGGGGTAGACGTAGAGCTCCTGGAGCGTCACGTGGACCTCGTCCTCGATCGGCTCCAGGCACCGTACGCACTCCCCCTCGAGCGCGGCCGTGGCCGTGCCCGTGAGCAGCACGCCCTCCATGACCGCCTCCAGCCGCAGGTCGAGCTCGACCGGCGAACCTTCGGGGACCGAGAGGACTTCGATGCCAAGCTGTGCCGGCGCCGGAACGGAGAGCTCGAGCTCACGCTGGGACCCCGGGCGGCGGCCGAGCTCGCGAGTATCGAGCACGAGCGGCGCCCTCGGGTCCAGGCTGTTCACGTCGAACTCCCACATCTGGACACCAACACAACCTCGGAATCGTATCCGTCGCCCCACCGGAGGGGCAAAACGAGTGGCGGGTGGGGTCTCCCCCGGGGTTCAGGACGTGCGCTCGGCGAGCCGTGCCACGAGCCGCTCGCGGACCGGCTCGGGGACCAGGCCGCGTACGTCGCCACCGAGCGCGGCGACCTCCCTGATCAGGCTGGAGGAGACGAACGCGTTGCCGACCGCGCCGGGCAGGAAGACGGTCTCGACCTCGGTGAGGTGGGCGTTCATCTGCGCCATGGGCAGCTCGTACTCGTAGTCACCCGCCCCCCGCAGGCCCTTCACGATGGCCACCGCGTCGAGCTCGCGGCAGAAGTCGACGATGAGGCCGTCGAACCCGGCGACCCGCACGTTGGCGATCCCCGCAGTGGTCTCGCGCAGCATCGCGATCCGCTCGTCGGGGGTGAACAGCCTGTTCTTGCTCATGTTGACGCCGACGGCGACGACCACCTCGTCGAAGAGCGACGCCGCTCGGGTGACGATGTCGAGGTGGCCGTTGGTCACCGGGTCGAAGGACCCGGGGCAGACAGCGCGACGCACGGGCGTCCTTCCTGTGGAACGGCACTTGGACTGGGGCTGGGCGGGGGCTCTGGCCCGTCTCGGGATCAGGGGGCCGGGGTGGCGTGACCGTACCAAAGCGCGGTCTCGCCGTAGCGCTTCGTGCGCTCCTCCTCGGTGCCGGGCGGCCAGGTGAGGACGGTGCGCTTCGCCGCTCGCTCGACCACGACCAGCGCGCCGGGCACGAGCCAGCCGTGGGCGACCAGCGCGACGAGGTCGGCGTCGACGTCCTCGTCGGACATCGGGTAGGGCGGGTCGGAGAAGACGATGTCGTAGGGCGCGGCTGGCGGCGAGGACAGGAACGTGGCCACCGAGGCCGCCACCACCCGGGCCTTGGAGAAACCGAGGGTGGCTGCGTTGCGGGTGATGAGCGCGGCCGTGCGCCGGTCGTGCTCGACCATCGTCACGACGCCGGCGCCGCGCGACCACGCCTCGAGCCCGACCGCGCCCGATCCGGCGTAGAGGTCGAGGAAGCGCAGCCCGTCGAGCGAGCCGGTGCGCGACTCGATGGCCGAGAAGAGCGCCTCGCGCACACGGTCGCTCGTGGGACGGGTCGTCTGTCCGCGCGGCGTCTCCAGCCGGCGGCCCCCCGCCGTTCCCCCGATGATCCGAGTCATGTCCCCGTGCTGTGCCCTTCTCCGTCCAGCCCTTGTCGCAGGTCCGTGTCCCAGCCCGTGTCTCGGTCTCAGCCCTTGTCCAGGTAGGCCGACGCCGCTGAACGCTCCACCTCGGCGACGGCGTCGGCCAGGTCGGGCGCCCCTGCGAGCGCAGGATCCTCGGAGAGTAGCGCTTCTGCGGCGTTCCGGGCGCGGACGATCGTCTTCTCGTCGCGCAATACCCGAAGTGTGACGAGGCCGGACCTGAACCCCGACTGGTGGGCGCCCAGCACGTCACCCTCGCGACGCTGCTCGAGGTCGACGCGGCTCAGCTCGAAGCCGTCGCTGGTCGATGCAACGGCGTCGAGGCGGTCGCGGGCGGGGGTGCCGACCTCGGCGTGGGAGACCAGCAGGCACAGCCCCGGCAGGCCGCCCCGGCCGACGCGACCGCGCAGCTGGTGCAGCTGCGAGACACCGAACCGGTCGGCGTCGAGGAGCACCATCGCCGTGGCGTTGTGGACGTCGACCCCGACCTCGATGACCGTGGTGGAGACGAGTACGTCGACCTCGCCGGCCGCGAAGGCCCGCATCGTGCGGTCCTTGTCGTCGGGCGTCATCCGCCCGTGCAGGACGGCTGTGCGGAGCCCGGCCAGCGGGCCCGCCGCGAGCTCGGCGTGGACCTCCTCGACCGCAGCGAGCGGGCGCCGGGGCGTGATGTCGGCGCCGTCCTCGTCGAAGTCGAGCTGGTCGGTCTCGCCCTCCTCGCCTGAGTCGCCGGAGATGCGCGGGCACACGACGTAGACCTGGTGCCCGCGCTCGACCTCCTCGCGTACCCGCTGCCAGACCCGGTCGATCCACGAGGGCTGGTCGGCGAGGGGCACGACGTTGGTCTGGATGGGCGCGCGGCCCGCCGGGAGCTCCGCGAGGACGGAGGTCTCGAGGTCGCCGAAGACGGTCATCGCAACCGTGCGCGGGATCGGGGTGGCCGTCATGACGAGCACGTGGGGCGGCGTACCGGCCTTGTCGGTGAGCGCCGCACGCTGCTCGACGCCGAAGCGGTGCTGCTCGTCGACGACGACCAGGCCGAGGTCGGCGAACTCCACCCTGTCCTCGAGGAGGGCGTGGGTGCCGATCACGATGCCGGCCTCGCCGGTCACGATGCGCAGCATGGCCTCCTGGCGGGCCGCCTTGCCCATCGACCCGGTGAGCAGCACGACCTGGGTGGCGTCGGCGTCACCGCCGAGCATGCCTCCCTGCGCGAGGTCGCCGAGCATGGCGGAGATGGACCGGTGGTGCTGCTGGGCGAGCACCTCGGTGGGGGCGAGGAGCGCGGCCTGCCCGCCTGCGTCGACCACCTGCAGCATGGCGCGGAGCGCGACCAGGGTCTTGCCCGACCCGACCTCGCCCTGCAGGAGGCGGTTCATCGGGTGGTCGCGGCCGAGCTCCTCGGCGACCAGGTCACCGATCTCGCGCTGGCCACCTGTGAGCTCGAACGGCAGTCGCGCGTCGAAGGCGGCCAGCAGCCCGTCGTCACGGCGGGCGCGGGCCTGCGCACCCTGGGCGCGGTGAGCCGCCCGACGTCGGGCGAGGACGAGCTGGAGCACCAGCGCCTCCTCGAAGCGGAAACGCTTCTGGGCGGCGCCGACCTGCTTCCAGTCGTCCGGGGCGTGGATCCAGCGCAGCGCCTGCATCACGTCGAGGACCTCGAACCGCTCACGCAGCTCGGGGGTGAGCAGGTCGGGCACGCCGGTGACGAGGTCGAGTGCGGCCGTGACGACCTTCTGCAGGTCCCACGAGTAGAGCTTGGCGGTGAGGGGGTAGATGGGGAGGAGCCTGCTCAACGAGACCGCCTCGTCGCCGTCGAGGGTGAAGCCGTGGGGCTGCTCGAGCTGCCAGCTGCCGCGGAACTGCTTCGCCTTGCCGGTGAAGATCGCGCGGCTGCCCGGGCGGAACTGCGCCTCGTGGCGCTCGGCCTGGTTGGCGTAGGGGCTGAACAGCGTCACGGAGAAGTCGGGACCGTCCGTGCGCAGGCGGACCGTCGTACGGAACTGGCGGCGGTTGCCGCTGAAGAACGGCGCGCTCTCGCAGGACCGCACCTCGCCGACGATCGTCAGCTGCTCACCCACGACCGGTGTGGCGACCTCCGACAGCTCGGTGGCGGCGACGTAGCGGCGTGGGAAGTGGCGCAGCAGGTCGCCGACCGTGGTGAGCCCGAGGCCCTCCTCGGCCAGCTTGCGCTTCTTGTGGCTGTTGCCGAACACCGCGCCGATCGGGCTGTCCGGGGTGATCGCGACCATGCGGTGATCTTGACCCGTCACTCGACGCTGACGAGCAGCGGGTAGCGGGGCTGGCCGCCGTCGTGGACGGCGACGTCGACGGTCGGGTGCCGCTGCTCCACCCGTGCCGCGACCCGGTCGGCGAGCTCGACCCCGCCCTCGCCGGAGACGATCGTCA
Source organism: Nocardioides sp. (assembly GCA_035458105.1). Lineage (GTDB taxonomy): Bacteria > Actinomycetota > Actinomycetes > Propionibacteriales > Nocardioidaceae > Nocardioides. The sequence continues at coordinate 138 of DATIAJ010000337.1, read as the reverse complement.
CCAGCTCGCCGCCGCCTGCGAGCAGCCGCTCGAGCACCTCGTCGGCCACGGTCTCGAGGTCGGTCCCCACGACGGCGAAGTCGCCGGCGATGACGCCGAGGGCGTCGCCCGGCTCGCACGGGCCGGCCATCGTGATGG
>DATIAJ010000336.1:0-4556 GCA_035458105.1 Nocardioides sp. | reverse complement strand
CTGCAGTCGGCAGGACCCGGCGAGGAGTGGGAGGTCGAGCTGACCCGCGGCGACACGTCGCTGCTCACCGGCACCCGCACCACCGACGAGGACGGGGAGATCGACGTCGACGCCTTCAGCGACGGCAACCCCGGCGACGCGTCCTACGCCGCCACCCTGACCCCCGCCGGCGGCGAGCCCTGCACCGCCACGCTCGGCTCGTGACCCACCCATCCTGACCATCGCTGAGGAGACACCCATGAAGAAGACGCTCATCGCCACCACCCTCGTCGCGACCGCCGCGGCCGGCAGCACGGTCCTCGTCGCCGGACCCGCCAGCGCCGACGTCGAGCGGCGCGGCACCTGCGCCGGGGCGACGTACGAGCTCAACGTCGACCGCGAGCGCGGCGGCTTCGAGGTCGACGCCGACGTCGACAGCGCCCGTGCAGGCAGCGAGTGGCGCGTCACCATCCGCCACGACGGCACGCTCGCGACGTCGCGGGTGCTCCGTGCGGACGACGAGGGCGAGCTCGACCTCGACACCTTCCGCAAGAACACCCGCGGGAAGGACACCTTCAGGCTGACCGTGACCCCCGCCGGTGGGTCGCCCTGCTCGGTGCAGGTCACCCTGCGCTGAGCGGCGCGTCCGCCCAGCACAGGGTGGAGCCCGGGTCAGCCCGTCCGCAACGTGACGGCGACCCGGGCTCCACCCATGTCGGAGTCGCCCGTGGTGATCGTGCCGCCGGAGTCCTCGGCGGTGCGCGCGGCGATGGAGAGGCCCAGACCGGTCGACCCCGAGCCGCTCTCGCCCCGGCCCGTCGCGTCGAGATCCTCGGGCAGGCCGGGACCGGCGTCCTCGACGACCAGCTCGACGCCGTCGTCGTCGGCGTCCAGCGTGATGCGTACGGCGGCGTCGTCGGGGGTGTGGGAGAAGACGTTGTCCAGCAGCACGTCGACCATCGCCTCCAGGTCGGCACGGCTGGCCCGTAGCAGCGGACCGGACGCCGCGAGCCGGAGCTCGTAGGCGCGGCCCTGGTCGTCGGCCAGCGGCTCCCAGTGGCGCACGCGCTCGGTGATCACCGCGACCGCGTCGGTGCGGGGGTCGAGACCCTCGCGCTCGGAGCGTCGGGCCTCGCGGACGATCTCGTCGACGGTGGCCTGCAGCGCGTCCAGGTCCCCGGCGAGGCGGTCGCGCAGGACGGGGTCGTCGACGGTCTCCACGCGCAGCCGCAGCGCCGTCACCGGCGTGCGCAGCCGGTGGGAGAGGTCGGCGACGCTCTCGCGCTCCCGGGTGAGGAGCAGCTGGATGCGGCCGACGAGGCGGTCGACCGCGCCGGCGAGCTCCTGCACCTCAGGCGGGCCCTCGACGGTTGCGACCGGGGCGACGGCACCCGGCCGGCCCAGCGTCTGGGTGTGCTCGGCGAGGCGCCGGATCGGCAGCACGAACGACCTGCCCAGCCGGTCGACGACCACCAGCGACCCGGCGAGCAGCGCGAGCGCGAGCAGGGCCAGCAGGCCCCAGGCCACGCCCACGACCGAGTCGAGGCCCGGCTCGCTGACGACCACGCGGATGACCGGCGTCTGCGACGGGAGGGCGGAGTTGCCGCCCCGCGAGACCGGGACGAGGATCTGCGACCCGCCCGGCACGTCGTCGACGCGCGCGCGGCCGGTGTTCCGGGCGTCGAGGACCAGCTCGTCCTGCCCGCGGTCGGGCCCGATCTCGAGACCGTCGGGGTAGAGCACGGTCACCCGGGTGTGGCTCCCGGCGCCGTTGAGCCGGTCGACGTACTGCCCGACGGCGCCGGCGTCCTGCCCGGACACGACCGTCTCGACGGCCTGCACCTCCAGCGCCGCCCGCGCGAGCCGGTCCTCGAGCGCATAGCTGCGCACGAGGATGGCCATCGGCACGAGCATCGCCAGCAGCACCATCGAGATGGCCGCGGCCGCTGTCACCAGGAGGCTGCGGCGCACCTCAGCCGTCCAGCCGGGGCTCGGCCGTTGGAGCGGCGAGGCGTACGCCGACCCCGCGCACCGTGGTCAGGTAGCGCGGGGAGGCAGCGGTCTCGCCGAGCTTGCGGCGCAGCCACGACAGGTGCACGTCGACGGTCTTGTCCGAGCCGCCCCACGGCTGGCGCCACACCTCGACGAGCAGGTCGCGCTTGGTCACCACCTCGCCCGGTCGCTCCGCGAGGTGGGCGAGCAGGTCGAACTCGCGCGGCGTGAGGTCGATCTCGGTGCCGTCGAGGTGGACGCGTCGCCCGGCCAGGTCGACGTCGAGGCCGCCGACGGTGAGGGTCGACGGCCGCTGCCGCCCAGCCTCGACCCGGCGCAGCACGGCGCGGATGCGGGCGTCGAGCTGGGCGCTGGTGAACGGCTTGACCACGTAGTCGTCGGCGCCGGCATCGAGCGCCCCCACCAGCGACGGGTCGTCGGCGCGGGCACTGGCGATGATCACCGGCACCTGGCTGACCGCGCGCAGCATGGTCAGCACCTGGGTCCCGTCGACGTCGGGCAGCCCGAGGTCCAGCACGACGAGGTCGGGGGAGGAGTCGACGGCGAGCTGGAGCCCGCCCATCCCGCTGGGCGCCGAGGTCACGGTGTGCCCGCACTCGCGCAGGCCGCGCACCAGCAACGGCCGGATCCGGTCGTCGTCCTCGATGATCAGCACCTCGGCCACGTCGCGACCGTACCGTCAGCAACCGCCCCGATCTGCGCGGCAGGCGAGTCTTAGCAGTGCCTTAACCACCGCCTCACCTCGCGCTGACGTGCGGGCGGGCACGATGGACCCGTGAGACGTCGGATGCTGCTCGTCGGCCTGTGGGCCGCGACCACCGTCGTCGCCGTGCTCGTGGGCGTCTTCGCGGTGTCGACGGTCGGCGCCACCATCCGCGACCGCGGGCCCGTCGGCGACGAGGTCGCCCGTGACGTGTCGGTGCCGTCGTCGTCGGTCCCCGACCCCGAGGGACCGGCCGTGTCCGAGGAGATCTCCGGCGAGTGGGGGGCCTTCCTCGTCGAGTGTCGCGACACGTGGGCGTACGGCGTCGGCGTACGACCCGACAAGGGCGCTGGGTGGCGCATCGTGAGCTGGGAGAAGGGTCCGGACGACGACGTCGACGCGGTCTTCAGCGATGGCCGCAACTCCGTCGACCTCGAGGTGTTCTGCAACCGCGGGCGGCCGACGCTCGCCGAGCTCGAGCGCAACACCCTCGGTGAGGACGACTGAGAATCCCCGGCAGCCCGGTGCAACCCTTTGCGGCGGATCGGCGTCCTGTCAGGGACACACAACCACGGGGAGAGACCATGACCATGCGCACCACCGTCCTGGGCAGCGCCGCTGCCGCCGCCCTGCTCGCGACGACGCTCGCGCCCACCGCCGGCGCCACGGAGCGCCAGGCCGCCGCGCGCACCACGCTGACCTTCACCGTCGACGACTGCGAGGGTTGTGAGGTCCAGCTGGTCAACGCGCGCAGCACGCTCGACGCCGACGTCGTCCACGTCTGGGAGTCGCAGGCCAAGGAGGTCAGCGGCGGCCAGGTGACCTTCCGGATCCCGACGCGCCGTACGTGGGGCATGTCGGCCACCGTCCGCGCGCCGTGGGAGGGCCACACCGGCTACGCCACCACGGTCGCCTGGCGCTACGACGGTGAGCTCGTCGGCGACCCGGTCACCCTCGACGAGGCCGTGACCAAGCGCAAGGCTTCGGCCTGCTGGGAGGGCGTGCGCAGCCGAGCCGTCACCGTGCCCCTGGTGGTGGCGAAGGTGCGCGTGCCGGGTGTGCGCCGCGAGGTCGACGGCAGCATCGCGTTCGTGCCGACGACGCAGAGCTGGCTCGCGCCCATGCGCCTGGCCCCGGACGGCGTGCTGGGCTCGCAGGACGTCGACATCTGCCGCTGATCGACGCGCCTCCGGGCTCGGGTGCCCACCCTGCGGCGGGGGTCGTCGTGCCCGGCGCGGTGACCCCTAGGGTGGTGCCATGGGCAAGCAAGAGGACTTCGTACTCCGCGCGCTCGAGGAGCGTGACGTCCGGTTCATCCGGCTCTGGTTCACCGACGTCCTCGGCTTCCTCAAGAGCGTGAGCGTGGCCCCGGCCGAGCTCGAGAACGCCTTCGACGAGGGCATCGGCTTCGACGGCTCGGCCATCGAGGGCTTCGCCCGCGTCTACGAGGCCGACATGCTCGCCCACCCCGACGCGTCGACGTTCCAGATCCTGCCCTGGCGCACCGGGGACGACGAGTGGCCTGCCACCGCCCGGATGTTCTGTGACATCCGGATGCCCGACGGCAGCCCGTCGTACGCCGACCCGCGCTACGTCCTCAAGCGGGCCCTCAGCCGCGCCGCCGACATGGGCTTCACGTTCTACACGCACCCCGAGATCGAGTTCTTCCTGTTCAAGGACCTTCCCGAGTCCGGTGTCAGCCCCACACCCATCGACTACGGCGGCTACTTCGACCACACGCCCACCTCGGTGGGGCAGGACTTCCGGCGTACCGCCATCAACATGCTCGAGTCGATGGGCATCTCGGTGGAGTTCAGCCACCACGAGGGGGCACCCGGACAGCAGGAGATCGACCTGCGCT
>DATIAJ010000335.1:0-17599 GCA_035458105.1 Nocardioides sp. | reverse complement strand
GCCGACGTGGTCGACGACGACGCGAAGTCGGTCGGCAACGGCAACGGCGGCTACCTCGTGCTGAAGGAGCCGTGGCCCGCCATGCTCCGCACGCTCTGGGGCGACGACGAGCGTTTCAAGGACACCTACTGGTCGCGTTGGCCGGGCCTCTACTTCGCCGGCGACGGCGCGAAGCTCGACGACGACGGTGACATCTGGCTGCTCGGCCGCGTCGACGACGTGATGAACGTGTCGGGCCACCGCCTGTCCACGACGGAGATCGAGTCCGCGCTCGTGTCGCACCCCAAGGTCGCCGAGGCGGCTGTCGTGGGTGCCGCCGACGAGACCACCGGCCAGGCCGTGTGCGCGTTCGTCATCCTGCGCGACTCCGCCGGCGACGGCGGCGAGGACATCGTCGAGGAGCTGCGCAAGCACGTCGCCAAGGAGATCGGCGCGATCGCCAAGCCGCGCCAGATCATGGTCGTGCCCGAGCTCCCCAAGACCCGCTCCGGCAAGATCATGCGCCGCCTGCTCAAGGACGTCGCCGAGCACCGCGAGGTCGGCGACGTGACCACCCTCGCCGACTCGACCGTGATGGACCTGATCAAGACCAAGGAGGGCTCGGCCCCGGCGGAGGACTGACCGTCACCGGCGATATCTGAGGACGTGATGGACGTCCGAGGCGTGCGTTTCCGTTCACCACGTCCTCAGATATCGCGGGCTGGGCTACGTTCGGGCGGGTGATCGACTCTGGCGCCGCCGCCGCCGTCGCCGTCATCGGCGGCTCCGGCTTCTACTCCTTCCTCGCCGACGCCGTCGAGCACGAGGTGACGACGCCGTACGGCGCCCCGTCCGCGCCGATCGCCGTCGGCGAGGTGTCCGGCCGGACCGTCGCCTTCCTCCCGCGGCACGGCAAGCACCACGAGGCCCCGCCGCACGGCATCAACTACCGCGCCAACGCCTGGGCGCTGCGGTCCCTGGGCGTGCGGCAGGTGCTGGCGCCGTGCGCGGTCGGCGGGCTGCGCGACACCGTCGCCCCCGGCGACCTCGTCGTCCCCCACCAGCTCGTCGACCGCACCCATCGCCGGATCGGCTCGTTCGTCGAGTCGGGCGCCGTGCACCTGCCCTTCGCCGATCCCTACTGCCCGGGTGTCTCCACGGCCCTCGCCGGCGCAGCCGCCGACGTCAGGGCCGGCGGCACCATGGTCGTGGTGGAGGGGCCGCGCTTCTCCACCCGCGCCGAGTCCCGGTACTACGCCGCCCAGGAGTGGGACCTGATCAACATGACGGGGGCGCCCGAGGCGGCCCTCGCCCGGGAGATGGGCCAGTGCTACGCGGCCCTGGCGCTGGTCACCGACATGGACGCCGGCGCGGAATCGGGCGGTGGAGTCGGCCAGGCCGAGGTGTTCGCCCGCTTCAAGGACAACCTCGAGAAGCTCACCGGGTTGCTCACCACCGCGATCGCTGGCCTGCCCGACCCCGACGGCTGCGCCTGCGGGTCGTGGTGGGACGGCGTCGACCTCACCTACGAGGTGCCCGGGATCGAGGGTGGCCGGTGAGGGTCCTCCTGACCGGCGCCGCGGGCTTCATCGGCAGCGCGATCCGCGACCAGCTCGGCGCTGCAGGCCACGAGGTGGTGGGCATCGACCTGATGCTCGACCGGGCACACGCCAGCGGCGAGCCACCCCCTGGGATCCGACGCCTCGACGTGCGCGACGCCGCCTCCCCCGAGTGGGCGGAGCTGCTGCGCGGCGTGGACGTGGTCTGTCACCAGGCGGCGCTGGTCGGCGCGGGGGTGCGGGTCGGCGACCTCCCGGCCTACGCGTCGCACAACGACGTCGGCACCGCCGCCCTCCTCGCCGCCATGCACGACGCGGGGGTCGACCGGCTCGTTCTCGCCTCGTCGATGGTCGTCTACGGCGAGGGCCGCTACACGTGCCCCGAGCACGGCGACCAGCGGCCGCCCCCGCGGGAGGTCGCCGCACTGGAGGCGGGTGACTTCGAGAACCACTGCCCCTCCTGCGGCCGCGCCCTCGACTGGGACCTCGTCCCCGAGGACGCGCGCCTCGACCCGCGCAGCAGCTACGCGGCGAGCAAGCTCGCCCAGGAGCACTACGCGTCGTCGTGGGTACGGCAGGCGGGCGCCGGCGCCGTGGCGTTGCGCTACCACAACGTGTACGGCCCCGGGATGCCTCGCGACACGCCCTACTCGGGAGTGGCCGCGATGTTCCGGTCCTCGCTCGAGCGGGGCGAGCGACCACAGGTCTTCGAGGACGGCGGCCAGGCACGCGACTTCGTCCACGTCGACGACGTGGCCCGCGCGAACGTGCTCGCGATGGAACAGGTCGTCGCGGAGCCGGCGAGCCGGTTCGCGGCCTACAACGTGTGCTCGGGACGGCCGGTGACGATCCTCGAGGTGGCCCGGCAGGTGGGGGCCGGTAGCGCGAGCCCGCTCGAGCCGGAGGTCACGGGCGGCTTCCGACCCGGCGACGTCCGGCACGTCGTGGCCTCTCCCGAGCTCGCCGCGCGTGAGCTCGGGTTCACCGCGGCCGTCGCGCCCGACACCGGGCTGGCCGCCTTCGCCACTGCACCGCTTCGTGCGTGAGGCCGGAGCGAGAGACCTTACGGACCTGTGACGGCTTGCCGTGGACGGCGGCACGAGGTCGGAACGGTGGGACCATGGAGCCATGCGACGAGCCCTGACAGCTCTCACCACCCTCCTCGCTGTCCAGCTGCTCGCGGGATGCTCGGGCGCGGGCGGCGACGACCTCCCCACCGGGGCGACGCCGTCCGAGACCGCCGCCTCGCAGACCGATGCGTCGGAGACGACTGACTCCGACGCGAGCGGGGGCGCCGTGCCGGCGACGCTCGACTTCACCGGCACCACGGTGTCCGGCGAGTCCTTCGAGGGTGCGTCCCTGGCGGATCGCCCGACGCTCCTGTGGTTCTGGGCCCCCTGGTGCCCCACGTGCCGTGGCCAGATCCCCCAGGTGGAGGGGGTCGCGGCAGACCACGCCGGCGAGCTCAACGTGATCGGCATCGGGTCGCTCGACAGCGCCGAGGCCATCGCCGGCTTCGCCGACGACGTCGACGGGGTCACCCACCTCGAGGACGTCGACGGCGAGCTGTGGAGGCGATTCGGGGTGACCGAGCAGTCCTCGTTCGTGCTCCTCGACGCCGAGGGTGCGGTGGTCTTCGAGGCCGGGTACGGCGGCACGGACGAGCTCGACGCCCGGGTCGACGACGTCGTCGGCTGACCCGGTGTCGGAGTCCCTGGCGCTGGCCGTCGCTGCCGGCATGCTGGCCGCCGTCAACCCGTGTGGCTTCGCCTTGCTGCCGGCGTACCTCTCGGTGCTGGTGCTCGGCGACGACTCACCGGGCGCGGCCCGCGCGGTCGGCCGGGCGCTGGCCCTGACCGGGTGGATGACGATCGGCTTCATCACGGTCTTCGGCGTCTTCGGGATCGTCGTCTCCCCGGTCGCCTCGCAGGTGCAGCAGTACCTGCCGTGGTTCACGGTGGCCTTCGGCCTCGTGGTGACGGCGGCGGGTGGGTGGCTGCTCGCCGGCCGTGAGCTGCCCACGGTGCGCCTCGGTGCGGGCGGGGGTGCGGCGCTCACCCGCTCCGCTCCGGCGATGGTGGGCTTCGGCGCCTCCTACGCGATCGCGTCGCTGACGTGCTCGATCGCCCCGTTCCTCGCCCTGGTCGTCGCCAGCTTCCGTGCCGGTTCGACCAGCCAGGGGGTGGCCCTCTACGTCGCCTACGGCGTCGGGATGGGCGTGCTGGTGGGCCTCGCCGCCGTGGCCGTCGCGCTGGCCCGCCGCGGACTCGTGACCGGGCTGCGGCGCACCGGGCGCTGGGTGCCGCGGGCGGGCGGCGTGCTGCTGGTCGTCGTCGGCGCCTACGTCGCGTGGTACGGCGCGTGGGAGCTGCGCGTGCTCGGGGGCGACGATCCGGCCGACCCGGTCATCGAGGCTGCCGCACGCATCCAGCGGACGCTGGCCGGCTGGGTGCAGGAGCTGACCCCGTGAGCAGGCTCACCAGCTCGTGTAGAGCAGGTGCTCCACCACGAGGGCCGTGAGCACCTGAAGGCCGAGGCCCCAGCGGCGCCAGCCGACCGGCAGCAGCGCGAGCGAGATCGTCAGCCACGGCACGAACGGCAGCCAGATCCGCTCGACCTCGGACTTGGACATCCGGCTCAGGTCCGCGATCGTGACCGCGAGCAGGCCCGCGAGCGCGAGCACCGCGACCGTCCTCGCCCCGCCCGTGTGGCGTCCAGCGGCGACGGCGACGCCGGCGCCCACCAGCGGTCCGGCCGAGACCAGGAGCGCGCCGAGATTGCCCCACACCCAGTAGGAGAACGGGCGGGTCGAGGCGAGCCCGTCCCAGTAGCGGTCATGCAGCACCGGGTATGCCTCCCACCACGCGAAGCCCAGTGCGGCGAACCCCAGCACGACGACCAGCGCGGTGACCGCGGCGATCGGCAACGGCCGCCACGAGCGCGCCAGCCAGAGGACTGCCAGCGCGAGGACTCCGAGCAGCGGCAGGCCGTACGAGCTCATCACGCACCAGCCGAGCAGCAGCCCGGCGACGACGCCCCAGCCGACCAGGCCGCCTAGCGACGTGGCTCGGGCCGATGCCGCGAGCGCCGCCAGTCCCCAGGCCGCCAGGGCGGTGAACACCGCGTCGGCGGAGACGGCGAGGAAGACCGCAGAGGGCGACAGCACCAGGAAAGGGGCCGCGAGGCGCGCCCACTGCTCCGCACCCAGCACCCGCAGCGTGACCATCGTCGCGAGGGGGATCGTCGCCGCGACAGCGACGAGGACCAGCGCGGCCGCCAGGCTGCCACCGAGCCCGAGGCGTACCAGCGCGACGTGGAACAGCACGGCGCCCGGCGGGTGGCCGGCAAGGTGGATCGGCCAGTTGTCGGGCGAGCGGTAGGGGATGCGGTCGACGTACTCGCGCAGCATCGCCGGCACGTCGACGATCTGGCGCGCGGTCACCATGTACTCGCTCGGGCTCTCCATCACTCGCGTCAGCCCGACCTCGCCGTCGACCAGCGCGAGCGCGAGGAGCCACGCCAGCCCGACGACGTACGACACCAGGAGCAGGCGGCGCCACGACAACGTCCGGGCCAGGGCCTCGCCACGCCAGACGCCGGCAGCGGCGAGCAGGATGGCGAGCACGGAGGCCACGGAGGCGCGCGGGTCGACGAAGCCGTGCAGGGGCGGCAGGCCGAGCATGTCGCCGCGCGCGTCGACGTCCCACCCGGCGAGCACCGGCACGACGAACGAGGCGAGCAGCACCACCCCGGCGATCACCAGCCCGGACCACGCACGGGCGGTCACGCTCGGGGCCGTCATGGCGTCGAGACTAGGGGGCAACCCGTCACACTCACGTAATCACTTGGGTGGTCCCCCGGGCCTGCCGGCTGGCTAGGTTCGACGCATGACCCGCGACGCCGTCTGCGACCTCGTCCTGCCGTGCCGGGACGAGGCGCCGGCCCTTCCCGCGCTGCTCGCGCGGATCCCCGACGAGTTCTCGGTGGTGGTGGTCGACAACGGCTCGCGCGACGACACGGCTGCCGTCGCCGAGCGACTCGGGGCCCGGGTCGTTGTCGAGCCGGTGCCGGGCTACGGCTCTGCGGTCCATGCCGGGCTGCTCGCCGCCACCCACGACCTCGTCGCCGTGATGGACGGCGACGGGTCGTTCGACCCCGCGGACCTCCTGCCCCTCCTGGCCGACGTGAGCGAGGGCCGCGCGGACCTGGCGGTCGGCCGGCGCCGCCCCACCCGCCGCGGCACGTGGCCCTGGCACGCCCGCGCCGGCAACGCCCTGGTCGTGGCGTGGCTGCGGCGCACCATCGGCATGGCGGCCCGTGACATCGCTCCGATGCGGGTGGCGCGCCGGCAGGCGATGCTCGACCTCGACCTGCAGGACCGACGCTTCGGCTATCCCGTCGAGCTGCTCCAGGCCGTGACCCGCTCCGGCTGGCGGGTCGTGGAGCACGACGTCGACTACCACCCTCGCGCCGAGGGCACCCGTTCGAAGGTGTCGGGCTCGGTCACGGGAACGGTCCGCACCGCCCGCGACTTCTGGCGGGTGCTCTCGTGACCGGGCTGACGGTCCTCGTCCTCGCGAAGGCGCCGGTCCCGGGGCGCGCCAAGACACGCCTTGCCGCCGTGACGGGCGACGAGGTCGCCGCAGACCTTGCCGCGGCCGCCCTCCTCGACACGATCGCCGCGGTCGCCTCGCTCCCAGGCGCTCGTGGGCACCTCGCCCTCGACGGTGACCTGGCCACTGCCAGCCGTGGGCGCGAGCTGGTGGCCGCCATCCACGGCTGGCGGGTCACGCCCCAACGTGGCGCCTCGTTCGCCGCGCGGTTGACCGCCGCGCACCTCGATGCCGGTACCGGACCGGTCGTGCAGGTGGGCATGGACACCCCCCAGGTCACGCCTGCGCTCCTCGCCGGGGTGGTCGGCGACCTCGACGGCCACGACGCCTGTCTCGGACCCGCCACCGACGGTGGGTGGTGGGCGCTCGCCCGGCACGACCCTGCCGTCGCCGCGCCGCTCGCCCACGTCGCGATGTCCACGCCCTCGACGTACGACGACACGCGTGCCGCGCTGGTCGGCGCCGGCCACCGGGTCTCCTCGACGACGCCGCTCGGCGACGTCGACACGGTCGAGGACGCGGCCGAGGTGGCGCGTCTGGCGCCGCACACCCGGTTCGCTGCAGCCTTCGGGGCGTGGGAGGCGGGTGCATGACCGCCGAGCTGTCGTTCACGGAGGCCTTCACGTCCGCGCTCCGGGGTACCCCGGCACGTGTCGCCCACTCCTCGGGCGAGAGCAGGATGCTGCCCGTCGAGACGTGGAGCGCGGACGCGGACGACTCCGACCATGCCCTGCTCGACCTGTGCCGCGGATCCACGCTCGACATCGGGTGCGGCCCGGGTCGCCTCACGCACGAGCTGACCCGGCGTGGTCACCGCACGCTCGGGGTGGACGTGGTCGAGGAGGCGGTGCACCTGACCCGCCGCCGCGGCGCGGCCGCGATGCTCGCCGACGTCTTCCACCCGCTGCCTTGGGAGGGCCGCTGGGGCACGGCGCTGCTCGCGGACGGCAACGTCGGGATCTCCGGTGACCCGGTCCACCTGCTCCGCCGGGTGCGGCACCTGCTGCACCCGGGGGGTCGTGCGGTCGTGGAGGTGTCCGGTCCCGGCACCACGTCGTCCGTCGGCTGGTCGCGCCTCGAGCTCGAGCACGGCCGCAGCCGCCCCTTCCGCTGGGCCTTCCTCGCCGTCGACGACGTTGCGACCGTCGCCCTCGCCGCTGGTCTGCTCCTGACGTCGGTCCACCGGCTCGCCCCGCACGAGGGAGCCCGGTGGGCCGCTGTCCTGGACGGACCGCCATGAGGATCCCGCACCCGCACGACTTCTCCTCGCGGCTGCGCAGCCCGGCCGTGGCCGCGCGCGTGGGCGCCTGGCTCGGGGCCTGTTTCCTGGTCTGCTTCGGCACCGGCCTGGTCAGCCACTGGGCCCAGCTGCCCTCCCCCGCCATCGGCTTCCCGACGAGTCCGTCCTGGGGCTACCGCGCGACCCAGGGCCTGCACGTGGTCACCGGGTGCGCTGCCGTCCCGCTGCTGCTCGTCAAGCTGTGGACGGTGTACCCGCGCCTCTTCGAGCGGATCGACCTCCGGCTCGACCGGAGGACCGTGCTGGCATGCATCGAACGAGCCTCGATCGGCGTGCTCGTGGCCTCCGCGATCTTCCAGCTCGCCACTGGCCTCGCCAACGCCGCCCAGTGGTACCCGTGGCGCGAGTTCTCCTTCCGCACCGCCCACTACGCGATCGCGTGGGTGGCGATCGGCGCTCTGGTCCTCCACGTCGCGGTCAAGCTCCCCCTCATCCGCGCGGCGCTGGGCTCCGACGTCGACAGCGGGGCGCTCGACCGGCCAAGCTCCGTGACGGCCGGTCCGGTGTCGAGGCGCGCCCTCCTGCGTGGCACGTGGGCGGCCGCCGGCGTCGCCGTGCTGGCGACCGCTGGTGGCAGCGTGCCGTGGCTGCGGAGCGTGAGCGTGTTCGCGGCCCGGTCCGGGGAGGGCCCGGGTGGGGTGCCGATCAACAAGTCGGCCGCCGCGGCCGGGGTGCTCGACGCGGCGACGGATCCTGCGTGGGCGCTGGAGGTGCAGGTGGACGGTTCCGTGTCGGCCCGCTTGTCCCTGGCCGACCTGCGGGCGCTGCCGCAGCACACCGTCGAGCTCCCCATCGCCTGCGTCGAGGGTTGGAGCGCGCAGGGTCACTGGTCGGGCGTGCGGGTACGTGACGTGCTCGCCGCTGCCGGGGCCACGACGGGCCACGACGTCGCCGTCACGTCGCTGCAGGAGCGAGGTCCGTTCACCCGCACGCTGCTCCCCGCCTCCTTCGCCGACGACGATCGCAGCCTGCTCGCCCTCGACCTCGCCGGGGAGCCGCTGGACCTCGACCACGGCTACCCGTGCCGCGTCATCGCGCCCAACCGGCCCGGCGTGCTGCAGACCAAGTGGGTCTCCTCGCTCGAGGTGACGACATGAGTGTCCTGCGGTGCCTGCTGGGAGTGCTGGGCGTGGCTCTCGCGTCGTACGGTGCGTGGCTGGCGCTCACCCGGCAGGACGCGGGGCAGCTCGTCGAGATCGCCGTGTGGCTGGGCGCCGGGGTCGTGCTGCACGACGTCGTCGTCGCCGGCGCGGTGCTCGGCGGCGTCGCGCTCGGGCGTCGCGTGCTTCCCCCGCCGTGGCGGGCGCCTGCCACACTCGCTCTCGTGGTGTGGGGCGGTGTGACGTTGATGGCGATCCCGGTGCTGGGCCGGTTCGGCGCCCGGCCGGACAACCCCACGCTGCTCGACCGTCCCTACCTCGGCACCTGGGTGGCCCTGACCGTGCTCACCTTCGTGGCCGTGGTCGTCACCGGCTGGGTCCGGGAGCGCCGCGGGCGGGTGACCTGAGGTGTCCCGTGTGCTGGTCGTCGACGACGACGAGACGGTGCGTGAGGTGGTCGTGTCCTACCTGCGCGCCGCCGGGCACGAGGTCGCCGAGGCGTCCGACGGCACGAGCGCCCTCGCGGCGCACCACCACGACCGCGCCGACCTGGTGGTCCTCGACGTCATGATGCCCGGGCTCGACGGCCTCGAGGTGTGCCGCCGGCTCCGGCTGGCCGGCGACGTGCCCGTCATCCTCCTCACCGCGCTCGGTGCAGAGCAGGACCGGGTCGTCGGCCTGGAGACGGGTGCTGACGACTACGTCACCAAGCCGTTCAGCCCCCGTGAGCTGGTGCTGCGGGTCGAGTCGGTGCTGCGGCGCAGTGGCGGCGACGCGGACGCCGGGTTGCCCGATCCCACGACCGACGGCGACCTCGTCGTCGACCACCGTCGCCGCACGGTGACCGTGGGCGGCACCGCGAGGCCGTTCACCGCGCGCGAGTTCGACCTGCTCGCGCACCTGGTCACCCACCCGGGCCAGGCCTTCAGCCGTGAGGACCTGATGAGCCAGGTGTGGGGCTGGTCCTTCGGCGACTCCTCGACCGTGACCGTCCACGTGCGACGGGTGCGGGAGAAGGTCGAGGCCGACCCCACCACGCCGGTGCGCCTGGTGACCGTCTGGGGCATCGGCTACCGCTGGGACCCGACGCCGTGAGCGAGCAGCTGCAGATCGTCCTGGTGGCCGCCACTGCCGGGGGGGTCGTGGGCGCGCTCGGGCTGCTGGCGGGCTGGCTGCTGCGCAGCCGGTCGCTGCGCTGGCAGCTCACCCTGGTCGCCTTCGTGTCCGTGGCAACCGTGCTGGTCGGGGTGGTCGCCATCGCCCAGCTGATGTTCCTGTCCCGGCACGACCTCGAGGTGGTCACCCTCGTCACCCTGGCGGCAGGCGTGACGTCCCTCGCGGTCGCGGCGATCCTCTCCGAGGCGATGGTGCGGTGGTCGCGCCGGCTCCGCGAGCACGTACGCCGCCTCGGTGGCGGGCTGCCGGACGAGCCGCCCCCGCAGGCACCCGCCGAGCTCAGCGACCTGGTCCGTGAGCTGGCGGCGGCACGCGAGCGCCTCGAGGCGTCGGCCACGCGCGAGCAACGGCTCGAGGAGTCCCGTCGCGAGCTGGTGTCGTGGGTCTCGCACGACCTCCGCACCCCGCTGGCGGGCATCCGCGCGATGTCGGAGGCACTGGAGGACGGGATCGCCAGCGACCCGGACCGCTACCACCGCCAGATCCGGGGCGAGGTCGACCGGATGGTGAGCATGGTCGACGACCTCTTCGAGCTCTCCCGCATCCACGCCGGCGTGCTGAGGCTGCAGCCCGAGCTCGTCCTGCTCGGCGACCTCGTGAGCGAGGCGGTCGCCGCTGCGGACCCGGTCGCCCGCCGGCGCCGCGTGCGGGTCGGTGGCGACGTGCAGCCCGGCCTCGAGGTGGAGGTCGACCCGGCCGGACTCAGCCGCGTCCTCGGCAACCTGATCGTCAACGGCGTACGCCACACCCCGGCCGACGGCACGGTCCACGTCAGCGCTCGCGTCGTGGGCGACGAGGTCGAGCTCGCCGTCGCCGACCAGTGCGGCGGCATCGAGCCCGGCACGATCGACCGGGTCTTCGAGGTCGCCTACCGCGGGGCCGAAGCGCGCACGCCCGAGGACCCTGCGGGCCCCGGCGCGGACCCACGAGCCGGCCTGGGGCTCGCCATCGTGAAGGGGATCGTCGAGGCGCACCGCGGGCGCGTCGCGGTGAGCAACACCGACGCCGACGGCGCGGTCACCGGGTGCCGCTTCGTCGTACGGCTCCCCCTCACGCAGCCCGCCGGTTGACCGCCGCGTCAGCTGTCGAGCGCCTCGCGCACCGGGTCGGGCTCCTCCTCGGTCGCGGGCTCGTCGTGAGTGACGCCGCGGCTGCTCGCGAGCAGGAGGGCCACCCCGACCACCGCGGCGATCACCGAGGCCAGCAGGATCGCGATCTTCGCCTCCTCGGTCAGGAGCTCCGAGTCGGGGAACGACAGCCCGGCGATGAAGATCGACACCGTGAAGCCGATGCCGGCGACGGCGCCCAGCCCCGCCACCATGGGCCACGGCGTGTTCTCCGGCAGCTTCGCGATGCCGAGACGGACGGCCAGGAACGACGAGGCGAGGATGCCGACGGGCTTGCCGAGCACCAGGCCGAGCACGATGCCCACGCCGACCGGCTCGGTGAAGACCTCGCCGATCGCACCGAGCTCGACGCCGGCGTTGGCGAGCGCGAAGACGGGGAGCACGACGTACGCCGACACCGGGTGCAGCGTGCTGATGAGCCGCTCGACGACCGACACCGACTCCTTGAGCAGGAAGCGCAGCCGCGCGAGCTCGTCGGGGTCGAGGTGGCGGTCGCGCAGCGCCCGACCGGCGTAGTCGCGGGCCACCTCCTCCTTGAGCAGCGGCTTGGCGGGGGCGAGGAGACCGATCGCGACGCCGGCGAGCGTCGCGTGCACGCCCGACTCGAGCAGGGCGAACCACACGCCGATGCCGAGGATCGCGTAGACGACGATCGACCAGACCCGGAGCAGCCGCGCCGCGACGATCGCTGCGAGCAGACCGAGCGCGATCGCGAGCCACGTGAGGGACAGGTCGCTGGTGTAGAAGACGGCGATCACCAGGATCGCGCCGATGTCGTCGACGATGGCGAGCGTCAGCAGGAACAGCCGAGCCGCGGACGGGATGCGCCGACCGAGCACACCCAGCACGCCGACCGCGAACGCGATGTCGGTCGCCATCGGGATGCCCCAGCCGGCGCTGCCCTCGCTGCCGGGCGGGTTGAGCGCGAGGTAGATGCCGGCCGGGACCACCATCCCGCCGATCGCCGCGACGATCGGCAGCGCCGCAGTCCTGGGGTCGCGCAGGTCGCCGTTGACCAGCTCGTACTTGATCTCGAGACCGACGACGAAGAAGAAGATCACCATGAGGGCGTCGTTGACCCAGTGCTGCAGCGACTCCTCGAGGTGCAGGGGTCCGACGTCGATCGTCAGGTAGGTGTGCCAGAGCGCGTCGTACGACGACGCCCACGGGCTGTTGGCCCACAGCAGGGCGGCGGCGGCGGCGATCAGCAGGAGGATCGAGCCGGCGGCCTCGACGCGCAGGAACTCGCGCAGCGGGCGCGCCACGAGACGGGCCAGCGGCTTGTCGCTGGCGCTGTAGACGGGGCCGGCTCGCCAGAGGTCGTCGAGACGGGTGCGGTCAGGGGGCGTGGCCATGGAGGAGGGTGGTCCTTCCGGGGGTGGTCGAAGCGTGATCACCGCGGAGAGACTCTCCACGGGCCGACCAGACTTCCCGGCTCACCTGAGACCCCAGTGTAGTCAGGCCCGTTGGTAGGGTCGCTGCACCCAGCCCCCGGCGTACACCGAAGGACAGCTCGACATGGCAACCGAACCGGTCAAGGACACGGATCCGACGCTCGGCAAGCTCGTCATGGACGCGCAGCGCGACATCTCCTCGCTCATCTCCAAGGAGATCCAGCTCGCGAAGAGCGAGATCAAGGTCAGCGTCAAGCACGGCGGCACCGGCATCGGCCTCTTCGCCGGCGCGGCGTTCATCGGCCTGCTGGCGATCATCATGCTGTCGGTGGCGTTCGCCTACTTCCTCCACTGGAACGGCGCCGGTCTCGACCTGCACTGGGCCTTCACCGTCGTCTTCGTCGTGTACGTGCTCGTCGCCGCCCTGCTGGCCTACATCGGCCTCAACCAGGTCAAGAAGGTCAAGGCTCCCGAGCGCGCGATCGAGCAGGGCAAGCAGATCCCCCAGGCGCTCAAGGGCCGTCCCTGACCTACCGCACGCAGGTGCCGGTGTCGACCGGGGCCGTCGCGGCGACACCGGCGGCCGCTGACTCGGCCACCTGCTCCGCGGTCAGGGCGTAGCCGGTGTCGGGGTCACTGACGGAGGCGGCGAACACCATGCCCGCGACGTCGCCGGCCGACGTCACGATCGGGCCACCGGAGTTGCCCGGCCGGATGAGGCCCCGCAGCGAGAAGACCTGACGGATGACGGTGCCCTCGCCGTAGATGTCGGGCGAGCGGAGCCGCTGCTCGGAGCGGACGCGGCCGGACTCCACGTCGTAGGGGCCGTCCTCGGGATAGCCGAGGACCGCGACCGGGTCGCGCGGCTCGACCTCGGTGTCGAAGGCGAGCGGGAAGGACCCGGTGTCGGGCAGCGACAGGACGGCGATGTCGAGCTCGGGGTCGTAGAGCACGACTGACGCGGTGACCGAGGAGCCACCGACCTCCACCTCGGGTCGGGTCACCCCGGCGACCACGTGGGCGTTGGTCATCAGCCGGCCGGGAGCGTAGAAGAAGCCCGTGCCCTCGACGCCGCCGCCGCAGCCGTTGGTGCCGCGGACCTTGACCACGCTGGCCTCGGCAGCGACCACGTCGGGGTCGGTCAGCATCCTGGGGTCGCCGGGGCGGACCGCGACGATGCGCTCGGGGGCGAACGGCTCGAGGTAGCGGGGGAAGAACGTGGTGCCGACGACGTTGTTGAACGCCTGCAGCACCTTGTCGGAGTCCGTCGGCAGCGTCTGGTCGACCTCGGCCAGGATCGCCGAGTCACGCACCAGCGGCGTGAAGGCGCCGATGCGCGTGCCGGAGACCGCGACGCCGAGCGCCCACGCGACGAGCAGCACGGCCACGGCGCTGAGGACCGATCCGCCGATGGCGTCGACGGCCCGGATCGGCTGCCAGGTGATGCGGTCACGCAGCCGCGCACCGACGTACTGGAAGAGCGCCTGGCCGAGCGAGGCCGAGATGATCACGATGAAGAGCGCACCCAGCGAGACCCAGAGCGACGGGGAGGCGTCGCCCAGCGCGAGCGGCGCGGCCCAGATGCCGACGAGGCCCCCGAGCAGCAGGCCGGCGGTCGCGCTGGCGCCGGTGATGAACCCCTGCCAGTAGCCCGAGAGGGCATAGATCCCCACGAGTGCGACGAGGCACCAGTCGAGGACGTTCATGACTGCTACTCCTCGAGCCTGGTGTTCTGGGCTGTGTCGTGGGGGGTGTTGGGGGCGAGGTCGGTGCCCTGGGGGACACCCTGCAGCATGTGGTCGGGCAGGTCACGCACCCGCGCCCGGTCCCAGTCCTCGGCCCACCCGAGGTAGCTGAAGAGCCGGGCGATGATGCCGGCGGTGAAGCCCCACAGGATCACGTCGCGGCCGGGTCCGATGAGGAACCCCGGCCCGAGCCATCCGCTCGGGTGGCGCACGGTGATGCGGTTGTCGGGGTCGAGCAGGTCGGCGATCGCGACGTGGTGGATCTCGTGGACCTCCTCGGGGCTCTCGATGCGCACCTCGCCGCGGTCGCGCCAGTAACCGAGGATCGGCGTCACCGCGAAGTTGCTGGGCGGCAGCCACAGCTCGGGCAGCTCGCCGAAGACCTCCACCTCCGCCGGCACCAGCCCGATCTCCTCGTACGCCTCGCGCAGCGCCGCCTGCTCGGGGGTCTCACCGTCGTCGAGCGAGCCGCCGGGGAAGGACACCTGGCCGGGGTGGGAGCGCATGTTGTGGTTGCGCTCGGTGAGCAGGAGCTCGCCGCGGTGGGCCAGGTCGTCGGGGGCCGCCGGGTCGGCCTCGCGGTCGGCGAAGACCATCAGCACGGCGCCACGGCGGGGGTCGCTGCCCTCGGGCGGCAAGAAGCGGGTCAGCTCGTGGACGCTGATGGTGGAGGCGGCCTCCACGACGGGGGCCAGCCAGCCCGGCAGCGGGGTGCTCACAGGGTGATCCCGAGGTGCTCGGCGACCTTGGCCCTGATCTCCGCCACGGAGTCCACGCCGCCGGAGTCCTGCGCGACGACGACGCCGTCCTCGTCGACGAACACGAACGCCGGCAGCCCCCGTCTGGCGACCGCGAAGGCGTCCTCGACCATCAGCTCGCCACCCGGGTCGGCGATGGAGGGATAGGTCGCCCCGGTCTCCTCGGCCAGCGCGAGGGCGCCGTCGGGGTGCACGTCGTTGAAGTCGATGCCGAGCACGGGCACCCGGTCGCCGTACTGCTGGTGGAACTCCTCCAGCGCCGGCATCTCCCGTCGGCACGGCTCGCACTGCGCCTGCCAGAGGTTGATCACGACAGGCCCACGCAGCGAGGACAGGTCGACGTCGGGTCCGCCGCCCAGGCACGGCAGCGTCAGCTCGGGCAGGCCTCCCGCGACCGGCTCCCCGCTGCCGGGCACGCAGTCCTCCATGCCGATGCGCGCCTTCACCTCGCGCAGGGCCGGCGTGTCGACGTCGACGTCGGGAGGGCGTACGTCGATGCTGCTGCCGCTCATGGACGACCAGGCCAGGGCACCCACGGCGACGCATGCGGCGAGCGCCAGCGCCAGGAACACCTTCCTCATGCGGGCCTCATGCAGGTCCCTGGGCGGTGACCAGCTTCTCCGCCTCGACCGGGTCGGTCGGACCGGCGCCGAACGAGGGGCACAGCCGGGCGACCGGGCAGGCGCCGCAGGCGGGCTTCTTGGCGTGGCAACGGCGGCGGCCGTGCCAGATGAGGTGGTGCGACAGCATCGTCCAGTCGCGCTTGGGGAAGAGGGCGCCGACGGCGTGCTCGACCTTGACCGGATCGGTCTCCTCGGTCCAGCCGAGGCGCCGCGCAAGCCGTCCGAAGTGGGTGTCGACGGTGATGCCGGGCAGGCCGAACGCGTTGCCCAGCACGACGTTGGCGGTCTTGCGCCCGACGCCCGGCAGCGTCACCAGGTCGTCGAGTCGCGAGGGCACCTCGCCACCGAAGTGCTCGACGAGGGCCTGGCTCAGCTTGAGCACGGAGTCGGTCTTCTGCCGGAAGAACCCCAGCGGGCCGAGGAGCTGCTCGAGGTGCTCCCGCGGGGCGGCCGCCATCGCCTCGGGCGTCGGGTAGGCCGCGAACAGCGCGGGGCTGGCGGCGTTGACCCGGCGGTCGGTCGTCTGCGCGGAGATCACGGTGACCACCAGGCACTCGAACGCGTTGGTGAAGTCGAGCTCGGCACGGGCGTCGGGGTAGGTCTCGGCGAGGATCCGGTCGACCTTGCGCGCCCGTCGCACCAACGACGTGTCGGGCTTGGGGATCACGGCCGGGACGGCCTTGGTGGCCTTCTGGGTCACCTTGCGGGCGGGGGCGGGCACGCGCCCAAGCGTACGGTCCGGCTCCGACACCACCTAAGCCGAAGCCGGCGCGAACGGCGCCTCGCCCGCGCCGAGTCGCGGTTGTGAGCCGGACCACGGCTAGGATCGTCCCGGATCCCGAGCAGCACCCGTCGGGACGCACCCCACTGGGAGGATTGACGTGGACAACGACGTGCTCCGTCAGGCACCGCTGTTCAGCTCGCTCGACGACGAGGCAGCGACGGCACTGGGCGGTTCGATGGCCGAGACCAAGCTGCGTCGTGGCGACGTCCTCTTCCACGAGGGCGACTCCGGCGACAAGCTCTACATCGTCACCGAGGGCAAGGTGAAGCTCGGCCGCTCCTCCTCCGACGGCCGCGAGAACCTCCTCGCCATCATGGGCCCCGGCCAGATGTTCGGCGAGCTCTCCCTCTTCGACCCGGGCCCGCGCTCCGCGACGGTCACCGCCGTCACCGACGCCTCCTTCGGGTCGCTGTCCCACGACGACCTGCTGCGCTGGCTCGACGGCCGCCCGCAGGTCGCGCGCGGCCTGCTCTCGCAGCTCGCCTCGCGGCTGCGCAAGTCCAACGACGTCGTCGCCGACCTCGTCTTCTCCGACGTGCCCGGCCGGGTCGCCAAGGCGCTCCTCGACCTTGCCGACCGCTTCGGCCGCACCGCCGACGACGGCGTGCACGTCCACCACGACCTCACCCAGGAGGAGCTCGCCCAGCTGGTCGGCGCCTCCCGCGAGACGGTCAACAAGGCGCTGGCCGACTTCGCCTCGCGCGGCTGGCTGCGCCTCGAGCCCCGCTCCGTGGTGATCATGGACCTCGAGCGCCTCTCCCGCCGCGCCCGCTGAAATACTCCGTCCCGACTGACCCCCGCCGCGACGCCTCCGTGCGTCGTACCTGTTGAAGGGGGTCACCGTGACTGATCGATCGGCGTTCGACGGGTTCGTGCACGCGCGTGGCCCGGCGCTCGCGCGGACGGCCTACCTGCTGACCGGCGACCACCACCTCGCCGAGGACCTGGTGCAGGCCGCGCTCGTGCAGGCGGCGAAGCACTGGGAGCGCATCGAGACCTCACCCGAGGCCTACGTGCGCCGCACGATGTACCACCAGAACATCTCCTGGTGGCGACGCCGCAAGCTCACCGAGACTGCGCTGGAGTCGTACGACGCCCCGGTGCCCGCAGCCGACCCGACGCTGCGGCTGACCCTCGAGCAGGCCCTGCGCCGGCTCACCCCGCGCCAGCGGACCGTGCTGGTGCTGCGCTACTTCGAGGACCTCACCGAGGTCCAGACGGCCGCTGCGCTGGGCATCTCCAGCGGCGCGGTCAAGTCCATGTCGCGTCAGGCCCTCCAGCGGCTGCGCGTCCTGGCCCCCGAGCTCGCCGACCTGGTGGGAGCAGACGCATGAGCACCGACCTGCGCGAGGAGCTCGACGCCCTCGCCCGCACCCAGAACTTCTCCCCCGACCCCTCCGCCTGGGACCGCGGGCGCCGGGCCAGGCGGCGCTCCCGGGTC
>DATIAJ010000334.1:0-6689 GCA_035458105.1 Nocardioides sp. | reverse complement strand
CGGGGTCATGGAGGTGCGCGGCGCCTCGACCCACAACCTGCGCGACGTCGACGTCGACGTGCCGCTCGGCCTCCTCACCGTGGTCACCGGCGTGGCCGGCTCCGGCAAGAGCTCGCTGATCCACGGCTCGCTGGCCGGTCGCGACGAGGTCGTCGTGATCGACCAGGGCGCGATCAAGGGGTCCCGGCGCAGCAACCCGGCCACCTACACCGGGCTGCTCGAACCGATCCGCAAGGCGTTCGCCAAGGCCAACGGCGTCAAGCCGGCACTCTTCAGCTCCAACTCCGAGGGCGCGTGCCCGACCTGCAACGGCGCCGGCGTGATCTTCACCGAGCTCGGTCCGATGGCGACGGTGGAGTCGCCGTGCGAGGAGTGCGAGGGCCGCCGCTTCAGAGCCGAGGTGCTCGAGCACACCCTCGGCGGCAAGGACATCGCCGAGGTGCACGAGATGTCGGTCGTCGACGCCCTGGCCCTCTTCAGCAGCGGCGAGGCGAAGATCCCGGCCGCGGTGAAGATCCTCGAGCGGCTCGTCGACGTGGGCCTGGGCTACCTCTCGCTCGGCCAGCCGCTGACCACGCTGTCCGGCGGCGAGCGGCAGCGCCTCAAGCTCGCCACGCAGATGGGGGACAAGGGCGACGTCTACATCCTGGACGAGCCCACGACGGGCCTGCACCTCGCCGACGTGGCGAACCTGCTCGGCCTGCTCGACCGCCTCGTCGACGCCGGCAAGTCGGTCATCGTCATCGAGCACCACCAGGCCGTGATGGCGCACGCCGACTGGATCATCGACCTCGGTCCCGGCGCCGGCCACGACGGCGGCACCGTCGTGTTCGAGGGCCCGCCGGCCGAGATGGTGGCGGCGAAGAAGCCGACGCTGACCGGCAAGCACCTCGCGGCCTACGTCGGCGCCTGATGCTGCTCCTCCACGGGCTCGGCGCCACGGGCGGGGTCTGGCAGGGCGTCGAGGCGATCGCACCGGCGGTCGCACCCGACCTGCCCGGCCACGGCGCGGCGGCCTGGCACGAGACGTACACCTTCACCGGTCACGCCGAGGCGGTCCTGCCGCTGCTCCAGGCCTTCGACCGTCCCGTGCCCGTCGTCGGGCACTCGATGGGCGGTGTGGTGGCTCTCGAGCTGGCGGCGCTGGCACCCGACCGGGTCTCCCGCGTGGTCGGGCTCGGGATCAAGGTCGCCTGGCCGCCGGAGGACGCCGCACGTGCGCTGGCGATGGCGCAGCGGCCGGTGGCGACGTACGACACACGGGCGGAGGCGGTCGAGCGGTACCTCCGCGTCTCCGGGCTGGCCGGCCTCGTGCGGTCCGACGACCCGATGGTCGAGCGTGCCGTCGTCGACCGGGAGGCGGCGGGGGAGGGGAGTGGCTGGCGGCTCGCGCAGGACCCACGCACCTTCGGCGTCGGCGTACCCGACATGACGCGGCTGCTCGCGACCGCGAGGTGCCCCGTGGTGCTCGCGCGCGGCGAGCACGACCCGATGGTCGCCCACGAGCAGCTCACGGACCTGGCGCCGGAGGCGGTCACGCTGGCCGGGCTGGGCCACAACGCGCACGTCGAGGACCCCGCGGCCGTGCTGGCACTCCTGACCTGAGGTCAGGCCTGGCACACCGGGCACCAGAAGAGGCGGCGGGCGGCGAGCTGCGCGTCCTGGACGGGGGTCCCGCAGACCCGGCAGGGCAGGTCGGCGCGCCCGTAGACGTAGTGGGCGTCGACCCGGCGCGATCGGCCGGCCGGGCGTTCCCGGTCCTCCGGCAGCGTCGTGACGATGCGACCGGCACGGACCCCGGCGCGCAACAGCACCACGAGGTCGTCCCACAGGGCGTGCAGCACCGCCGCGTCGTGGAGTCGGCCCGGACGCCACGGGTCGAGCCGCTGCCGGAACAGCGCCTCGGCGCGGTAGACGTTGCCGACACCGGCCACGACCGACTGGTCCATGAGCAGGGTGGCGATCGGGGCGCGGCTGCGCAGCACGCGGTCCACGAAGGCCTGGACGTCGGGCCGCCTGCGCAGCGGGTCGGGGCCGAGCCGGGCGAGCACCGTCCTGCGCTCCGTGTCGGTGAGCACCTCGCACGCCGTCGGTCCGCGCAGCTCCAGCCAGTGACCGCCCCCGACGAGCCGGAGCCGTAGGGCACCACGCGCAGCGGGCGCCGGGAGGGTGCCGTCGCGGAACTTGCCGTAGAGGCCGAGGTGCACGTGCAGCCACAGGTCGTCGTACCGGTGGAACAGGTGCTTGCCCCACGCGTCGGTGCCGGCGAGCTGGCGGCCGTCGAGGAGCCGGGCGCCGTCCTCGAAGCGGCCCTGGGGGCTGTCGGCCGAGACGTGCTGCCCGGCCAGCAGCCGGGCATGGCGGCGCGCGAGGCGGTGGATGGTGTGTCCTTCTGGCACGCCCCGATCGTCGCTGACCCGGCCGAGCCCGGCGCCGCCCCGACGGGTGGGACCGCACCTGCGAGCATGGGGCCATGACTGCACGCGACCTGCGAAGGAGCATCGCCGAGCGCCCCGTCGTCCTCGACGGCGGCCTGGCCACGCTGCTCGAGGAGCACGGCCACGACCTGTCGAGCGACCTCTGGTCCGCTCGCCTGCTGCGCGACGACCCGGCGGCGATCGAGCGGGCCCACCGCGAGTTCTTCGTCGCGGGCGCGGAGGTCGCGACGACGGCGTCCTACCAGGTCTCCTTCGAGGGCTTCGGAGCGGAGGGAGCCGACCGCGCAGAGGTCGAGCGCCTCCTGCGCCGGAGCGTCGAGCTCGCCGCCGCCGCGCGCGACGACGTGGCCCCCGACGGCTGGGTGGCCGCCTCGGTCGGACCGTACGGCGCCGTGCTGGCCGACGGCTCGGAGTACCGCGGTGACTACGACCTCGACGTCGCCGGCCTGAGGGCCTTCCACCGCCCGCGGCTCGATGTCCTGGCCTCGACGGTCGGTGAGCACGCCGACGTCCTTGCCGTGGAGACGATCCCGTGCCTGGCCGAGGTCGAGGCCGTGCTCGCCGAGCTCGACGGCAGCGGCGTGCCCGCGTGGCTGTCGCTGTCGACGGCCAACGGGCTCACCCGCGCCGGCGAGCCGATCGAGGAGGCGTTCGCGATGGCGGCCGACGTCGCCGAGGTCATCGCCGTCGGTGTCAACTGCACCTCGCCCGCGGACGCCGGCACCGCCGTGCCCGTCGCCGGTGCGCACGGCCCCGCCGTGGTCTACCCCAACTCGGGACAGGGCTGGAACGCCGTGACCCGGTCGTGGGAGGGCCGATCGGCGTTCGACCCGGCCGACGTCGCCGCATGGGTGGCCGCCGGCGCCCGGCTGGTCGGGGGATGCTGCCGGGTGGGCACCGCCGACATCACCGCCCTGCGCGCCGCCCTCACCCGCTCGTGAGCACCACGAGCCGCTGCGTGGCGCGGGTCATCGCGACGTAGCGGTCGACCGCACCGGCCACGCCGTCCCCGAAGCGGTCGGGGTCGACGAGCACGACGAGGTCGAACTCGAGTCCCTTGACCAGCTCGGGTGCGAGCGAGCGGACCCGAGGTGTGGCGACCCACGAGGGGTCGCCGACCACCACCGCCGTTCCCTCGGCGTGCTCAACCAGCCAATCGCCGATGATCGCGTCGCGATCGGCGACCGACGCGTGGAGCACGTGGATCCCGCTCTCCCGGACCGACGTGGGCACGTTGGCCTCCGGGAGGGCCGCGCGGATCACGGGCTCGGCCTCGGCCATCACCTCGGCCGGGGTGCGGTAGTTGACCGTCAGCGGCGCGACGGTGACGTCCGTGAGGCCGACGCGCGCCAGCCTCTCGGTCCACGACTCGGCGAAGCCATGACGGGCCTGCGCCCGGTCGCCGACGACGGTGAGGCTGCGCGAGGGACAGCGCCGCAGCAGCATCGCCCACTCGGCGTCGCTGAGCTCCTGCGCCTCGTCGACGACGACGTGTGCGAACGGGCCGGCCAGCAGGTCGACCTCCGACGACGGGAGCGCCGCATCGTCCACCAGGGCGGTCTGCAGGTCGTCGTGGACGAGCATCGACACCAGCCCGTCCCCGAGCGCGTCGGCATCCGTCTCCCGCGCCGTGGCGCGCAGGTCGTCGATGACCTCGCCCATCCGGGCGCGCTCGCGGGCCTCGGCGGCCTGCGTACGACGCCTGCGCCGCGAGGCCTCGGGGTCGCCGAGCCGCAGCCGCGCAGCGTCGAGCAGCGGCAGGTCCGCGTACGTCCACGCCTCGGGGTCCTCGCGACGCAACGCCCGCACCTCGTCGGGCTCGAGCCACGGAGCGCAGTGGCGGAGGTAGGCCGGCACCGTCCAGAGGTCGCCGACGACGTCGGTGTGCTCGAGCAGCGGCCACGCGCGGTCGAAGGTGTCGCGCAGCCCGGCGTGCCGGTCGAGGACGCGCCGGAGCTCGTCGGGGGAGAGGTCCTCGAACGCGTCCGCGGCCTTGTCGACGAGGATGGTGAGGACCTCGTCCCACACGTCGTCGCGGGCGAGGTTGTGCGGTGTGCCCGGGTCGGAGGAGCCGAACGCCTCCGCCCACTCCGACGACGTGATGCGCACGTCGCCCCACGCGGTCTCGACGAGGTAGGACTCCTTGGGCGGCTCCTCGTAGAGCGCGACGGCCGGCTCGATGGCCCCGACCATCCTCAGGTCCGACTTGAGCGCGGCCACCCGGTCGTCGGCTTCCGGCCCCTTCGCCACCTCGGGCACGAGGTCACGGACGGTGCAGGTCTGCACGCCCTCCTCGCCGAGGCTCGGCAGCACGTCGCCGACGTAGGCGAGGTAGGGCTCGTGCGGGCCGACGAACAGCACCCCGCCCCGCCGGTGCCCCAGCCGCGGATCTGCATAGAGCAGGTAGGCGGTGCGGTGCAGCGCGACGACGGTCTTGCCGGTGCCGGGACCACCGTCGACCACCAGCGCGCCACGTGACCCGGCCCGCACGATGGCGTCCTGGTCGGCCTGGATGGTACCCAGCACGTCGCGCATCCGGGGCGTACGGCTCCCGCCGAGGGTGGCGATGAAGGCGGACTGGTCGTCGAGGGCCGCCGTGTGGGTGAGCCCCTCCTCGGTGAACGCCTCGTCCCAGTAGTCCACGATCCTCCCCGCCACCCAGCGGTAGCGCCGGCGGCTCACCAGTCCCAGCGGGTGCGCGTGGGTGGCGGCGAAGAACGGCTCGGCGGCAGGGGACCGCCAGTCGACCAGCAGGCGGCGACCGTCCGGGTCGGCCAGGCCGAAGCGACCGACGTACGTCGTGCCCGCGTCCTCGCCGTCGTGGCCTGCGTGGACGATGCGCCCGAGGCAGAGGTCGAGGTCGTAGCGGCGCAGCGCCCGCAACCTGGAGGTCAGCCGGTGCACCTCCTGGTCGCGCTCGAGGGCCGCCGTGCCGTGTCGGACCGCGGTCCTCCTGGTCTCCGCCAGGCGCTCCTCGAGCTCGGCCACCGCGCGCTCCAGGCCGCTCGCGATGCGGGTGAAGTGCTCGCGGTCGCGAGCGATGAGACCCGGGTCGGCCTTGGCCGCGAGGGCGTCGGGGAGGGCGAACGGACGGGTGTCCCGGGAGCTGTCCTGCTGCGTCACGTCGTGCAGTGTGCGGGCTGCACGGGGCCTTGCGGCAAGCCCCCGGATGGCCTATACGTTGAGAGTGGAGGCAGTCCAGGCCGTCGGATCGGTCCCGATCCTGGAGGCCATGGGGATCCGTGTCGTCGATCTCCGTCCCGGCTTCGCGGCGGCCGACCTGCCGCCGGAGCCCAACGTCAACCACTTCGGCGTCACCTACGCCGGCTCGCTCTTCAGCGTGGCCGAGATGCTCGGCGGCCTGCTCAGCCTGGCCACCTTCGACCTCGAGGAAGGCGGCGAGCTCGCCGGATGCGTGCCGCTCGTCAAGGAGTCGACCATCCGGTTCCGGCGGCCCGCGCTGGGCGTCGTACGAGCCACGGCGTCGCTGTCGGACGACGAGGTCGCGCGGGTGCGTGCCGACGCACTGGCGACCGGCAAGGGGGAGTTCGTGCTCGAGGCGACGCTCACCGACGCGGCCGGCGAGGTCGTGGCCTCCACGGTCGGGACCTACCAGCTCCGACGCCTCGGGTGAGCGCACCGAGGTTCGTCCTGCACGACCACCGCCGCCCGAGCCCGCACTTCGACCTGCGGCTCGAGGAGGACGGCGTCCTGCGCAGCTGGGCGGTGCCGAAGGGGCTGCCGGAGGACGGCCGCCACGACAGGCTGGCGATCGCCGTGGACGACCACGACCTCGACCACGTCGACTTCGAGGACGAGCACAAGTCGGTCGCCGACACCGGCACGTGGGAGGAGCACTCGCGCGACGATCGCCGACTGGTCTTCACGTTGCACGGCCGCGACGGCTCACGACGGTTCGCGCTGATCCACACCGGCGGCACGCAGTGGCTCCTGCACCTGACCAAGGAGCAGCCCCGCGTCAACGGGGGTTGACAGACGTCGTTATGTCAACGACAGTTGACGCATGAGGACTGCCGTCGACGCCGACGACCCGGGGGAGATCGATCCGCTCGAGGAGCTCATGCGCATCGCACGCGCCAAGCACGACCTGGCTGCGGCCGAGGCCGTCGCCGTACGACGCGCTCGCATCCACGGGTTCTCGTGGGCGGAGATCGGCACGATGCTCGGCGTCTCCCGGCAGGCCATGCACAAGAAGTACGGCAAGTTCGCCTGACCGCACCTACCGGTGAT
>DATIAJ010000333.1:0-16165 GCA_035458105.1 Nocardioides sp. | reverse complement strand
TTCGGGTCCCCGGCCCCGAGCAGGGCCCGGTCGGTGATGACCAGGTGGACCTCGACCGGTTGGGTCTGCCCGACCGCGCGCCCGGACAGCAGCCGCAGCGCGGTGTCGGCCATCACGGCGCCGACCCCGCGACCGTCGGGGCCCTCCTGGGGGCACTGCCCACCCACGACGGCCTTGGCCCGGGCCTGCAGCGCCGCGTAGGCCCCGACGATGTCCTTGAGCGGTCCCAGGACCGTGAGGTACGCCATGCCGTCCGGGGCCGGCCTGGTGCTCACCCGGCGTGACCGTACCGCGGCCGCTCGGCGGCGGGCCACCGACGCCGCGTCGAGCTCGGCCGCGACCCGACCCGCCGCCCGGGTGAGCCCCTGGACGCCGAGGCTGCCCAGCACCGGCGCCAGGCGCCGGTCGACCTCGGCCCGGTCCTGCACACCCAGGCACGCCGTGGCCGCCACCATCGCCACCGCGTGCCGCTCCCCGACCAGCCCATCGGTCAGGGCCGCCATCGTGTGCGGCATCTCGTGCACCAGCGCCCGCGACAACCCCACGAACCGGTCACCCAGGGTCGGGGACTCCCGCCGCGCCAACGCGACCTGCGACCCGACCGAGCGGGCCACGTCCCGCGCCCGAACCTGTTCCTGCGCGCACCGCAACGCGTCCGTGGCCCGCGCCTGCGCAGCGGAGGCCGACCCCTTGACACCCTCCAACGCCGAGACCAGACTCACCCGCTCCGCGTCACTGAGGCTCCCGACGTCGACCCCGGCCAACCACGCCCGAAACCCCTCAACCCGCACGCCAACGGCATCCGACGCGACGTCCGACACGGCATCCGGAACAGGCCGCGGCACAGCCGCACCCTTGCCCCCGGCCCGACCCCCAACCACCAGTGCAACCCCCATGAGAAAACCGTACACCTGTCCACCGACACGCCCCACGGTTCGTGTGCGGACCACGGTTTGCGGCACAGTCCAGATCTTCAGCCGCACGCGAGGTGCGCGGCGATGGCCAGCATCGTGAGCCCGATGAGCAGCTCGAGCACCTGCCAGGCCCGCGCCGACGACAACAGGCGGTGCGCCCGGCGGGCGCCGAAGCCGAGCCCCACGAACCACAGCACGCTCGCGACGCAGGCCCCCGAACCGAACCACCAGCGCCCCTGCGGGCCATGGGTGGCAGCGATGCCACCGAGCAGGAGCACCGTGTCGAGGTAGACGTGGGGGTTGAGCCAGGTGAGTGCAGCGGCCCTGGCGATGACACCGCGGCGCGAGGTGCCGCTGGCGGCGGCTGCCTGCAGACCCTCTGCGGTGCGGGCGCGCCAGAGCGACATCAGGCCGTACGCGGTGAGGAACGCGACCCCGAGCCAGCGCACGACGACGAGGGCCGTCGGCGCCCGCTCGACGAGGACCCCGATCCCGGCCACGCCGGCGATGATCAGCACGACGTCCGAGAGCGCGCACACCGCGACGACGGCGCCGACGTGCTCGCGCCGCAGGCCCTGGCGGAGCACGTAGGCGTTCTGGGCGCCGATGGCGACGATGAGGGTCAGCCCGGCGAGCAGTCCGGCAGCTGCGGCGTTGAGGTCGATCACGCCGCCGACGCTAGGCGCGCGGGCATCGTGTAGGCCAGCGAATGTTTCTGCACCAGCATTAGCATCGCTTCATGGATGTCTCCACCCCGCAGCTGGCAGCCCTCGTCGCGATCGCAGACCTCGGCACGTTCGAGGCGGCCGCCCGGCACCTGCACGTCACCCCGAGCGCCGTCAGCCAGCGCATCCGTGCCTTCGAGTCCGCCGCCGGTCAGGTGCTGGTGCGCCGCGGCACGCCCTGCGCCCCGACGGCCGCGGGTGAGCGGCTGCTGGCCGTCGCCCGACAGACCCAGCTGCTGCTCTCCGAGGTTCAGCTCTCGCAGGCCGTCGTCGACCTCCCGCTCGCCGTCAACGCGGACTCCCTCGCCACGTGGTGGCGCCCGGTGATCGGCGAGGTCGCCATGTGGGAGGACGTCACCCTGCGGCTGCACGTCGAGGACCAGGCCTTCTCGAGCGACCTGCTCCGGCGCGGGCAGGTGCTGGCGGCCGTGACCGGTGAACCGCAGGCGGTGCAGGGGTGCGCGGTCGAGCGACTCGGGTCGATGCGCTACGTCCCCGCTGCCGCCCCCGCGTTCGCGCAGCGTTGGCACACCGGCCACGGGTACGACTGGGGCGCCATGCCGACCGTGGTGTTCAACGACAAGGACGACCTCCAGCACGAGGTGCTGCGGGGCCACGGGCTGGAGCGGGCCCGGATCGTGCACCGCGTCCCCACGTCGGCCGACTTCCACGAGGCGGTGCGGCTCGGCCTGGGCTGGGCCGCGATCCCCGAGCCGCAGCTGCGCCCGGACCTCGAGAGCGGGGACCTCGTCGTCATCAGCCGGCGCGACCACGTCGACGTCGACCTGTACTGGCAGCGCTGGCGGCTGGACTCTCCCCTCCTCGAACGGCTCACGGATGCCGTCCGCCGGGCCGCGGCCTCGGCCCTGCGACGCTGACGTCGGATGCCGTCGCGCACCCAGGGCGCCCACCCCGGCCCTCAGGTCGGTGTCGCGCCTACAGGCCGCGAGCGCGCAGGGCGGCCTGGGTCCTGTCCTGGACCTGCATCTTGGCCAGGACCTGCGAGACGTGGTTCTGCACGGTCTTCAGGCTCACGCCCAGCTCGCGAGCGATCTCGGTGTTGCTCCGTCCGTCCGCGATGAGGGCGAGGACCTGGGCCTCTCGAGGTGTCAGGGCGCTCGTGGGACCCGATCGAGGGGTGAGAACACGTCCGGCCGCAGCCGCACCGAGGACGGTGCCTCCCGCAGCGACCATGCGAAGAGCGGCGAGCACCTCCTCCTGGGCAGCGCCCTTCAGGATGTAACCGCGTGCACCCAACCGCAGCGCGGAGGCCGCAGCGCCGTCGTCATCGACCATCGTGAGCACGAGGACTCCAGTCTCTGGGCGGGCAGCGAGGATGCGGCGGCTGGCCTCGAGGCCGGGCATGCCGGGCAGGTTGAGGTCCATCAGGACGACGTCCGGACGCAGCTCGGCCGCCCGTGCCACCGCGGACTCACCATCACCCACGGCATCGAGCACCGTGACGTCCGGGATCGTGTCGAGGAGCCCGGTCAGTCCGTCTCGGAACAGCGGATGGTCGTCGACGACGAGCACGGTGATCATTCATGGGCTCCTTGGGTCGCGAAGTCCTCGGACAAGGGCAGTCGCATGACGACGCAGGTGCCACGGCCGCGCTCCTGGTCACTGAGGACGGTCAGCGTCCCGCCGATCTCCTCGGCTCGCTCGCGCATGTGGAGCAGGCCGAGCCCGCCGACGCGACCGACGCCGGGCCCGCTGCCGTCGTCGGAGACCTCCAGGGTCAGCGCTGTGGCGTCGACGGCCAGGCGCACGGAGGCACTGGCCGCCCCTGAGTGGCGGATGACGTTGGTGAGGGCCTCCTGGGCGACGCGGTACGCGGCCACCTCGACCGCCGCCGGCAGCGGGCCCGGATGGTCGAGGTCGAGGTGGACCACCAGCACGGACCCTGCGCTGACGTCCTCCGCCAACCGGTGCAACGCCCCGCCCAGTCCCTCCTCGTCGATGGCCGGCGGGCGCAACCCCTCGACGATGCGGCGGACGTCGAGCACCGCGGACTGGATGCCGGTCCGCAGTCTCAGGAGCTCGGCGTCGAGGTCGACAGCTGACCCACCCGTGGCCGCCCGCGCCGCGCTGCCGTCCTGGTCGAGTCGGTTCCGCAGGGTGTCGACCTGCATCGTCAGGGCGGCCAGGGTCGGCCCGAGCCCGTCGTGGAGGTCTCGCCGAAGCCGTCGCCGCTCCTCCTCCCGTGCCAGGGCGAGCCGTTCCTGTCCCTCGCTGATCGTGGTGAGGAGGCGGGCCGAGTCGACGACTCCGCCGAGCTGTCGGGCGACGTCCTCCAAGAGCCTCGCGTCAGCCGCGCGTAGCCGCCGCGGGTTGTGCCGGAGCTCTCCGACCGGCACGCCGTAGGCAACGAGGGGCCACACCACGTCAGGGTCCCCACCCACCCCTTCACGCGGACCGGGGCCGCACCGAGCAAGGGTGCGGCCGTGGGCATCGACGATCTCGACGCGCGAGAACCGCAGACCGTCGCTGATCTGCGCGACGAGCGTGTTCAGCAGCGTCGGCACGTCGGCGGCGTCAGCGAGGCGTCGGCCGCTCTCGGCGAGCACCGCCGCCGGCTGGGACCACTGCCCGTAGGTGAGCCGGTTGACGGCGCGCTGCAGCGCGTCCCGAACGGGGAGGAAGGCCGCCGCCACCACACCGGCAGCCACCCACGCAGGCCAGCCGGCGCCACCGTCCTGAAGCAGGCCCGCCACCAGGGCGGCCGTGAGGGCATAGAGGACGGCGACCGCCGCCGAGAGCAGGACGTAGGTCAGGGTCCGGCTGACGACCAGCTGGATGTCGTACAGGCGGCTCTGCAGCAGGGCGACCCCGACGGCGATGGGCGCAGGGAGCAGCACCGCCGCGAACATCCAGGGTTGGGCCCACGGCGTGGCAGCCACGGGGAGCATGACGGTCGGCAGGCAGAAGGCCACCGCGAACCAGAGCAGCTGCTGCTGCAGCAGCTCGTCTCCCCTCCGCCACCGGTGGACCACTCCCGCGACAGCCACCAGCAGCGTGGCTGCGGCCAGGGCGAGACCGGCGAGCGCGGCAAGGTCTGCGGCAGCGTGCAGGGACTCGGGCAGCCCCAGGGGATTGCGGGCCGACCGCAGCCGGGCCTCGAGCGGTGTGGGACTCACCAGGGCCGCCACGCTGAACAGGGCGATGCTGGCGACCGCGAGCCGCACCGGGAGACGTCGGCCCGGCCAGGCCGGGCGCCCGTCCGGGAAGAGCAGGGGCACGAGCAGGGCGAGGACGAGCCAGCCCACGGCGCGCAGCGAGGTGCCGAGGACGCCGATCCCTGCGGCGTACCGCACTGACCCGGGCTCGCTGACGGCCCCGTGGACCCCGATCGCGAGAAGTCCCTCCCCGACACCCCACGCCAGCGCCCCGGCCATCATGAGGTGACCGATCGTGTTGCCCGGCCGCGCGACGAGGATGACGGCGGCGACCACGGCATACGTGAGGACGACCAGGAGGATCGCGAGCCGGCCGGGGTGACCCGGTTCCCCGAGTCCGAGCACCACGGACGCCACCGCGCCCGCCGCTGCCGCTGCGCCAGCGAGCGCGGTCAGCGCGATCCGCCCGGTGTGCCTCACTGCGTCCCCACGTCCACACTGTGACGCATGCTGACCCTTCTCGTCACGGGCGCGGGGCCTTCCCACGGAGCATGGTCACGGCCAGCGCAGTGAACCAGAGCATCCAGAGCGGGAACCCGGCCGTGCCGACCCCGATGGCTGCCAGCGGGCCGGTGAGCAGGGCGACGACACCGACCAGCACCCCTGCCCACCCGACCCACCGGGCCAGCACGCCATCGGCGAGAGCCGCGATCCCTGTCCCGAGGGCATGCAGACCCAGCAGCGTCGCCCCGATGACGTAGGCGAAGTTGCGGATGTTGTTCACGGCCAGCGCCGCATCCAGCTCGAGTCCGTGCGCCGCACCCCACGTCGCGGCAGCGCCGGCCGCGAACCCGCTTCCCGAGATGGTGACGACGTACGCCAGTCCGGCAGCACCTGCCGTCCGTGACGCCCAGGCCGCGGCCTCGGTCCTGCCGAAGGCCCGGGCAAGGAACACGATCACCGGGAGGAGGACGACGAAGGCCATGAGGTCGACCCACATGCCGGTCAGCACCCGTTCCAGCGGACCGGTCGACCACGAGTGCTCCAGCCCTTCCTGTCCGGGCGCCGTGGTGGGAGCGCCCCGGATGATGACGCCGGCGGCGAACAGTGCGACGTGCGCGAGTGCGAGTGCCCCTGCGACTCGCCACAGCGGGCGTGGCGGCGGGAGGTGGACTGCTCCGGCCGTGGGATGGGTGGTTGTGGTCGTCATGATGCCTCCTGGGTGTCCTGGTGCGGCCTCGGTGTGCCGCTGTCCCAGAGTGGCGCGCACCGGCGAGGCAGTCATGAGGCCGGTTCCCTGGCGGTCAGGGAAGATGTCCCACACAGACGGCCACCCGTGCCGCGAGTCAGCCGGAGGTCGTGGTCCGCTGCGACGTCTCCACCACTCGCAGTGCCCACGCGGCGACCGCGCCGGCCGCTGCGACGTTGAGGCTGTCGACGCCTCCGAGCATGGGGATCCGCACCGTGACGTCGACCTCGGCGAGCGTGCGACGGGACAGGCCGTCGCCCTCGGTGCCGAGCACGAGCGCCAGCCGTTCCGGAGGGTCGGCCGCCAGCTCGTCGAGCCCGACCGAGTCGTCGCGGAGCGCGAGCGCTGCCGTCGTGAACCCCAGGTCGCGCAGGTGGGCCACGGCACCCGGCCACGGGTCGATGCGGGTCCACGGGACCTGGAACACCGTGCCCATGGACACGCGGATCGCGCGCCGGTAGAGCGGGTCGGCGCAGCGAGGGGTGACGAGCACGGCATCCACGCCGAGCGCGGCCGCCGAGCGGAACACGGCGCCGACGTTCGTGTGGTCGACGATGTCCTCGAGGACGAGCACCCGTCGGGCCCTCTCGAGCACCTCGGCCACCGTCGGCAGCGCCGGCCGCTGCATAGCCGCGAGCGCACCGCGGTGCAGGTGGAACCCGGTGAGGGCCTCGATCACGTCGGGCTCGCCCACGAAGACGGGGATGCCGTCCGCCTCCGCTCGCGCGACGAGGTCACCCAGGTCGGTGAGCCACCGCTGCGCCATGAGGTAGGACCGGGGGCGGTGCCCGGCCGCGAGTGCGCGGCGGATCACCTTCTCCGACTCGGCGATGTACAGCCCCCGTTCGGGTTCGGTGCGGCGTCGCAGCGCGACATCGGTCAGGCCGACGAAGTCTCGGAGTCGAGGGTCCTCAGGGTCGGTAATCGGCTCGGGCACCCGCCGATCCTATGGCTCTGACCTGCACGAACGCCCAACGATGAGCTGGGCCGAGACCAGTTGGGTGAAGGTAGCCATAACACACTCCGCCGGCAGGCGCTATAGCACAGATGGGCCATTACCTGCGGGAGGCCGGGCCGCTACCTTCGGTACTTCGGGCAGGGAACCCTAACCCCAGGACGTCGGTCGTCGATGACGCAGAGCCGTAGCGCGAGTTCGCGTGGGAGGCCATGGCAGCGCGCCGTGGCACTTGTCACGACGGTCTCCGTCGCCGCGGTGACCTTCGCCTGGGTGCAGCCCGCCGTCGCGGCCGTCCCGCAGGGGCCGATCGTCGACCACCCCCGGGTGACCGCGACCGAGCGGCTGGCCGTGGACATCCTCGAGGAGGCCGCCAGCAGGTTCCCGGGCGTCGAGCAGCGGCTGCTCGCGTCCGTGCAGCTGCGGATGCGCGACCTGCCCGGCGAGCTGGTGGGGGTCGCCCTCGGCACCACGGTGTACATCGACGTCGACGCGGGCGGGCACGAGTGGTTCGTGGA
Source organism: Nocardioides sp. (assembly GCA_035458105.1). GTDB lineage: Bacteria > Actinomycetota > Actinomycetes > Propionibacteriales > Nocardioidaceae > Nocardioides. Next base: position 8,688 of record DATIAJ010000333.1, on the reverse strand, counting down.
CCTGACGCCCGCCCATGACGAGGAGTTCCTCGACGGCGTGGCCCCGTCGTGGTCCGCCGCCCACGGGAAGATGGACCTGCTCAGCGTCCTGTCCCACGAGATGGGGCACATCGTGGGGCTCGACGACGTCGAACCGGTCGCCGGCGAGCTCATGGGGGCTGACCTCGAGCCGGGGACCCGTCTGGTCGACACCGCACAGAAGGTCGATCCGGACCGCCCCGTCGGGACTCGTGACGGGAAGGCGTTCGCCCTGCAGAGTGCGTCGGCCGACGAGTCCACGGCCTCCGACGCATCCACGGCCACCGACGAGACGACGACGGATGCCGGTGCGGTCGCGGCGGACGACCCGGCACCGGCCGAGGAACCCGCGCCGACCGCGCCCGCGGACGACCCGGCCCCCGCTGAGGCACCGACCCCGCCGTCCGACGACCCGCCGCCCGCGGAGAAACCCACCCCGGACGAGCCGTCGACGGCCGAGGCGTCGACAGCCGAGGCACCGGCACCGGCAGACACTCCCCCGGCCGAGGAGTCGAGCGCGACGGGCGGTGACCCGGCACCCGGCGAGGAGCCGACCGCAGGCGGGGACGGGACGGCGCCCGCCGGGGAGTCGGCCCCGGGCGCGGAAGGGTCGCTCGATGCGGTCGAGGCCGGTGTGAGTGACGGGCAGTCAGCCGCGCTCCTGGCCTTCACGACCTCGATGCTCTCGTCGCTGGTGCCCAACACCGGCACCGGCGCGGATGCCGTCTACGACCTCGGGATCGGCAACGACGACGCGGTGCTCGAGGATGACCCGGTCACCGCGGGCTTCCTGCGGCTGCGGTCCACCAGTGGCACCTTCACGGACGCCTCGTTCGCTCGGCCCACCGCCTCGCTCACGATCACCGGCGGGGCCGGCCGCGACTCGGTGACCATCGCCAGCGCCCTGGACCTCACCGGCATCCTCCTGCGCATCCTCTCCGAGCTCATCAGCGTGACGTCGACCGGGTCCCTGACCGCGCGGGCGGTCGACCTCCACGCCGCGGACGCGAACGACCCGGCATCCGGGTTGGGTGTGCTCGCGGCGCAGGTCGACGTCGCGGGCTCCATCACGGCCGATGACGAGGTCACCCTGACCGCGCACACGAACAACACCGCCGATGTCAGCACGCCCGCGCTCACCGGTCTGCAGACCCACGTCTTCGGCTCCACGGCGACGGTCGACGTGCGCGGCCCGACCACGACGGTCACGGGGTCCCGGGTGGCACTGGACGCCCGAAGCGACACGCTCGTCACCTTCTCGGGGGACACCCCTGCCGACGCGACCCTGGAGCTCACGGGCGTCAACCTCACCCGGGCCGCGGCGTCCGACGGCGCCCACCTGGTGTCCACCGGCGACCTCAGCGTGGCAGCCACGGACGACCTGACGATCGGTGTCGCCCTCACCGACACGAGCGCGCCGCCCGTCGTGCCGCTCACCTTCGGGCGCCTGGGCGTGCGGGTGGACGTCGCCCGCACCGCGACCGCACTCGTGTCCGGGGGGACCGGAGCCGCCGTCCTCGACGCGGCGGGCGCCGCCACGGTCTCGGCGACCACGACGGGGCTCGTCGACTCGGCCATCACGTCCGACCTCTTCGGCTCGATCAGCCAGACCTCGCAGAGCGCGGCGACCGCCTCGGTCGTCGACACGACCGTGGATGCCGCCTCGCTCACCGTCACGGCACTGTCCGACGACGTGGTTCGCGCGTCGGCCAAGGTGGCCGCCAACGAGCTCACCGGTGTCGTCGCGGCGCTGATCTCTGGTTCCACCGTCACCGGCGCAGGTGACGTCGTCGTCACCGCGAGCGACCGCTCCACGCTCGAGGCCACGTCCGACCGCACCGCGATCACGCCCGGGACCGCCCTCATCACCGTCGCGGGCACCCGGGCCGACAACCGCCTCGACCGCCCGGTCAGCGCTCAGGTCACCGACAGCACGGTCACCACGACCGGCGACGTGGTGGTCACCGCCACGACCGCTCCGACCATGCGCTCGACGGTGGCGACCACCATCGTGCGGTCGTCGTCGGCCCCGGTCATCACGGGTGCTGCCGCCGTCACGGGGACGATGTCGGTCAACGCCCTGAACGGCGGCGCCCGCGCGGCGGTCACCGACAGCACCGTGACCGCCGACGACGTCGTCGTGCGCGCTGACAGCAGTGGCGCCGTCGTGGATGCCGTGAGCCAGCTGAGCGCGACGAGCGCCGCCGGCGGGAGCCCGCTCTCGTTCTTCGGGGCCGGCCTCTCGCTCGGCGCCAGCGTCGCCGTGAACTTCGTCGGCTACTCCATCGCGAGCCTGGCACTCGGCATCATCGAGGCCCTCGTCGACGCCCAGGTCGCCGGCACGACGCCCGACTCCCTCGACGTCGACGCGACCATCCGCGACAGCGTCATCGACGCCGGTGGCGACGTGACCGTGGAGGCCCACGCCGACCCCCTGGTCAACGCCACGGTGAGCAATGCCGCCGCGACGACGTCGGCCAACGTCTTCGGTTCCGCGTCAGCCGGGGCGTCCGCGGTGGTCGCCTCCAACAAGGTCCTCGCCCGGGCGCTGGCGGCCGTCGAGGCGATCGCCGACCACCTCGCCTCGGCCGGTGTCGTCGCCCTGACCCACGGTCAGCTCGTGCGGGTCGGCGTCGGTCGCAGCATGCGCTACCTCGGTGCGGACCTCGGCGGTGTCGACCTGCGCGGTGTCAGCTTCACCGGCGCCGACTGGGCCCCGGCCAGCACGCTCTCGGCGGGTGGCGCCCTCGTCGTCGGCGCGACCAGCGCCGCGGGGATCTTCGGCAACGTCAAGGTCGTGTCGAGCTCGGTGACGACGTCCGACGGAGGATCGCACCTGGTCATCGGGCAGTCCCAGTACGCGTCCCTCGCGGCGAACCACACGACCGCCGATGCCGCTCCCGGCACCACGAAGGCGGTCCGGTTCCGCGACCGCGTGCGCATCGCCGACGGATTCGGGGACGCCGACCACCTCGCCGGCGTGACCGGTGGCAACGTCGTGGCCCTGTCCACCGGGGACGTCGTCGCCCTGGACTCCGGGTACGCGACGGGCCGCCTGAGCAGTGCGGCCGGCATCCGGCTGCTGCGCCTCGGCGACGTCGTCACCGTCGCGGACGGTCACGCCAGGCCCGGCGTCGTCGGCGCCACCTACCGCTACGTGGGCTCGAGCGGGCGGGTCGACCTCGGCAGCCAGAACTTCAGCGACACCTCCCGGTGGGCGCTCGTCGGCGGAACTCCGGGCGCCGTCTACCGCTACTCGGGCGCTGCCGCGAACCTGGACCTCAACAGCACCGACTACGGCGACGCCGCCCTGTGGAGCCTGCTCGCCGGCGAGGTGGGCTCCGTCTACGAGTACCTCGGCCCGGTGGACGCCGGAACGGCGACCATCGACCTCGACCTCCGCACGGTCGACTACTCCGACCTCGGCTCGTGGCGGCCGGTGCCCGTGACGAGCGTGCTGCCCTCGGGCTTCAACGTCGCGCAGTCCCCCTCGGTCGCCCTCGCCGCGGTCATCGTGATCAACGACGTGTCCAGTGACGCCACGGCCACCCTGAACGGAATGCTCGTCACCACGGACAGCGTGCGGGTCGAGGCCGCCCAGTCCGGGGTCGTGCGCGCCGACGTCGACGTCACCGCCGCCTCGTCCGGTGGCTCGTCGATCACCGGCCAGGGCCGCTCCCTCGCCGCCAGCGGCATCATCTCCGTCAACCGCGTGCTCGGCAGCGCCACGGCCACGATCGACGACAGCTCGGTGAGCACCTCGGGTGACGTCCTGGTGCTGGCGACCAACACCTCGGTCATCGAGGCACTCAACGCCGCGATGGTCTCCTCCGGCTCCCAGTCGGTCTCGATCGTGCTCGCCTTCAACACCATCGGCCTGACACCGACGAACCTCTTCTTCGCCACCGTCGACGCCCTCCTCGGCAGCGCCCTCATCTCCGACGCGTACGACTCGGTGAGCGCGGTCGGGGCCATCGCGCGGATCGTCGACTCCCGCGTCGCCGCGGGCGGGGACGTCGCGGTGGAGGCGGCATCCGAGGCGCAGATCCGCGCGTTGGTGACCAACGACGCGACGTCGGCACCGGCGGCCATCTTCGGAGCGAGCGGCCTGTCCGTCGCGGGAGTGCTGGCCACCAGCCGCGTCGAGACCGTCGTCGTCGCCACGATCACCCACGCGACGGCACCGGGTGAGCGCACGACGACCGGGAGCGGTTCCCTGGCCGTCGGTGACCGGGTGCGGGTGGACGCCTCCGCCGTCTACGAGTTCACCGGGGCGCCGCGCGGCCCCCCGAACAGCCTGAGCAACGCGGCGCAGCAGTACGCCACGAACGGGGACTGGCGGCTGGTGAGCGCGGTCGACGCCGGTGGATCGGTCACCGTGGCGTCGGCGGACCGGGCCGTGATCGTGTCGGAGACCTCGATCTACGGAGCGGTGAGCAAGACCAACGATGCCGGGGCAGGCATCATCAACAACTGGGCCGGGACCGTCCTCGACGACTACCGGTTCACGAGCCGCAGCGGCACCCAGCGGGTGGAGTTCGGCGACCTGGTCCGGGTCGCGGACGACCACGGCACCGATGCCGCGGGCAAGGTCTTCCGGTACATGGGGGTGTACGGCGGGCCAGGGGGCGAGATCGACCTGGGGGCCCAGGACTACGCGGACTTCGAGCTGTGGAAGGAAGTCAACGCCACCGTCCTCATCAGCGCCACCGTGGGCTACGCCGTGCTGGCCCTCGCCTCGAAGGTCACCGGCACGAGCCTGGCCGGCACCGCCCAGGGCTACTACGCGGTGCTGACATCCTCGCTCCTCACCTCCGGGAGCACGGCCTCCATCAGCGGCACGACGGTGCGTGCGGGCGGCACCGTGACCGTGTCGGCGCAGGAGTCGGCCTCGCTCTGGGCCACCGACGACAGCGCGATGGAGGTCATCGCCACCGGGGGTCTGGTGACGACCAACGTGCTGCTCGCCTCGGCCACCGCGTCCATCACCGACAGCCGCATCACGACGGCACCCGGGGGCGCCGGGGACATCGTCGTCACCGCCACCAACGCCGCAGCCCTCGCCGCCCACGCGCTCTCCACGATCTCCGGGATCGAGGGGGTGAGCGTCGTCCTCGCCTTCAACTCCGTCGGCTGGCAGCCGACCAACCTCCTGTTCAACCTCGCCGAGGCCGTCCTGGGCTCCCCCGAGATCTCGCAGGCCTTCGGCGGCGAGACCCCCGCCATGGCGTCCGCAGCGGTGACCGACAGCGTGCTGGCGGCCGACGGCGACGTCGCCGTCCTCGCCCTCGACGAGGTGCAGCTCGACGCTCTGGCCGGCAACGAGAACATCTCCGGCGCCGGCGGGTCGATCTTCTTCGACCGTCCGGCACGCTCCCGCTCCACGGCCCCGAAGGTCGGCGGGTTCGGCAAGTCGGGCCTCAGCGTCGGTGGGGTCGTCGCCTCGAACAAGGTCTCGAGCGGGGCCCGGGCCACGATCACCGGGGGCAGCGTCACCGCGCTCGGCTCGGTCACGGTCGAGGCGATCGACCGCTCGGCCGTCACCGCCCACAGCGTCGTCGTCCAGTCGGCGACCGCGACGAGCGCCCTGGCCACCGTGTTCGACGCGGTGAACTCGCTGCTGTTCCCGACCGGCTACGCCTACACCACGGCGTCGGGCACGCGCACCCTCCTCACCGGCGACCGGGTCCGCCTCGGCGGGTCCTATGCCGGTGGTGGCGTGGCGGGCGGCATCTACGAGTACACCGGTGCGACGGCCCTCGTCAGCCTCGGGAGCACCAACTTCGCGGCCGGCCCGTGGCTCGAGGTCAACCCGGCCACCGACGTCACCGGCCTGGAGAAGCTGTTCCCCGGCATCACCGAGTTCGGCGGCCTCAACGTCCTGGCCTCCAACGCCCGGGCGGTGGGTGTGCTCATCGTGTCCAACGACGTGCGCTCCTCGAGCACGGCGCGCATCGACACCAGCGTGGTGTCGGCGGGCGGCGCGCTCGTCGTCCGCGCGGTGCTCGACGCCGAGCTGCTCGCCGACCTGCTCACCAACGTCAACGCCTCCGGAGGAAGCTTCTACGGCACGGGCGACGTGCTGGCCGTCAACGTCATCGTCGCCACCAACCTCGTGCTGGCCGACGCGGTGGCCGCCGTCACCGACTCCACGGTCACTGCCGACAGCGTCCTCGTCGACGCCGTCATGAGCTCTGGGCTGGACGCCACGGTCATGGCCACGACGACGACCGGGGCCGGCGCCGGCGCTTTCGTCCTGGCGTTCAACTCCATCGGCTGGGCCTCCCAGAACGTCCTGTTCAACACGATCGACGCCCTGCTGGGTGACCCGCTGCTCTCCGAGGCGTTCGACGCCAACGACGTCGCCGAGGCCCGGGCGAGCATCACCGGCTCGACGGTCACCACCACAGGTGACGTGACCGTGCGCGCCGACAACGCGACTCGTCTCAACAGCACCGTCTCCAACGCCGCCGACTCGGCAGCCAGCGCGCTGTTCAACGCGACGGGCAAGGCCTTCGGCGGCATCCTCGTGAGCAACAAGGTCTCGAGCGCGGCGACCGCAACGGTGACCGGCTCCACGGTGACGGCCACCGGTGCCGTGCTCGTCTCGGCCCAGGACGACACGTCCATCTTCGCCAACACCAAGATCGTCATCTCGTCGGCGACCAGCAACAACGGCGGGGCCGGCATCATCAACAGCGCCCTCGGCAGCCGGACCGTCACCCCGGACTGGATGAGCGGTCAGGGCGTGCGCACCCTGGCGTTCGGGGACCTCGTCCAGCTCGCCGACGACTTCGGCGACCCGATCGCCACCGCCGGGGTCGCCGGCACCCAGGAGGTCGACCTGGCCCCCGGCGACGCGGTCGAGGTCGGGGACCGCTACGGCGAGAGCCGCCTCACCTCGGGCTCCGGCATCCGCCTGCTGACCTTCGGCGACGTCGTGACCGTCGAGAACGGCTACCTGCCCGGGGGTGACGGGGGCCGGTCCTACCGCTACCTCGGGCCGAACGCCCGCCTCGACCTCGCCGCCCAGGACTATCGGGTCCTCGGCCTCTGGGCCCCGGTCTCGGGCAGCCCGGGCAGCGTCTACCGCTACCTCGGCACCGCCGGGGTGCGCGACCTCAACAGCACCGACTACGGCGACGCGACCCTGTGGGAGGAGGTCGGCGGCAGCGCCGGGACGACGTACGAGTGGATGGGCCCAGACGGCACCTCCGTCGACCTCGGGACGGCGAACTACACCGACCTCGGCTGGTGGAAGCCGGTCCCGGAGGCCACTCCCCTGCCGACCGCGTGGAACGTCACCAACTCCGACTCGGTGGCGCTCGGTGGGGCGGTCGTCCTCAACGACCTCCGCACGACGGTGACGGCATCGATCGACGACTCCGAGGTCACGGCGGCCAGCATCGGGGTGCTCGCCCGGGCCCTCGGCGTGGTGCGGGCGACCGTCGACTCGACGGCCTCCTCGTCCGGCGGCAACTCGTTCACCGGTCAGGGCGACTCGATCGCCGGCAGCGGCGCCATCGCCACGAACCGCATCATCAGCCACCTGAGCGCCACGGTGAGCGACTCCGACCTCACGTCCACCGTCGGTGACATCGCCGTGGATGCCGCCAACCTCAGCCAGATCGACGCGATCACCAACGCCGCGGCGATCTCCGGCGCGAACTCCGTCGGGATCGTCCTGGCCTTCAACACCATCGGCTGGAAGGCGACCAACGTCTTCTTCGCGGCCCTGGACGCGATCATCGGCGACCCGCTCCTCAGCGACGCGTTCGACGGCCAGGACGCTGCCAACGCGGACGCTCTCGTCACCGGGTCGACCCTGGTCTCGGCCGCCGCGGTCCTGGTCTCGGCCGTCAACGGCTCGCTGGTCTACTCCGAGGTCGGCAACTCGGCCACCTCCGCACCCGCGGCGGCGTTCGGTGCGGCCGGGATGAGCGTGGGCGCGGTCGTCGCCAGCTCGAAGGTCAACAGCTCGGCCAGCGCGGTCGTCACGGCCAGCACCCTGCTCGCCGGTGACGACGTCTCCGTCCTGGCAGCCGACGTCGCCGAGATCGACGCGAAGACCGCGATGTACGCCGAGGTGGCGCCGAGCAACGACGGCGGGACGGGCCTGCTGAACCAGTGGGCCAGCGACACCCTCGACGACTACGCGTTCACGAGCCGCAGCGGCTCGGTGCTCGTGAAGTTCGGCACCCGCGTTCGCGTGGCCGACGACCACGACGGCGACGGGAACGGCGAGCCCGACGAGAGCGCGGGCACGACCTTCCAGTACATGGGGCTGGACACGCTCACCCTGCTCGACCTGGCCACGCAGGACTACGCGGACTTCGAGCTGTGGAAGGCCCTGACGCCCACGACCCTCATCACCGAGTCGCTCACCTACGCCCTGCTCGGAACGGCCGGCGTCGTCTTCGACAAGGCCGGCGTCACGGGCGGGGCCGAGAGCTACTACGGCTTGGTGGACCTCAACGACGTCCGCAGCGCCGTCCTGGCCAGCGTGACCGGCTCGACGGTGGATGCCGCCCGCGACGTCCTCGTCACGGCCAACGGCACCGCCACCATCACCGCCTCGGACGACAGCGTGTTCTCGGCCTGGGAGGGCAAGGGCGGCGTCATCGTCACCAACCTCGTGCTGGCCGCCGCCGACGCGCTCGTCACGAACAG
>DATIAJ010000332.1:0-12687 GCA_035458105.1 Nocardioides sp. | reverse complement strand
CTGCGCGATCGACCGCTCGCCCGAGGGCGAGGACCCGCTGGCCGACGTCGGCCTCGAGGTGCGCTCGGTCCTGACCCGCGCCGACCTCGACGCCGCCCGCGGCTGACCGCCTCGGGCGGTGGGTGACGCAGATTGCGTGCGCAGCGCCGTCGGAGCTGCGATGTGCCGCCACCGTCGACCGCTGGAGGAGCGTCAGAGCGGGGGTACGACGCTCAGTCGATCTCGCGACCCATGACGTCGCGGTCGGGACCACCGTCCTGGGGGCCGACCTCGGCACCCGGGGCGTTCGTACGCCGGTGGCGCCACCACTCGATGGCGATCGGGATGACCGAGAAGGCCAGGATCACGATGATCAGCTTGTCGATGCTCTCGCCGAGCGTCGGGAACGCGTCACCCAAGAAGTAGCCGAGCATGCAGATGGAGACCACCCAGAGCACCGCGCCGACCAGGCTCCACAGGAAGAACCGGGCCCGGTCCATCCGGGTCACGCCGGCGACGACGGTGATGTAGGTCCGCACGAAGGGCACGAAGCGGCCGATGACCAGCGCCTTGTTGCCGTGGCGGTCGAAGAACGCGGTCGTCTGGTCGAAGTACTTGCGCTTGATGATGCGGCCGTCGCGCTCGTAGAGCGGCGGTCCGATCTTCCGCCCGATCTCGTAGCCGACGACGTTGCCCAGGAAGGCGGCGACCGTCAGCGCAGCCATCGCGATCAGCAGCTCGACGAACGGCGCGCCGGGGAACAGGTCGAGCTGGCCGGTGGCGATGAAGAGGCCCAGCGCGAAGAGCAGCGTGTCACCGGGGAGGATCGGGAAGAACAGCCCACATTCGACGAAGACGATGAGCAGGCTGATCCAGAACAACGCGGCGCCGAAGCGGTCGAGCAGCCAGTTGGGGTCCATCCACTCGATGCCCAGGAGCATCGGCTGGACGCCCGAGGTCAGGCCTGAGGTCAGGATGGTCTGCAGGTCCCACAAGGCGCTCACGGGCGCCACCCTAACCGCGGACTCCCCGGCTCCTTGCTTCGTCGCCGCTGCCTAGGGTGCTCCCATGCAGGAGGACGAGGCCCGCGGGCTCGAGCAGGACCGGGCGCCGTACGACCCGATGCCGCACGGCCCGCCGGAGGTGGGCGTCGGCCCGTGGGAGGGCCCGTGGCCAGAAGGTGCCCACTGGGATCCCGAGCTGCTCCGCGAGGGTGATCGACGCAACGTGGTGGACCGCTATCGCTACTGGACGATGGAGGCGATCGTCGCCGACCTCGACACCCGCCGGCACGGCTTCCACGTCGCGATCGAGAACTGGCAGCACGACTTCAACATCGGCACGATCGTGCGCACCGCCAACGCGTTCCTCGCCGCGGAGGTGCACATCGTCGGCAACCGCCGCTGGAACCGTCGCGGCGCGATGGTGACCGACCGCTACCAGCACGTCCGGCACCACCCGGACGCCGCCGCCCTGGCGTCGTACCTCCACGCCCTCGACCCACCGGTCCGCCTGCTCGGCATCGACAACCTGCCGGGCTCGCTCCACCTCGAGACGATGGAGCTGCCGCAGCGCGTGTGCTTCCTCTTCGGCCAGGAGGGCCCGGGTCTCTCGGAGGCGGCCCGCGAGGTCTGCGACGGCACCTTCTCCATCGCCCAGTTCGGCTCGACGCGCTCGATCAACGCCAGCTCGGCCGCGGCGATCGCGATGCACAGCTGGGTGAGGGCGTACGCCGACCTGTCCGGCGACGACGCCTGGCGCGGGTGACACCTCCCGCGCCCGGGCCCCCTACCGGGCCCGGGATGTCCCCACGGCGCCCCGGACCCGGCTCCTCCCAAGGTCTCCCTGTCAACCTAGGCCTGACGAGGGGGGAACGCCAGCCCCGGGAGGGTGCACCGACCCTCCCCCTGGCCTCTCAGCGCTGGGGCGCGAGCACCGCCTCGAGCGCCGCGAGCCCACGGCTGCTGTGGCTCTTCACGGTGCCCTCGTTGATGCCGAGCTCGGTCGCCGTCTCGCGCACGGAGAGCCCGAGCCAGTGGCGCAGCACGACCACCTTGCGCTGCTGCTCGGGCAGGCCCTGGAGCGCGTCGAAGAGCGCCGACCGCTCCTCGACCGCAGTAGGCTCGGGCGCTCCCCGGTCGGGGAGGTCGTCGGTCGGCCGCTCGCGACGCCACGGGCGGCGCGACTCGTCGATGTTGGCGCGCACCATGATCTGGCGGCAGTAGGCCTCCTCGCCACCCTGCTGCCGGATGCGCGGCCAGGCGACGTAGAGCTTGGTCAGCGCCGTCTGCAGCAGGTCGTCGGCCTTGTGCCAGTCGCCGCACAGCGCGTACGCGATCCGGCGCAGGTGGGTCTGGCGAGCGGCGACGAACTCGCTGAAGTCACCGTCGTGCCTCATCGCAGCCCGCCCTCGTCGGCGCGGGCAGCGGCGAACGCCAGGAAGCCGTCGATCGTCTCGGCCCCGTCGGCCTTCGAGGCGGCGAAGGTGGTGACGACGTCCTGGTCAGGGTGCACGAGGGCCAGCACGAACCAGCGCTCGTCACGCCAGTCGACGAGCGCTACCGCCGACGTGGTGGCGCCGTCGGTGCCGTAGGCGGGCAGGTCCGGGTCGGCCCGCTGGTCGAGCACCTCCACGTCGGGCAGGGCAGGCGACAGGGTCCCGTCGACGTCCAGCTCGACGAGGCGCAGGCCCGTCCCACCCGTCTGCAGCGCGACCTGGTCGGAGACCCACAGGTCGAAGGTGGGCCACCCGGACTCCGCCGCTTTCTCCCAGCTCGCTCCGTACCCGTTCCTGTTGCGCATGAGCAGCACCCAGGTCACCTCGCCCTCGTGGCGCACGGCGAGGGCGATCGAGTCCTTCTTTGTCTCGACGGGGTCCTGGACCGCCCGCACCACCGTTGCGCCGGGACGCAGCTCGGGCTCGCTGCCGGACGACCAGTTGACGAGATCGGCGAACATGTACTGCGGTTCGTCGCCCGAGGGGGTGGTCATCCCGCCGTGGGCGACCTCGGCGCGAATGAACGCGTCGAAGCTCTCGAACAACCCGTCCTCCGGCCGCGTGGACGACATGCCACTGTTGCCGTCGCCCCACTCGACAACGAGCCAGTGCCGCTCGCCGTCGCGGCTGATGTCAAGGGCTGCAGACTCCGTCGTCTTGCCGGGGTAGACGTCGTCGCGGCGCTCGTGCACCACCGCGCCGTCACGGATCTCCAGGCCGTTCGGAGTCACGCGGGCGGGCGGCTCGCCCGCGCGCCACGGCTGGTCGCGGAGCGGTTCGTCGGCGGAGGGCGTGCGGTGACTCTCGCTGGGCGACCGGGTGGCGACCGGGAGGTCGCTGGTGCGGGAGGCGCCGCCCGGCGCGGTCGTCCAGGCGATCCCGGCGATGACGGCCGCGGCGCCCAGCCCGGCGCCGACGGCGGCGATGCGTCGGCGACGTACGGCCCGGTGCCCGGCCGCGACGTAGCGCGCGACCTCCACGTCGTCGCCCGTGCCGAACGAGCTGTCGAGCTCGTGCTGCCAGTCGATGTCGGTGCTCATGCTGCGTTCCCCCTGCGGGTGAGTGTTCCACCCGGGGAGACGGAGTGACGGGAGCGCCGGTTGTCACCCGGGAGCCAGGTCGTGAGACGTCTGGTCGGCCCGGGGCGGACTCGCGGGTAGCCACTAGGGTGGAAGCGCCTGCCTGACCGCTTCAGAGGAGATCTCCAGATGCCCATCGCCACGCCCGAGGTGTACGCCCAGATGCTGGACGCCGCGAAGGAGAAGTCCTTCGCCTACCCGGCCATCAACGTGTCGTCCTCCCAGACCCTCAACGCCGCGCTCAAGGGCTTCGCCGACGCCGGCTCCGACGGCATCATCCAGGTCTCGACCGGTGGCGCGGAGTACCTCTCCGGCCCGTCGGTGAAGGACATGGTGACCGGCTCCGTCGCGTTCGCGGCCTACGCCGCCGAGGTCGCGAAGAACTACCCGGTCAACATCGCGCTCCACACCGACCACTGCCCCAAGGACAAGCTCGACGGCTTCGTCCGCCCGCTGCTCGACATCTCCGCCGAGCGCGTGGCCCGCGGCGAGGCGCCGCTGTTCCAGTCGCACATGTGGGACGGCTCGGCCGTGCCGCTGGAGGAGAACCTCCAGATCGCCGAGGAGCTGCTCGCCAAGTGCGCGGCCGCCAACATCATCCTCGAGATCGAGGTGGGCGTCGTCGGCGGCGAGGAGGACGGCGTCGCCAACGAGATCAACGACCAGCTCTACACGACGCCCGAGGACGCCGTCGCCACGATCAAGGCGCTCGGGTCCGGTGACCGCGGCCGCTACATGACGGCCCTGACCTTCGGCAACGTGCACGGCGTCTACAAGCCCGGCAACGTCAAGCTGCGCCCGGAGATCCTCAAGACCGCGCAGGAGGCCGCCGCCTCCGAGCTCGGCCTCGGCTCCGACGCCCGCCCCTTCGACCTCGTCTTCCACGGCGGTTCGGGCTCGACCGCGCAGGAGATCAGCGACGCCGTCGACTTCGGTGTGGTGAAGATGAACGTCGACACCGACACCCAGTACGCCTTCACCCGCCCCGTCGCGGCCCACATGTTCGCCCACTACGACGGCGTGCTGAAGGTCGACGGCGAGGTCGGCAACAAGAAGCAGTACGACCCCCGCGCCTGGGGCAAGGCCGCCGAGGCCGGCATGGCCGAGCGCATCGTCGAGGCCTGCCAGAACCTCCGCTCCGCGGGGACCTCGCTCGGCCGCTGACCCCGCGTGAGCGGTGGTCCACCTACGTTCCTGAGCGCCGGAACGTGGGTGGACCACCGCTCGTGCGGCGTCCGAGGTCGTACGCCGCTAGCGCACCGGCGCGTTGCCCGGGATGTCGTCCGGGTCGCCGTAGGGGTCTCCGTGGTGCGCGTGCTCGGAGAGGTCCTTCTGCACCCGCGGGTCGTCGGCGTCGGCGAAGTAGTCGAACGCGATCGTCTCGTCGCTGCCGTTGGACACGTTGGCCGCCCGCAGTGCCACCGTGAGCGCGGCGGCGATGACGACGTTGATGACGAAGGCGGTCAGCGCGATGTAGCCCATCTCCCCGATGCCGGGGATGTTGTCGAGCGAGCCGCCGAACGCCTTGCCGGTCACGGGGTTCTTGACGTTGTAGGCCCCGACGGTGCCGTAGACCATGCCGACCGCCCAGCCCACGAGCAGGCCGTAGCGGTGGAACCAGCGCGTGAACAGGCTGAACACGATCACCGGGAACGTCTGCAGCATCCAGATGCCGCCGAGGAGCTGGAAGTTGATCGCGTTCTGCTTGTCGAGCGTGAGCACGAAGATCAGCGCGAAGGCCTTCACCAGCAGCGACATCAGCTTGGAGACCTTCGCCTCCTGCGCCGGGGTGGCGTCCTTGTTGAGCCACTCCTTGTAGATGTTGCGGCTGAACGTGTTGGCCGCGGCGATCGACATGATCGCGGCCGGCACCAGCGCGCCGATCGCGATCGCGGCGAACGCGACGCCGGCGAACCAGGCCGGGAACATGTCCTCGAACAGCTGCGGGATGACCAGCTGCGCGTTGGGCTCCCCGTCGAGGCCGATCGGCTGGGTGCCGGCGGCGATCGCGACCCAGCCGAGCAGGGCCAGCAGGCCGAGCACGAAGGAGTACGCCGGCAGGATCGCCGCGTTGCGACGGATCGTGTTGCGCGAGTTCGAGGACAGCGACGCGGTCACCGAGTGCGGGTACATGAACAGCGCCAGGGCCGAACCGAGCGCCAGCGTGGCGTACGCCCAGCCCTGACCAGCGCCGGGGATGAACGAGCCGGTGGGGGCGCCGGTCGCCTCGTTGGTGGTCGCCATCTTCTCCTCGGCAGCACCGAAGATCGCGTCCCAGCCGCCGACCTGGCCGGGCAGGTAGACGATCGCGACGATGATCACGAGGTAGATGAGGATGTCCTTGACGAACGCGATGACCGCGGGCGCCCGGAGGCCGCTGGAGTACGTGTAGGCCGCGAGCAGCGCGAACGCGATGAAGAGCGGCGCATCCTTGGCGATGATGTTGTCGCCGCCGCCGAGCCCGGCGACCTCGAGCACCGCCTGGATGCCGACGAGCTGCAGCGCGATGTAGGGCATCGTCGCCACGAAGCCGGTGACCGCCACGGCGAGCGACAGCGTCCGGTCGTCGTACCTGCCCCGGACGAAGTCGGCGGTCGTGACGTAGCCGTGGCGGTGGCTGACCGACCACAGCCTCGCCATGAAGATGAAGATGATCGGGTAGAGCACGATCGTGTAGGGCACCGCGAAGAAGCCCGCCACCGCACCGGTCGCGAACATCGCCGCCGGCACCGCGACGAACGTGTACGCCGTGTAGAGGTCACCGCCGAGCAGGAACCAGGTGATCCAGGTGCCGAACTTGCGACCACCGAGGCCCCACTCCTCGAGGGACTCCAGCGAGTCGGCGCGCTTGAACCGGGTCGCCATGAAGCCGGCGATCGTGACCAGGGCGAACAGGGCGATCAGCACCGCCAGCGCGACGCCGTTGATCCCGCTCGTGTCGGACGCCATGAGCGTGACGTGCGGCGTCATCGGTCCTCACCCACCTTGTGCGTGGTGAGGCCACGGGCCGAGAGGGTGAGCTTGTAGGCCGCCCAGGTCAGCGCGGAGCAGATGAAGACCCAGAGGAACTGGTACCAGAAGAAGAACGGGAAGCCCCACAGCTCGGGGGCCTCCTTCGCGTACGACGGCACCCACATGAGCGCGATGATGGGGATCATGAGCAGGACGGCGGCGAGCGCCATCTTGCCCTTGTCGGTCGGGGGGACGCCCGGGTCTTCAGGGCGCGACTGAGGTGGTGTGTTCCCGGAATTCACCCGCGCGACCTTACTCGCGCGGTGACGGTCGTCACCCCTCCGTGAGGGTGGCGCGACCAGCGGTCGGTCTGACGCGACGAGCGGTCAGCGGGCGTTGGTGAGCAGCACGGCGAGGACGTGCTTGCACGGCCCGCGTCCGGAGGCGTGGCTCTCAGCCCACGGACAGGTGCAGACGTGGCCCGCTCCGCCCTCGGCGCGCACCGTGTGGTCCGCGCCGGTCCCGCGGACCTGCCAGGTGCCGGGGCCGTCGGGGCGTACGCCGTCGCGGTCGACCAGGTCGTTCGCGTGCCGCAGGCGCGGGTTGCGCCGCAGCACCTGCTCGGCGTCCACCGGCAGCTCCCGGTGGAACCACGCCTGCTCGGCGAGGTCGTGCCCGAGCCGCCCGGAGGCGGCCAGCCAGGCGAGGCCGGCGGCCACCCGCTCGTCGGTCAGTCCGGCGGCTCGCGCCAGCCGGTCCGGTTCGACCACCGGGTCCCAGCCGAGGTCGGTGAGCAGCGCACGGCCGATGACCTCGCTGTCGCGGTCGACCAGGCGGAGCAGCAGCCCGCCCTCGCCGGAGAACCCTCGCCAGGGACTGGCCGTCAGCACGAGCGTGAGCCGCGCTCCGGGCAGCTCGAGCATCCAGGCGGTCGCGCCGTGCGGGTCGGCGTGGAGGGTGAGCGACGTCGCGAAGCGCAGCACCCGGTCCAGGCCCCGCAAGCGGGTCGTGCCGGTGACGGCGATGCTGCCGGGCAGGGGCCGGGGGAGCACGCGGAACCCGGCGGGCGCCGGGACCAGGTGCACCGTCGGTCCCGGCGAGCCCGCACGCGGGAGGTCTCGTGCGAGCCGGACGACAGCGCTGCCGGTCAGCTCTGCGCGGACCGCCATGGCAGCGCTGACGTACGGCACCTCCGCCAGACCGCGCACCCACCGGTCCGGCAGAGCGACCTTGCGCTCGACGTGCTGGTCGTCGGGCGTTCCGGCGCGCACCTCGTCAGGACCCACCGTGAGGTGGAGGAGCGCCGAACCGCCCATGCGTGCCAGGGCCGTCCGCAACGGCTGGTTGATGTCGACGTTGGTGGTGCCGAAGCCGACCGCGCCCTCACCGATGCCGTCGGGCAGCAGGTCGAGGCGGGCATGGACGGAGTTGCAGCCAGAGAACGACTCGAACCGCATCCGGTCGCCGCTCGCCGTCACGACGGGGTCGAGGTTGGCCAGCCGCTGCGCCCGCCCCAGGTCGGCGTAGGTCGTGCCCGCCACGTCGGCGACGGCCAGCAGCCCGGCGGCCAGCACCTCGGGGCGCGCGGGGAAGCCCGAAAAGAAGACCGGCCGCTCGACGAGCCCGGAGGGGGTGAGGGCGGTGGCGGTCTCGAGGCCGAGCCGTCGTCCGGCGGGCCCGTCGACGAATGCCGACGCCGCGCCGTAGCCGCTCACGCGTTCCGCTCCAGCCAAGCCGGCACCGTGTCACCCGGGACGTGGTGGGCGTAGCGCCGCAGCACGTCCCGGAGCGCGTCGATCCCGCCGGGACGTTCCGGTCGCGCCAGCCCCGCCTCGACCACGGCGACGGCCACCGGCCACATGCCGCGGAGGGCGCCGCGGAGGAACACGTGCTCCCAGCCGACGACGTCACCCAGGAGGTCCGTCCGCCCGCCGTCCCACTCGGCGACGGCGGTGGCGGTCGCGACCGCCGGGTCGAGCCGTCCCTGGCGCTGCAGCCGGACCAGGGCGGCGAAGTCGAGGGCCGTGTAGTCGGGCGGGACCTCGGCGAGGTGCTCGAACAACCGCCGCCACCCGTCCGCGCCCAGTCGGCCGCCGACGTCCGCCAGGCTCTCGGGCGAGGTGCTGGAGTGGAAGCCGCCCCTGAGCCAGACGTCCGGGCGCGCGGGGAGGCGCCAGATGTCGTCGTGGCGGATCGGCGGGAGGTCCGGGACCTCGCGCCGTGCCAGAACGGGCAGGGAGTTCCACGACCAGGGCGACGTGGCGCGGACGACCGGGTGGCCATCGTCGTTCAGGCCGACCGTGCACTGCAGTCCGCCGCCCGCCAGCCACGACCGCACGAGCTCGCTCGCGTCGAGGTCGTGGTCGCCGGTACGAACCGTCAGCGCAGGCTCGGTGCGTGCGTGACCCGGGACGCGTGCGGCGTCCCCGGGGGTCGTCGGCCGCAGCCGCGCCAAGGCAAGGCGGAGGTCGATCGGACCGACCGTCCGTGCCCGGGCGAGTCGTTCGAGGAGGGCGTCGAGGCTCAGCGCTCCGTCGACCCGGTCGGGGGTGCTGAGCGGTGTTCCGCCACGTTCGCCGAGGAGCAGGACCTCGCACGCGTGCAGGAACTCGAGCTGCCAGTCGCTCTCTCGCCATCCCCACGGCATGACGGGCGGGTCCTCTCGTACACCCTCCACCGCGCGCCAGTCGAGATGGGCGTCGCGCTGGCCCTTCCACTCGTCGGACTTGTCGGCGACGCTCTCGGCGTCCTCGGCCATCCGCCAGTAGCTGGTCGTGTCCAACTGTCCCGCCGCCCAGACGGCCACGGCCTGCGCCATCGGCCACGTGCGGTGCACCAGACCGACCGATCCTCGTGCCCGCACCTCGTCGACGCCGTGCTCGGGGATGAGCGCGACGAGCTCCTCGAGCATGAGGCTCTGCCTGATCCGCCCGCGCGGGTCCGCGACGTACGCGTCCTGCCCCTGCGTCGCCGCCAGACGGCGGGCCACCGAGTCGAGGTTGCGCTTCGGCTGGTAGTGGGTCGCCTGCGGTGGGTGCTCGGTGGACTCGTCCCAGAGCCCGAGGTCGATGCGGGCCGGCGGACTGCCGTCAGGTGTCGCGTCCACCAGCTCCAACAGCCGCCGCGCCTCGAGTGCAGCCTTGGACGTGCCACGGGAGATCCGGGCCACGTGTGTCGGGACCAGCACCGGTGGTGGGGGTTCCGCGCCGTACGACGACAGCATCGCGAGCAGGCGGTCGAGGCCGGGCACAACCCTCGCGCCACTGGCCGCGAGGTCGGCGGTGTGCATCGCCGCGGGCCACACGAGCTGCATCGCTCCGCCGAGGAACAGTGCCTCGAAGAGGCTGGCGCTCCGTGCGGGGCTCAACCGCCCTTCCGCGACGAGCTCGTGCGCGATGCCGGCGAGGTCGGAGGTCGTGAGGTCACCCCTGGCCAGCGCGTCCAGCGCCATCTCGACGGCCTGCGCCTGTTCCCAGCTCTTGTCGTCCGTCCGCATGAGGGGCTTGACGACGTCTCGGATCGTCGCGATGTGACGCACCCGCGGCAGCTCTGCAAGGGTCGGCGGGGTCAGGTTCCACAGCCCGAGGCGGGGTGCGGCCTGCTGCGCGGACCCGGTGGAGCGGGCCGCCACGCCGAGCGCGGCGCGCGCCTTGTCGTACCTCGCCAGGTCGGCGACGTCCTCGTCGCCGGACGCGAGCACGTCGATCGCCTCGACGAGCCCTTCCCGCGACACGCGGTCGCCGAGGGCGGCGGGGGAGAGGGCGGTGAGGAGCGTCCGCCGCAAACCCTTCTCCCGCCGCGGGGCGAGCGCCCGCGCCAGGGCGACCGCGTCGGGGTCCGACGCGACCAGGTCGAGCGCCAGCCGGAGGATCACGCCAGCCGCGTACCCGTGGCAGCTCGTCAACACGCCCATCAGGTAGTCGAGGCCGCCCGGGACCTCCTCGGCACGGAGCCCGAGTGCCGTGAGGACCCCTGCCAGTGCTTTCTGCGACGACGGCTTCTGGCCGGCCGTGAGCTGCTCGAGCGCGACGGCCAGGGTGCGGTCGCGGTCGATCACGCCCTCGTCGACCAGGGTGGGCAGGACCCGGGCGAAGCCGGGCCAGACTCCAACCTCGCCGGACGCGAGCAGGAGGTAGACGACGTCCGGCAGAAGGGGATCGGCGCGCAGGGGGTCGAGGTCCGGCCTTCGGTCGCTCCACTGCGGAGGCTCGACCTGGCTCTGGACCTGCTTGATCCATGCCTCGTGGAACAGGCGGCCGGTCGGCACGGGCAGACCGTGGGCCTCGACCACCTTCCTGAGCAACCAGGTCACCAGCCCGGCGTTGCGTGCCGATGGGGAGACGGCATCGGCGGCCCTGGCGAACGCCGTGACCCACGCCTCGTCGTGGTCGACGAAGGCGGCGACGACCTCGTCGTCGCCAGCCGGGCTCGAACCCCCCCACCCGGTGCTGACGGCCTGCACGGCCGCGACGGGGCCCAGGAGGCGTCCACGGGTCAGGCATCGCGCGCGGTGCATGGCCCGCTCGCGCGCCGGACGGCCCACGTCCACGCGCGCGCCGCGCGTCCCGTCGGAGCTCTCGACGTACTCGTAGTCGCCGAGCTCGTCGGGGTACGGGTACTCGTCGACGTCGTGCGTGCCGGCGACCCACGTCCTCGCCGCCCTGAGGTCGGCACCGGTCAGGCCGTCCAGGTACGCACGCAGCGGCGCCAGCTCGCCGGCGATCACCAGCTCCCGCAGGCGTGCGCCGACGTCGTGAGATTCCCCCGTCACGCCGCGAGCGTAGGCGTGAGCGGCGCTCAGGGCAGCCGAATCAGGACAACAGCTCGTCCGCGGCCGTCGCGCTGGAGTCGCGGAGGAAGGTCGAGCAGCGCTCCCACTCGTCGGTCTCACCGATCGCCCGGGCGGCCAGGGCGAGGAGGGCGAGCGAGCGCAGGAAGCCGCGGTTGGGCTCGTGCTCCCACGGCACGGGGCCGTGGCCCTTCCAGCCGTTGCGGCGCAACCGGTCGAGCGAGCGGTGGTAGCCGACGCGGGCGTAGGCGTACACAGTGACGTCGTCGGCCCCCGCCTCCTGCGCCTGGCCTGCCAGCGCGGCCCAGGCGGCCGGGGAGTCCGGATGACGTCGTACGACGGCCGCCGGGGCGTCGCCCGCGGCGAGCTCGGTGTCGGCGGGGTCGGCGGGCAGGTGGGTGGGCGGGGGACCGGCCATCAGGTCGCCGCCGAAGGAACCGGAGGTCATGGACCAACCCTAGGTGGGAGTCCGACACACTTCGCCCATGGGCCAGACCTTCACGACCGAGATCCAGGCGCGCTACCGCGACATCAACCTCGCCGGCCACGTGGACAACGTCGAGGCGGTCCGGGTGCTCGACGAGGCGCGCTACGAGTTCCTGCGGTTCGCGCGCCTGCCGGGGCTGCCTGAGGGAGCGAGCGGGCTGCTCCACGGCACCGACGCGGGCGTGTCCGAGCTCGTGGCATCGCAGACGATCGAGTACCACGCCGAGATGCGCTTCGTGCCCTACCAGCCGTTCCTCGCCTCGCTGTGGGTCTCGCGGATCGGGCGCTCGTCCTTCACCGTCGCCGCCGAGCTGCGGGTCGAGGTGGGCGGTGGGCCGGCCGCGGTCTGGGAGTGCGTCAACGTGCTCTGGGACCACCACGCCCAGTCGGCCTGGACCATCAGCGACGCCGTGCGCGTCGACCTCGAGCACTACCTCGGCGACCCGGTCGGCTTCCGCCGCTGACCCCGACGTCGTACGCCGTCAGGCGGGCGTGGCGTGACCAACGTAGGCAGTTCGCTCGTCCCGAGCCGCCGATCACGCGCGCGGTCGCGTGCGCCAGGTCGAACTGCCTACGTTGCGCAGGCACCGAGCAAGCCGGGCGCTCAGGTGACGTTGGCGCAGACGACGTCGAGGATGAGGGAATCAGCTGCGGCCGTGGTGTTCCGTGCCTTCGCGGACGCCGTGGTGGCTTCGACGTCCACGGCGGTTCCGTCGAACGAGGCCGCCAGGTGAGCCGCTGCGCTGAGGACCCTCTTGCCGGCAGGGCAGCTCGTCTGGACGGTTGCGGTGGAGCCGGCTGCGATGGGCACGGTCGCCGTGACGATCTGGTGGCCGGAGACACCCGGGGCGCCCGTGAGGCCGTCCACGGTCGCCTCGTCGAAGTCCCGGGTCTTCAGGGTGCCG
>DATIAJ010000331.1:0-8823 GCA_035458105.1 Nocardioides sp. | reverse complement strand
GTCAGCGGGTTCGCCGGCTCGACCGGCGAGCTCATCGCCGCCCGGGCCGTGCAGGGCCTCAGCGCCGCACTGCTCACCCCGTCCGCGCTGTCCCTCATCACCACCACGTACGCCGGCGCGCAGCGCAGGTCCGCGCTCGCCCTGTGGGGAGCCGTCGGCAGCCTCGGCGTCGCCGCAGGCGTCCTGCTCGGCGGAGCCGTGACGACCTGGACGTCCTGGCAGTTCATCTTCTGGATCAACGGCCCCATCGGTGTCATCGCGCTGCTCGTCGGCGCCCGCACCATCGTCAAGGAGCGCGTCGCGCGCCCCAAGCTCGCCGACCTCGACCTCCCCGGTGCCACCGCCGTCATCGGCGGGCTCGTCGCACTGACGTACGCGCTCGGCGCCACCGCCACGCACGGCTGGTGGTCAGCCCACACCGTCGTTGCCATGACCGTCTCGGCCTTCCTGCTGGTGGCGTTCCTGACGATCGAGCGACGCGCCGACAAGCCGCTGTTCCCGCCGCACGTGTGGAAGCTCAACGCCCTCGTGTCCGGCACCGCCGTGATGCTCGGGATCACCGGCCTGCTGGTCGGCGCCGTGTTCCTGACGTCGATCTTCGTGCAGACCGTGCTCGGCTACTCGGCACTGGAGACCGGCGTCGCGTTCCTGCCCTTCGCGCTCGCCATCACCGCCGGCACCGTCCTCGCCCGTCACCTGCTCGCGCACCTGGCACCGCGCGTCGTCGCCGCCGTCGGTCTCGTGGTCACAGGAGCCGCCGCCGCACTCCTCTCGACCGCGGGTCCCGACGCCGGCTACGCCGCCGACCTGCTGCCCGGCCTGGTCATCATGGGCGTCGGTGTCGGCATGGTCTTCGTGCCCGTCTCGGTGACGTCCATGGCCGGCATCCCCGCCTCCCACGCAGGCGTGGCCTCGGGGTTCCTGATGACCGGACACGAGGTCGGAGCCGCGCTGGGCGTCGCGGTCCTCTCCGCGGCGGCCAGCACCGCCGGGTCGCTCGCGACGCTCGACGGAGCCGCTGACGCCTTCAGCCGGGGGTTCACCTGCGCCGCCGTCATCGCAGCGGTCGTCGCGGCGTACGCCCTGTGGCGGATGCCCGCGCAGCACGTCACCGGCGCCGTCGGCCACATGCACCACTGACCGTGCCGCGGACCCGGCGCTCCCCCGATCCAACCCGGCCGAACCCGGCCATTCGACCGGTTCGAGCACGCCGGGTCCGCGACACCGTGAAGACATCGACCCACCCACCACGACACACCAGGCGGTGAGCATCATGGAAACAACGACCACCACGACCAACACGGTGACTGCGACCGTCATCCGCATCCCGGGCACGTCACGGAGGACCGGACGACCGAGCGCCGACGCACGGCACGAGCTGTGCTGGTGCGGTCAGGACATGGACGTCGTCCACGGCACACACTGCCCGCGGTGCGGCACCATGCACGTCGCGCGGAGCAACGAGCGAGTCGGGGCACTCCTGCCCCGCCTCACGGCCTGAAGGGCGTAGCCCCCATGACCGCCACCCCCACCCACACGGAGCCGCACTCGGCTCCCGCCGTCGCCCCTGAGCCGGTCGGCTCCTTCCAGGATCAGCGCCGGCAGCCGCTGGCGCTCGCGCTGCTCATCTCGGCCCAGTTCCTGGTCATGCTCGACACCTCCATCGTCAACGTCGCGCTGCCGTCCATCCAGTCCGACCTCGGGTTCGGGCCGGCCGCCGTGACGTGGGTCGTGAACGCCTACGTGCTCGCCTTCGCAGGGCTGCTGCTCCTGTCCGGCCGCGCATGCGACCTCTTCGGACGCCGCCGGCTCTTCACCACCGGAGCCGGCCTCTTCACCCTCGGGACCCTCCTCGCCGCACTCGCGACGGAGCCCGTGATGCTGATCGGCGGCCGTGTCGTCCAAGGCATCGGCGCAGCCGCTCTCAGCCCCGCCGCCATGTCCCTGCTGCTCGCCACCTTCCCCGCCGAGCAGCGCGCCCGGGCGATGGGCGCCTGGGGTGCCGCCTCCACCCTGGGCGGCGCGACCGGCGTCGTCACCGGCGGCCTCCTCGTCGGCAGCCTCGGCTGGCGAGCGGTGTTCCTCGTGACCGTCCCCGTCTCCGTGGCGGCGGTCGTGCTCGCGCGGCGCATCCTCGCTGCGGACGCGGTCACCGGGCGGCGTTCCCTCGACTGGGTTGGTGCGGCTCTTGCCACCGGAGCCGTCATCACGCTCGTGCACGGTGCCGTCGACGCCGTCGACCACGCCTGGACGTCCCCGCGCGTCCTCGGCCTGCTCGCCACCTCCGTGGCACTCGGGGCAGCGTTCGTGGCCGTGGAGCGGCGGGTCGTCGACCCGCTCGTCCCGCCCGCGCTGTTCGGCTCACGCATGACTCGCCGCGGCGTGGTCCTGGCGCTCCTCGGGGGAGCGACTCGAGGGTCCACGTTCGTGCTCATCGCCCTGTACCTGCAGCAGGTCCTCGCCATGCCGCCCCAGCAGGCGGGCATCGCCATGGTCCCCACCTCACTGACCGGATTCGCTGTCTCTCTCGGCATCCTCCCGCGGGCGCTGAAGGCGTTCGGGCCGCTGCGCACCCTCGTGGTCGGCCTCGTCCTTCTCGCCGGCGGACAGCTGTGGCTCGCCTACTCGCCCCAGGACCTCGGCTACCTGCCTGCGGTCCTGCCCGGGCTGCTCCTCGTCGCGACCGGCGTCGCTCTCAGCTTCACGCCGACCACCATGGTGCTTGCTGCCGCCGTGCCCGCCTCTCACACCGGTCTGGCCTCCGGTCTCGCCTCGGCGTCCATGCAGGTCGGCGGCGCTCTTGGGACCGCCGCGTTCATCGTCATCGGCGCATCAGCCGGCCAGCAGGCCACAGGCGCCCTCGACGGCTCAGGGTTCACCGCAGCATTCACCGCTGGGGCCGGCGTCGCGCTCGCCACCGCCGCCCTCGGCTGGCGCGCCCTGAGTGCCGGGCGAGCCGGCGCACGTCATGGAACGGGTGTGCTGTGATGCGGCCCGGCGGATCGTTCAGGCGACGGTGATGACGACCTTCGCGCGGGCATGCGCGCCCTCCATGTACCGGATGGCCTCGGGTACGTCCTCCAAGGCGAAAGTCCGGTCGAGAACAGGTCGCATCGAGCCGGCCTCGACCAGCTCCGCGACTTCGCGAAGGCCATCCGCGGTCGGCACCGACTGCGCGACCCTTGTCTCGAACGGCTGGAACCGCGCGGCCGCCATCGCCCCGGCCAACAGCCGCATGGGACCCACGATGCGTCCCTGCCCGGCAACGCCGCCACCGGACAGCACCAGCCGTCCACCAGGTCGTACCGTGCGCCGCAGCTCCCGCAGCGTGCGGTTCCCGACGAGGTCGATGACGGCGTTGTAGGTCTGTCCGATCCGAGTGAAGTCGGAAACGGCGTAGTCGACGACCTCGTCCGCGCCGAGCGACTCAGCGAGGTCGACGTTGCGGGGGCTGACCACCGCGGTCACCTGCAGGCCCACGGCCTTGGCCGCTTGCACCGCGAAGGTCCCTACGCCACCGGAGGCGCCGTTGACGAGGACCGAGCCGCCCTCGCCCAGTCCCGTCTCCCTCAAGCACAGAAGTGCCGTAGAAGCTGCCAGCGGCAGGCACGCCGCCTCGGCGAAGCTCACCCCCGCCGGCAGGACCGCGAGCTGGTCCTGGGAGGCGAGGGCGTAGTCGGCGAAGGCGCCGGAGCCTTCTCCGAACACGGGGTCGCCGACCTTCCAGCGGGTGACGTCGGCGCCGACGGCGTCGACGACGCCTGCCAGGTCCGTTCCGCGGACCACTTGACGGGGCGCCCGAAGGCCGAAGGTGGTGCGGTCGATCAGCCTCGCGATGCGTGGTTCACCACGCATCACGTGCCAGTCACGCGCGTTGAGCGACGCGGCGTGGACCCGGACCCGCACCTGCCCGGGCGTTGGCGTCGGCGCGAGCTGGCGTGTCACGTCGAGGACTTCGGGGCCGCCGTAGCGCACCTGTCGTACTGCTCGCCCGGCCGCTGGTGTCACTCCCCCGCTCCCGGTGGTGCCGAGTTTCGCAGGCTCTCCGAGGGGCGCGGACATCACTTCACCTCCGACCGAAGGACGTTGACGACGGCGAAGGCCATCGGGACGACGAGCCATACGAGACTGGTCACCGCCAGGTGGGTCCAGCCGTCACCGGCCAGGGCGCCGCGCAGGAGCGCGTCCTGGTTGTACTTTGCGTCGACCCAGGGGCGGGCGTCGGCGAACCACTCCTGGTTGAACGCCAGGAACGCCAGCAGGCCGGGGGCGACAAATCCGTACAGCATGTAGGCCACGATCGCGCCCGAGCTGTTGCGGATGAGAGCGCCGAGGACGAACCCGGTGAGCAACAGCAGCGTCTGCCCGAGGGCGAAGTAGCCGACGTCGGCCCACGCCTGGTTCCACACGGGGTCGATACCGGCCAGCGCGGCGCCCGCGAGGTTGCCGAGGGCTCCGACACCGAAAGCGGCGGCGGTGGCCGGTACCGTGACCAGGGCGGCGGCGATGGCCTTCGCGGTCAGGACCCTCCCGCGGTGCGGGACGAGGGTGAAGGTCGCCAGACCGGAGCGTTGGCTCCACTCCGAGGTCACAGACAGCACCGCGATGATGGGCAAGATGACGGTCATGGGCACGCCGATGGCGAGGGTGAACTGGCTGTAGGTCAGCTGGGCTGCCGGAGACCACGCGATGATGGCACCCGTCGTGACAACCGCGGCCAGGCCGAGGCTGGCGAGCAGCCACAGGCCTGAGCGAGTGTCGAAGCTCTTGCGGAGCTCCACGCCGACCAGCCGGGCAGTCGGGACGGCCGTCGCGGTCCGGCTATGGGGCGAAACGGGAGACATGGTGGCTAGTGATGCGCTGTGGGTGCTCATGCGACTGCTCCTTGCAGGCTGGGGGTGTGCACGGCCGCGTCGGTGGTCGGGTGGCGGTCGCGCTGGGTGTCGGCCGTCAGGGCCAGGAACATCTCCTCCAGGCCGGCGCCGTCAGCGGAACGCAGCTCCGTGAGGGCGATGCCGGCGGACGCGGCGACCTGTCCGACCATTTCCGGGTCGGCGTCGACGCGAAGGACGCTGGGGTGGTCCTGGCCCGTAGTGCCGGTGGACTCGGCGACCTGGTGGGTGAGGTTGGCTGCGGTGAGGGCGTCGGAAAGGGCTGCTGAATGCCGGGTGGCGGCGTGGGTGCCGGCTCCGGCGAGGAGGTCGGCCTTGGTGCCGGCAGCGACCACGCGACCATGGCCGATGACGACCAGGTCGTCGGCGACGACCTCGATCTCGTGCAGCAGGTGCGAGGACAGCAGCACGGTGGTGCCGCGGTCGGCGTACCCGCGAAGCAGGTCGCGCATCCACCTGATGCCGGCTGGGTCGAGGCCGTTGGCAGGCTCGTCGAGGATGAGGACTTCGGGGTCGCCCAGGAGAGCGTGGGCGAGGCCGAGACGTTGCCGCATGCCCAGCGAGTAGTCCCGCAGGCGTCGCCCGGCTTCCTCCTTGCTCAGGCCGACGGTGTCCAGCACCTCCTCGACTCGGCTGGTCGGCAGGCCCATGGTGCGCTGGGCGATGCTGAGGACCTCACGACCGGTGCGACCGGCGTGCTGGGCGGAGGCGTCGAGGAGGACGCCGACCTCCCTGCCTGGGTTGGGCAGGTCCTTGAACCGGCGGCCCAGGACGTGCGCGGTGCCGTGGTTGGGCGGGGTGAGCCCGACCAGGACCCGCAGGGTGGTCGACTTCCCGGCTCCGTTGGGGCCGAGGAAGCCGGTGATGCGTCCCGGGCGGGCGGTGAAGGTGACGTCGTCGACGGCGGTGAAGGTGCCGTAGGTCTTGGTGACGTGGTCGACGGTGATCATCGCCCCACCGCCGCTGCCTCGTCGCGCGTCGTACCGGTGGTGTCGGTGGGGGTCTTGAAGCCCTTGACGATGAGGTAGATGCCGAAGCCGAGCTCCCAGAAGAACTCGGGGGCCGCGGAGAGGCTCTGGAAGGCACCGCCGGGCTCGATGAGGTCGAGGACGGCCGCGGAGCCGGTGAGGACGATGCAGGTGCCGCCGATGAGGCCGAGTACGGAGAGACGGCGGGGCACCAGGCCGGTGCGCCACATCATCCAGCCAAGGACGAGGCCGTTGCCGACGCCGACGACGAACTGGGGGCCGAGGTTGAACGTCCACTGCTGAGTGGTGAGGAACGCGTCGCCGACGACGGCCAGGCCGGCGGCGGACTGGTCGTCGGCGGCCGCGTAGTCCTGCCGCATCGTGACGACGGTGAGGACGGCGAGGATGCCGACTCCGATGAAGACGCTCTCCATGATGCGGGCGGCGATGAAGGCGAGACCGAGGTTGGGGTAGCGGTGCTTGACGACGGTGTAGAGCGCGGTGGCGGTGCCGATGTTGGCGATGATGAGGACGCACTCCGCGAGCGCGCCCCACAGGACGCGGGTGTCGTCTCCGGGGCCGGTGATGTAGTTGCCGTCGAACAGTGGCGGGTAGAACCCGATCTTGGCCGAGATGGAGGTGACGTAGGTGACGATGAAGAGCCAGCCGACGATGGTGGCGGCGCGGCGCGTCGGGTCGGGGGTCGTCTGGCGGGGAGCGGGGGCGCTCGTGGTGCGCTCGGTGGTGGTCATCTGGGGCTCCTGGGTGCGTCGGTGAATGCGGTGGATGGGTTCAGGCCGTCGGGCCGGGTTCGGTCCGGGTGACGGAGAGGAGCGGGACCCCGAGGTCGCGCAGCTTGTGCAGCAGTCCGTGCAAGGCCGCCTGGTCGGTGACGGGGCCGCGGAGGACGGTCGTGCCGTCGTCGGTGCGGGTGAGGTCGAGTCCGTCGAACCAGGCAGCCCAGCGGTCGTCGAGGCGGCCCTGGACACGGATCTCGTACCAGTCGCCGCTCCGGTCGCCGGCCGGTTCGCCGGTCGTGCCGTGGCAGGTGTCGCTGCTGCTCATGACGCGAAGCTAGGAACGGACGTGATGACAGCGCGTCATCACAGGTGATGACAGGACTGATGAACTTCGCGCGGCAGTCGTGTGCGGCGTCAAGTGAGCCGGAATCGCAGCGGCGGGTCGAGGTCTCGTTCTCCGGGGCAGACGGTCACAGGCGCAGCTGATGGGCCCGGCGGACGGCGGCGCGGCGGTTGTTGACCCCGAGCTTCATGTAGATGCGTTGGGTGTGGGTACGCACGGTGGGCAACGACACGTTGAGGTGGCGAGCGATGGCGGGGCCGTCCAAGTCCGAGCCGAGGAGGTGGAGCACGTCGAGCTCGCGAGCGCTGAGGGGTACGACCAGCGCCGCGTCACCCGGTAGGGCATCGGAGGGTTCTCGTGCCGGGCGTGACCCCGCCTGAGGGGAGGAGGTAGCCACAGCGTCCGCGAACGCCTCCCCGCCGGGCAGCAGGGGCAACAGGTCCTGGACTCGAGGTCCGGCGTCGAGGAACGGGCGTACCCAGCCGACGGCATGCGCGGGCGCCACAGCCTTCAGCAGCCACGAGAGGGCCTGCTCGGAGTGACAGGCCGCGTCGGCAGCCAGTGCCAGCAGGATGGACGTCTCGACGACGGTAGCCGTGCGAGAACTCGCGGCGGCCGCGTCCCGCAGCCGTTTCAGCAAGGCGACCGCGACGTCCAGTGCTGCCGTGTCGCCCGCCTCGTGCTCGGCCAGCAGGAGCAGCGCGAGCGTGATGTGCTCGTGCTCGCGGAGGTAGCTCAGGTCGTCCTGATCGCCCACCCCGGCCTGGGTGGCCCACTGCCGTGCGGTGGCGAGGTTGCCGCGGCGGATGTGCAACCGGGCGTGCACGGCCGGCACGGGCCGGACGTTGGGGAGGAAGTCGCTGTTGAAGAGCCGTTCCGCCTCGGCCAAGAGCGCATCGGCGGCCTCGTGGTCGCCGTCGTGTTCGCGCACGGTGGCCATCGCGACGCGCCACCGGTACGGCTGTTGCGGAAGACCGGCGTCGTCACCGAGGTCGCCCGCCGCCCGAAGATGATCTGCGGCCTCGTCTGTCTCGCCCCGCTCCCACGCCACTCGCGCCAGGGCCAGTCGCATGTCCGCCGTCCCGCGTACGACGTCCACCTGCAACCGGGGACGGGCGGCGTCAGCGAGATCCAGCGCGTCCTGTGCGGCCCGCTGTGCTGCGTCGAGATGGCCTAAAGCCAGCTCGAGGTCGACGACCGTGACCGTGCAGGCCAGCACGTCGGGGACGTAGTCCACTGCTGCGAGCCCCCGAACAGCGGCTCGGTAGCCGTCCAGCGCGGGGACCAGGTCTCCGACCGCCCACGACGCCAGACCCTTGAGCGCGGACGCTGATGCCACCGTCAGCTGGTCCGAAGCGCCCGCCCGCTCCAGCGCGACGTCGGCGTACCGCAGTGTCGATCCCAGGTCGCCAGCCACAAGCGCCAGACCGGAGCGGTGAGTCGCCACGACCGCGGGGAGTCGCTGCCACTCAGTCTCGTCCCGCACCACCATGCCTACCGGCGGCGAGGCCAACGTCGACTCGATCGCGTCGAGGCGCTCGCTCACACCGTCCAAGACGTTGCTCGCCATCAGGCCGCCAGCCAGGTTGCTCGCCAAGACCGGACGGCGCGCCAAGATCTCTGGTGGTACCGCCGGCACCCAGCTCCGCAGCACGTGCTCCGCCCGGCGCCGGCGCAGGTCCGGGGTCGCGACCTCGATGAGGTCCGCTGCACGCTCCAGGTCGCCGGCCGCGAAGGCATGGCGGACCGCGGCCTCGACGTCGCCCGCCTGCTCGTACCAGTCGCTGGCCCGCCCGTGCAGCACCGGCATGTCCCCGGGCCGCTCCGCGAGCAGGCGCACTTGAAGCACGTCGGCGAACAGGTGGTGGTAGCGGTACCAG
>DATIAJ010000330.1:0-6206 GCA_035458105.1 Nocardioides sp. | reverse complement strand
GGCGCATGCTTCTTCGGCATCGAGGCCCGCTTCCTCGGGGACTTCCGGGAGGCGTTCGGGATCCCCGAGGACCACGCGCCGGTCGGCGCGATCACCGTCGGCCACCGCGTGGCCGACACCGGCGCGGCGGGGTCACCTGCCCGTCGGCAGCGGCGCGACGACGTCGTTCACCGCGGGCGCTGGTGAGTGGCGATGAGCGAGGTGAGGCCGTGAGAGCCAGCGACTGGAAGCGGTCGTGAGGCCGCTGCTGCCCGACGACGCCTGGGCCTTCCACGGTCGCGCTGTCCACCGCACGCCGGTGCGGCACGTCGCGATCGGGTTGCTGGCGGAGGGGTCGGGTCAGAGCACAGGCGTGTACGTGTGGCGCCTGCGACTCCCCGGGCCCAGCCAGCAGATCAACTGGAGGATGCTCGAGGAGGTCGCCGGGAGCAGGGTCCTGCTCGGACAGGCCGCCAAGGCGCTCGAGTCCATCGAGGAGGCCCTGTCCGAGCCTCAGGCGCGGAGCTGGGACGCCGGCATGCCTTGCGGGGGCCGCACCACGAGGCCCGACCGGGTTCGTCCCCGGCGTGTCGGACCGGCCCCGCGGCATGTCGCCGGGGAACCGGCCGTGATCGGGCCCTGCCGCTTCCGCTCAACCGGCCGATGCGGTGGGTGCGACCGCGGGCATGGGCGCTGGTGAGCGCAGCGGCTCGAGGGCGGACCGCACCTGGGCGAGCAGCGGGCGCGCGGCGGGGTCGAGGCTGAGGCAGGCGGCCAGCAGGTCGCGCACCTCCTCGGGCAGCTGGTCGAGCCCCTCGGGCGCGACCGGCATCCGTCGGTGCACCAGCGGCCAGCGGCGGCGGCTCTCCCACGTGGCCTCGTCGCCGTACGGCGCTGTGCGGGCCAGCGCGTCGACGAGGGTCATCCCCAACCCCCAGACGTCGGTCGCCGGCGACAGCCCGAGCCCGGTCGCCTGCTCCGGGGCGAGCCAGCCGCGGGTGCCGGCACCCGGCCTTCCCCAGCCCGGCCGTCCGGCGAGGCTGAGGTCGATGAGCACCGCCTTGCCGTGGTCGACCACCACGTTGTCGGGCTTGAGGTCGAGGTGGAGCCAGTCCTGGCGGTGGAGGTAGCCGAGGACCGACGCGAGCTGGCAGCCCAGCTCCGCCGCGTCGGCGAGGCACAGCGGCTCGTGCTCGACGAGCGCGGACAGCGTCGCGCCGCGCAGCGTCTCGAGGACGACTGTCGGCGGGTCGTCGAGGACGTCGTACCCGCGCACGAGGTGGGGATGGGCCAGCGTCGTGGCCAGGTGTCCCTCGAGGAGCACCGCCTGCCGCACCCGCGGGTCGTCGCGGCGGTCGGCCCGCAGCAGCTTGACCACGCACCGCGTGCCGCGGGCCTCGTCCCAGGCGTCCCACGTCTCGAGCCGGCGACCGTCGGCCAGCAGCGCGAGCGGGCGGTAGCCGGCCGGCAGGTCCCCCGACGGCGTACGACGGCGGCTCATGCCGTCACCTCCACGAGGGTCGGGGCCAGCTCCACCACGCGGTCGACGTGCTCGAGCACGACCGGGTCGTGGGTCAGCACGACCACCGTCCGCTCGCGCGGGCCGGTCGTGAGCGCCACCATCAGCCGTCGCGCCGCCTCGGCGTCGAGGCCGGTCGTCGGCTCGTCCAGCACGAGCACCCGTCCCGGTCGCAGCAGGGCACGAGCCACCGCGAGCCGCTGCCGCTGCCCGCCCGAGAGGGTCCGCCCGCGCTGGCCGATGCGGGTGGCGTAGCCGTGCGGCAGGGCCTCGACGAAGTCGTGGGCACCGGCGTCGCGGGCCGCGGCGCGCACCTCGGCGCGCGTGGCGTCGGGCCGGCCCAGGACGAGGTTGTCGTGCACCGTCGCGTCGAGCATGAGCTGCTCCTGGTGGACGACGGTCACGGCCTCGCGCACCGACGTCGCGGTGTGGGCTGCGACGTCGTACCCGTCGATCGTCACGACGCCGGAGTCGGCGACGAGCTGGCGCGCCAGCAACCGGCCGAGGGTCGACTTGCCCGCGCCGCTGGGACCGACGAGCGCCACCACCTCGCCCGCCGCGACGTCGAGCGAGACGGCCTCGAGCGCCGGGCGCGGCGCGCCGGGATAGGTGTACGACACCTCGCGCACCGAGAGCACCCCCGGCCCGGCAGGCAGCGCGGTGGCGTCGTCGCGGTCACCGCCGGCGGGTTCGTCGAGCAGCTCCACGACCCGCTCGACGCCCGCGCTCGCGGAGTAGAGGGCGGGCACCAGGTCGGCCAGCGTCCGCACCGGGCCGAAGCACTGCATGAGGAGGGTGAGGAACGCCAGCAGCCCGCCCAGCGTCAGCCGCCCGTCGGCCAGCGACCAGACGCCGAGGCCGACGACGAGCAGCACGCCGACCAGCTCGGCCAGGTCGACGAGCGGGAGGAAGAGCGCACGGATGCGGCTGGCGGCCAGCTCGGCGCCCGCGATGGCGCGGTTGTGGTCGTCGTACGACGCCACGGCGCGGTCCTCGCGACCGTAGGACTGCACGAGCGCGGCGTTGCCCAGCGCCTCCTCCGTGACGCTTCCGAGCGAGCCGCCGCGCCGGCGACGTTCGCGCGAGACGTCGCGGGTGAGCCGGGCGAAGCGGGTGGAGACCCACCAGAAGAGGGGCACCACGACGAGCGAGGCGAGCGCGAGCTGCCAGTCCATCCACACGAGCGCGCCGACGAGGACGACGAGGCGCACGAGCGCGCCGACGCCGTCACTGACCTGCGACACCATGAACCGCTCGACCGCCGCCACGTCGGAGGTCAGCCGCGTGAGGGTGTCGCCGAGACGTCGGCGGTCGTGGGTGGCTGCCGGCAGCGACAGCACGTGGGCGAAGACGTCACGGCGCAGGTCGACGAGGAAGCGCTGCGAGACGTACGTCGCCAGGTAGTCGTCGGCCCCCGAGACGATCCCGCTGGCGACGTTGAGGCCGACGTAGAGCAGCGCGAGCACGAGGAGCGGCTCGAACGCGGCCGGCACCAGCACGTCGTCGACGAGCCGCTGGTAGAGGAACGCCTCGGCGACCGCGATCGCCGGCGCAGCAGTGAGGAGGAGCAGCCCGAGCAGCAGCCAGCCGCGCAGGGGCCGCAACCGCGGCCAGAACCGACGCGCGATGTCGACCGGCCGGAGAGCGGCGGCGACGGCGACCAGGGCCTGCTGCTCGGGGGCGGCGCGCAGCAGGCCGGCGGCGCGGCGACGGAGGGACATGGGAGCTCCTGCGACAGGGCGAGGGGAAGGTCGGCGACGAGCGGGACGGGTGGGCGGCCCGGGGGTGGGGCCGCCCACCCGTCGTGGTGGCGCAGCGCGGTCGCTCAGCTGGAGCGCGAGCGCGACCGGCTGCGGTTGCGGCGACGCCGACGACGCCGGCGGCGGCGCCCGTCGTCGCTGGAGGAGTCGCCGCGGCGGGCCTGGACGGCCGGCGTGAGGGCGGTGAGGATTCCGGAGCGGGCCATGGTGGCCTCCTTCGGTTGCGATGTCCGGGTCGTCCCCGGCTGACGTGGAGGACTCTGGTCGTGCGTCATGACGGGACGATGAGTTGTCGATGAGAGCGCCCTCATGCGACCGGGCCATGCCTTAGGTTCTGCGCATGACCGACCGCGTGGTCGCCGCGCTGCAGGCCCTCGTCCGCATCCCGACCGTCTCCGACCGCGACCCGGCACGCGTCGACACCGATGCCTTCGACCGACTGCTGGCCGAGCTCGCGACGCAGTTCCCCCTGCTCCACGAGCGGCTCGACCTGACGCGGGTCGGCAGCCACGGCCTGCTCCTCCACTGGGCGGGCGCGAGCGCCGAGCGGCCGGTCGTGCTGATGGCCCACCTCGACGTCGTACCCGTCGACGAGGACGCGCCCTGGCAGCACGACCCGTTCGGCGGCGAGGTCCACGACTCCCCCACCGGGCCGGCGATCTGGGGTCGCGGCACCCTCGACGACAAGGGCTGCGTCGCTGCGATCTGCGAGGCCGTCGAGACGCTCCTCGAGGCCGGGCACGTGCCCGCGCAGGACGTGTGGCTGTCGTTCGGCTGCGACGAGGAGGTCAGTGGCACTGCCGCGGTCGAGGCCGTCGAGGTGCTGCGCGGACGCGGCGTCACCCCGTGGCTCGTGCTCGACGAGGGTGGCGCGATCGCGGCCGGCGCGTTCCCCGGCGTGAAGGTGCCGCTGGGCGTCATCGGCGTCACGGAGAAGGGCACCACGTCCCTCGAGCTGGTGGCGGAGGGACGCGGCGGGCACGCCTCGACACCCGCCCGCAACGGCCCCACGGCCCGCATCGCACGCGCGATCCTGCGCATCGAGAAGGCACCCTTCCCGGCGTCCGCGCCCGCGCCGACCCTTGAGCTCATGCGCCGCTTGGCACCGCACGTGCCGCTGCCGCTGCGACCTCTGCTCGGCCGGGCCGACCGACTTGCGCCGGTGGTCACGCGGGCGCTGCTCGCGGCGGGTCCGGAGGCCGCGGCCATGACGCGTACGACGGTCGCCGCCACCACGCTCAGCGGCTCCCCCGCGCTCAACGTGATCGCCTCGACCGCGAAGGCCGGCCTCAACATCCGGGTGATGGTCGGCGACACCGTCGCCGGGGTCGTGGAGCACATCCGGAAGGCGGTCGACGACGACTCGATCCGCATCGACGTGGTCGAGTCCGGCGAGCCGTCGCCGGTCTCGCCGATGGACGAGGCCTTCGAGCTGCTCGAGGGCTGCATCGGCGACGTCTTCCCCGACGCGGTCGCGACGCCGTACGTGATGATGGCGGCGACCGACTCGCGACACTTCACCGCGATCAGCGAGCACGTGTACCGCTTCGCCCCCTTCCGGATGACCAAGGCGCAGCGGGAGGCGATCCACTCCTACGACGAGCACATCGGCGTGGCCGCCCTCGTCGAGGGTGCCCGGTGGTACCAGCTGCTGATCGAGAGGCTGCCTTCATGAGCGAGATCCCGCCGACCCCGCTCCAGGTCCCGCCCGCCCACACCGCGGTGAAGGGCCTGGCCGCGATCGTCGGCTTCCTGGTGCTGGTGGAGTTCGCCAGCGGGATCCTGCAGGGCTACTACACGCCGATCTACCCGCAGATCGCCGAGCACCTGTCGATCAGCGAGGGCGACATCAACTGGTTCGAGGCCGCCCAGCTGATCGTCAGCGCCCTCTGCATCCCGCTCCTCGCGCGCCTCGGCGACCTGACCGGGCACAAGCGCGTCCTGCTCGTCTCGACCGGCGTGACGGCGCTCGGCTCGTGGTGGCTGGCGTTCGCGCCGTCCTTCACGACCTTCCTGATCGGCTGGGCGATCCAGGGCGCGTACGTCGTGTGGCTGCCGCTGGAGATCGCGATCATCCACCGCCGCACGCGGCGCTCCGGCCGCCAGGAGCTGCTCACCCGGCGTGGCGCTGCGATCCTCGTCGGCTCCCTCGAGCTGGCCGTGATCGTGGGTGCGCTGAGCAGCGGCCTGCTCGTCGACCCCCTCGACATGAACCTCCTG
This sequence comes from Nocardioides sp., assembly GCA_035458105.1. GTDB lineage: Bacteria > Actinomycetota > Actinomycetes > Propionibacteriales > Nocardioidaceae > Nocardioides. The sequence continues at coordinate 728 of DATIAJ010000330.1, read as the reverse complement.
CTCGCCCTGCCCGCGGTCGTGGTGACGGCGGTCTTCTTCGTCATCCTCTTCGGCATCGAGCAGGCGCCCGGCGACGCCACCGGCGGCATCGACCTGACCGGCCTGGCGCTCATCACGGTCGCCCTGGGCGTGCTGATGGGCGGCCTGGTGTGGCTGCGCCTCGAAGGCGCCGGCTCCCTGCTCGGCTGGGGGACGATCGCGCTGTCGGTGGCAGTGTTCGCCGCGTTCTGGCGCTTCGAGCTGCAGCACCCGGACCCGATCGTCGACGTCCGCCTGCTCTCCAGCCCGGCGCAATGGCCGGTCCAGGTCACCGCCTTCCTCTTCGGCATCCCGGTCCTGGGTGGGCAGATCCCGCTGTCGACCTACGCCCAGGCCGACCCGGCCGAGCGCGGCTACGGTCTCGGCGCCGACCCGGCCTTCATCTCCACGCTGATCGGCCTCTACGTCGTGACGCTGGCGATCGGCGCGTTCACCCTGCCGCTGACGACGCGGCTGCTCGGCGGCGTACGACGCGCGCTGGTCGTCGCGTGCTGCCTCGTCGGCCTGGGCTACCTGCTGTGGCTGCCCTTCAACTCCGAGACGTGGCAGGCCCTGGTCAACATGGGCATCGCCGGCCTCGGGTCGGGCGCCCTGGTCGCCGCGCTGCCCGCCGCCGCAGCGGCCGCCGCGCCGCCCGAGCGCACCGGCATCGCGACCGGCATGACCAACGGCACCAAGACCGTCGGCGG
>DATIAJ010000329.1:0-2078 GCA_035458105.1 Nocardioides sp. | reverse complement strand
CTCGCTGCCGTCGACATCACGCTCGACGCGGCACTCGAGGGCTGACGCCCCTCGTCCCCGAGACCCGTTCCGTCACCGCGAGGCGACGGGGCGGGCCTTCGGCTTGTCAAGAGCCTCGCGCCGCAGCTCGGCGAGCCGCTCGCGCAGCGCCGGGTCGCGCATCACCTCGGCGACGGTCGGGCAGTCCTGCGGGCCGGTGGCCCCGGGCACGCACAGGCTGCACATGTCACCGGGTCGCAGCGGGCACCGCGCGTCGACGTACGCCATGCCTCGACGGTAGGCAGCCGCCGGCGGGGCGCCACAGGGCCGAAGGTCCCTCGCGGACTCAGCAGGAGGTGCCGTCGGCGGGCACGGTGCCGTCGAGGAGGTAGTCCTCGACCAGGGTGTCGATGCACGCGTTGCCCGCGTTGTACGCCGTGTGGCCGTCGCCGTCGCGCTCGACGAGCACCCCGGAGTCGAGCTGCGCCGAGAGGGCCTGCGCCCACTTGAGCGGGGTGGCGGGGTCGCGGCTGGTGCCGAGGACCACGATCGGCGCGGCGCCCTCGCCGCGGATCGTCAGCGGCTCCTCGCTCGACGTCACGTCGATGCCGCGGCAGCCGGCCATCCCCCAGGCGAACACCCGACCGAAGGTCGGCGACGCCTCCTCGAACTCGGGGAACAGCGACGGCACCCGGCCGAACGGCACCGACGACGGGTCGTCGAGGCAGTTGATCGAGTAGTTGGCCTCCACCGAGTTGTCGGCGTAGCTGCCGTCGGGGTTGCGCGAGGCGTAGGCGTCGGCGAGCGACATCAGCGCCGAGCCCTTGCCGTCCAGCGCCGAGGCGAGCGCGGTGCTGAGCAGGAACCAGTAGTCGCGGTTGTAGAGCGGGGTGATGACGCCGTAGAAGGCGTTGCCCACGGTCAGCTCGCGATCACCCGCGGGCAGCGGCTCCTCCTCGATCGAGTCGAGCAGTCCGGCGATCGTGGCCATGCCCTCGTCGACGGTGTCGCCGAGGAAGCAGTTGTCAGTCGTGTCGAGGCAGTTCTGGACGTAGGCGCGCAGCGCGGTCTCGAAGCCGGTCGCCTGCTCGAGCGCGAGCGACCTGGCGTCGACGGAGACGTCGACCGCACCGTCGAGGACGAAGCGACCGACCCTGTCAGGGAACAGCTCGGCGTAGGTCGCGCCGAGCTTGGTGCCGTAGGAGGCGCCGAAGTAGCTCAGCGTCTCCTCCCCCAGTGCCGCGCGCAGCACGTCCAGGTCGCGGGCCGCCTCGATCGTGGTCACGTGGCCCACGACCGGGCCGGACCCGGCCACGCACTTCTCGCCGAACGACAGGACCGACGTGCGGTAGGCAGCGCGTTCCTCGGCCGTGTCGGGCGTCGGGTCGGCGCCGAGGTAGTCGTCCAGCTCGGTGTCGCTGAGGCAGTCGACCGGCGCCGAGGCCCCGACGCCGCGGGGGTCGAAGCCGACGATGTCGAAGCCGTCGAGCAACGGCTCGCGGAACACCTGCGCACCCGCGGCGGCGTACGTCGTCCCGCGGGCACCCGGGCCACCGGGGTTCACCACCAGGGAGCCGACGCGCGCCCCCCTGGCCGGGACCCGGAGGAGCGCCAGGTCGATCGTCGCCCCCTGCGGGTCGGCGTAGTCGACCGGGACGGTGAGGAAGCCGCAGTCGTGGTCGTCGTCGGTCTCGCAGGGCTGCCAGTCGATGCGCTGGGAGTAGAGCTCGGCGAGCTCCTCCGACGGCGCCTCGGTGACCGTCGCCGGCGGCGGCGTGGTCGGTGACGGCGTGGGACGCGCACCCGGATCGGGCGTGGCGCCCTGGATGGCCAGGCCGACAGCCACGAAGGCGGTGACCGCCAGCACGAGCACGGCGACCAGCGCGACGGCCTTCTTCATCGACGACCTCCGGGCAGCCGCAGCGCGACCGTCATGGACTCCAGCGCGAGCTGGGGCGGCACGTTGAACTCCAGCATCTGCTCGCGGGCGGTGAAGATCGCCTCGATCCGGCGGAGATTCTCCTCGGGCGTCGTCACGCGGACCAGCCGCTCGATGTCGCGGCGCAGCTCCTCGTTGACGAGCTCGGAGCCGGCTCCGG
>DATIAJ010000328.1:0-4622 GCA_035458105.1 Nocardioides sp. | reverse complement strand
TGGTGGTCACCGACCGCGTCGTCGGGGCCGAGGCGGTCGGTGCCGGGTCGCCGGTCGCGCTGCCGGTGGCCCGCCCGTCCACGCGGCGGCTGGTGCTGGTGCGCGACGACGAGGGTGAGGAGGGGAGGTGGCTGATGGCGGCGGTGCGCGATCAGGACAGCGCGGCGGCAAGCACCTCGCGGACGTCCTCGTCCTCGAAGTCGTAGCCGGCGCGCTCGAGGGCGGCCGGTCGTGCGTTGACCGAGTTGAGCAGCTCGGGAGCCATCTGACCGGCGGCGAGCCGCAGCACCGGGGCAGGAGCGGCGAGCACGGCCGGACGGTGGAGAGCGCCGGCGAGCGTCTCGGTGAACTCGCGGTTGGTGGGAGTCACGGGGCAACAGAGGTTGAACACGCCCGAGACGTCGTGTGACTCGGCGAGGTAGGTGGCAGCACCGACCCAGTCCCGTAAGGAGATCAGCGGGAAGTACTGATCCCCGGTGGACAGGCGGGCGGCCAGCCCGGCCTTGAACACGGTCCGGAGCAGTCGCATCGTGACGGAGGCGCGGTCGAGCACGGGAGCCGTGCGGAGCACGCACACGCGCGCGCCGGCCTCGACGGCCGGCAGCGTCGCGTCCTGCCACGCCCGCGTGACGCGGGTCAGCAGCGCTTCCCCTCGGGTGTCCGACTCCTCCGTCAGCACTTCGGCGCCGTGGTCGCCGTAGAAGGACGTGCCGTTGTTCGCCAGGAACGCGGGCTTGCGGTCGCTCTTCGCGATCGCTTCTGCCAGGACCTGTGTCGTCACCACTCGACTGTCCATGAGCGCGCGCCGGTAGCGGGCCGAGTGCGGGTTGCCGAACAGCGGTGAGCCGGCGAGGTTGACGACGACGTCCGAGCTCTCTACGACTGAGGGGTCGAGCTGCCCGGTGTAGGGGTCCCACCGTGACTCTCGTGCCCCCTCGGCCTCGCGGCGGACGAGGGCGGTCACCTCGTGCCCGTGCACCCGGAGGTGGTCGGACAGGTGGGTCCCGAGGAAGCCCGAGGCCCCGGCGATGACGACGCGCATGACCCCACCCAACCACGCGGCCCAAGCGTGCGTGGCTGGTTCAGCCGGCCAGGTGCGCCCACCGTGGGGACAGCTCGTGCCACGGTCCGTCGTCGACCACGCGGCCGGAGTCGAGCACCACGACGCGGTCGGCCTGCGCCAGCGCTGCCGCCTTGCTGGTGGCGCCGATGACGGCGGTGCCGCGCGCCCGCAGCGCCTGCCACAGCTCGATCTCGGTCGCGGCGTCGAGGGCCGACGACACGTCGTCGGCCAGCAGCACGTCGGCGTCGGTGGCCAGCGCCCGAGCCAGCGCGAGACGCTGCACCTGCCCGCCGGAGAGGCGTACGCCGCGGTGGCCGACGAGGGCGTCGGGGCCACCGGCCTCGGTGACGTCGCGCTCCATGCGCGCCGCCTCGAGCGCCGGCATGACCGTCCGGTCGCCGTGGTCGAGGGCGACGTTGCCGGTGAACGTGCCGGACAGCACCCGTGGCACCTGCGCGACGTGGGCGACTCGTCCGGGTCGGAGGGTGGTCTGGGGGTCGTCGACGAGCTGGTCGTTCCAGCGGATCTCGCCGGTGCTCCCGACCAGGCCCGCGAGGGCGCTCAGCAGGCTGGACTTGCCCGACCCCACCTGGCCGAGCAGGAGGACGAGCTCGCCCGCCCGCACGTCGAGGTCGACGTCGTGGACGCCGACGGTGCCGTCGTCGTGCACGGCCGCGAGGTCGCGGACCGCGAGGGTGCGCAACGGGTCGCGGTGGGGCGTGGGAGGCTCGGGACCGGTGCCGTGGACCAGGTCGACGCCCGGCGGCAGGTCCATCAGGTCGCCGCCGCCGGCGAGCTCGCTGGTGGCGTTCATCCAGGCCCGGGTGCCGGGCGCCTCGGTCACGACGGTGCCCGCGACCCGGCCGAACCAGTCGAACCCGCTGACCGCGTTGGCGACCAGCAGCGCGGTCGCGAGCTCCCACTGGCCGGTGAGCAGCCCGCCCCACGCGGCGACGACGCCGCACTGGACCATCACGACGGGAACGCCCTCGAGCAGGGCCTGCACGCGGTGCTCGCGGACGGCGGCGTCCACCCGGCCGCCATCGACGTCACGCAGGTGCTGGTGGACCTGCGGCGTGGCGGCGGCGAGCTTGACCGTGCGGACCGACTCGAGCGCCGACACGAGCGACTGGCCGAACCGCGCCCGGGCGGTGGAGGCGGCCGCGGCCGAGCGCCCGGCGACGCGACGGCCCAGGGTGGAGGCGAGGGCGGAGGCGACCATGACGGCCAGCAGCACCGCGCCCGCGACCCACGTGCGGGCGATGAGCGCGGTCACCGCGGCGATGATCAGGCCGTTGACGAAGTCGACCCAGCGGTCGGTGTAGCGCGCAAGCCGATCGGCGTCCATCGTGCGGGCGACGACCTCACCGGGTGGGGTGCGCAGGAGCCGACGTTGGGACGTCTGCCCGTGGAGCACCGCGGCGCGCACCCGGAGACGTACCTCCACCCACCAGTGGGGGTAGATGCGGAACGCCTGGGCGAGCAGGAGCGGGCCGACGAGCAGGGAGGCGACCAGGGCGACGACCAGGAGCCCGGGACGCTGACCCGCCTGGAGCTCGGTGACGATGTGGCCCCAGACCCAGCCGGTCACCGCACCGAACGCGCCGGTCAGCGACGAGACGAGGAACATGACCGCGCCGAGCAGGCCCCACTGCGGCTGCATGCTGATGGTGTGGAGCACCTGCCGGGCCAGGGTCGGCGTCGGAGCGAGCTCGGGCGGCGCCGGGGGAGTCGTGCTGCGGCGGACGGAGCCGATGGTGGAGTCGTCGTGGTGGTGCTCCTCGACGACGGCCTCGTGTGCGGCAGCGTCGAGGAGGTCGCGGAAGGGGCCGTCCTCGACGGCGAGCCGGCCGCGCGGGCCCTGCTGGACCACCCGGCCGGATTCGAGGACGGCGACCTGCTCGGCACGCTCGGTGGTGGAGAGGCGGTGGGCGACGAGGATGCCGGTGCGGCCCGAGATCAGGCGGTCGGCGGCGCGCACCACCCGGGCCTCGGTGACCGGGTCCATGCGTGCGGTGGCCTCGTCGAGGACCACGACGCTGACGTCGCGCACCAGCAGCCTGGCGAACGCGACCAGCTGCTCCTCCCCGGCGGACAGGCTGGTGCCGCCCGGGCCGAGCACGGTGTCGAGCCCGTCGGGCAGGCCGGCGACCCACCCGGTCAGGCCGAGCTCGGCCACCGCCGCCTCGACGATCGCGCGAGGCACGTCGCCGAAGAGGGTGATGTTGTCGGCCAGGGAACCGGCGAGGACCTCGGTGCGCTGCGTCACGACGCCGACCGCGGAGCGCAGCTGCTGGAGGTCGAGGTCGAGGACGTCGACGCCACCGAGGAACACCATGCCGCGCGGCGGCTCGACGGCGCGCGACAGCAGCGAGGCGAGGGTGGACTTGCCCGACCCGGTGCGACCGACGAGGGCGCAGGTGTGGCCGGCGCTCAGGGACAGGTCGACGTCACGCAGCGCGAACGTCCCGGTGCCGTAGCTGAACGCGAGGTGCCGGAACTCGACGTCGAGCGGTCCGTCGGGCACGGGGAGCCCGCCGGTCGGCTCGGCGGGGGAGGCGAGCATGCCGCGCAGCCGGAGCACGGCGCCGAAGCCCTCCTGGAGGTCGGGCAGGTGGCGGGCCAGCATGTCGACGCCGCCGACGAACATCGTCGTGACCAGGAACAGGGTGACCAGGCGGGCGGTCGTGAGGTCGCCGGAGACGACCAGCGCCACACCGACGACGCCGACGGCGGCGAGCGCCCCGTGGAGCAGGCCGCCGCTGCGCCGGGTGACCCGCACCTCGATCGCCAGGACGGCGTCGAGGGTGCGGTGGACGACGGAGGCGAGCTGGGCGTTGCGGCGCAGCACGTGGGCCTGGCCCAGCGACGTGCGCAGGTCGTCACGCGCGGCGACACCCTCCTCGGTGGACGCGGCGTGGTCGGTCCAGGCCGCCTCCTCGACCACCTTGCGCTCGGCGATCTGGGGGAGCAGACGGCGGATCGACAGGAAGGTGACGACCGCGGTCAGGGGGAAGAGGAAGACCGCCGGCCACCAGGTCAGTGTCGCGACGACCCACAGCGGGCCGGACGCCAGGAACGTGCGCGCGGCCTGCCACACGCCCCAGCGCATCAGCTGGCCGACCTCCCACGTGTCGTCGTCGATGCGGTCGAGGACCTCGCCGACGGCCTGCTCGGACAGCTCGGACAGCGGCTGCGCCATCGCCGCGTCGAGCAGGTCGGAGCGCAGCTGGCCCTCGGCGCGGTCGCAGATGGTGGCCCAGACGGTCTTGGCGACCGTGTCGATCACTGCGCCGCCCACGATGCACAGCGCGAGGAGGGTCAGCAGCGACCGGGTGGGGTCGTCGGCGAGGCGCCCGGCCACCATGGAGCCGAGGGACGCCGCGACGGCGCCGAGCAGGGACATCGAGAAGCAGAAGTAGGTCAGCGGACGGCGGACGCGACGCCAGTCGACCGGCACCCGACCCGGCGCCAGTCCCTCGGTCGCGGACGTGGTCGCCGGTGCCGTCTGGGTCTGCGTCTCGGTCACCGTCACAAACACAGGACGTTACGTGTCGGC
>DATIAJ010000327.1:0-8125 GCA_035458105.1 Nocardioides sp. | reverse complement strand
CCGCGACACGATGCCGGCCAGGGTGCTGGTGCCGCTGCGGCCGGCACCGGCGACGAAGAGGACCTTCCGCGGCACTCCGTCGGGGTTCATCTCGTCGATCGCTCTCGGCTGCTCGGTCACGGCGGGCAGCCTACCGGCGTCCTACCTGCCGACCCGTGTCCTAGGGTCGTCGCCCATGAAGCGCCTCGTCTCCCGGGCACCCCTCCTCGGCGTGGTGATCCCGGCGTGGGGCGTGGAGGACTACCTCGACGACTGCGTCCGCTCCCTGCTCGCCCAGACGCACACGCGCTGGGAGGCGGTGATCGTCGACGACGGGGCGACCGACCGCACCGGCGAGATCGCCGACGCGTGGGCGCGCCGGGACCGGCGCATCAGCGTCGTCCACTCCGTCAACGGCGGCCTCGGCGCCGCCCGCAACCTCGGGGCCCACCACGTGCGGGGGGACCTGCTCGCCTTCCTCGACTCCGACGACGTGCTGCCGCCGACGGCGTACGCCGACCTGGTGGGCGCGCTCGACGACTCGGGCTCCGACTTCGCCACCGGCTCGATCGTGCGCTGGGAGGGCGACCGGTTCGTCGAGCCGCCGTGGATGCGGCGCCTCCACCGGCCGCTGCGCGCGGCGCGCGTCGAGGACCGGCCCGAGATCCTCGGGGACGTCTTCGCCTGGAACAAGGTCTTCCGCCGGTCGTGGTGGGACGACCGGGGCCTGTCGTGGCCGGAGGGCGTGCGCTACGAGGACCAGCCGACGACGACGCGGGCGTTCCTCGAGGGCCGCTTCGACGTGCTCGACGAGGTGGTCTACCGGTGGCGGATCCGCCAGGGCTCGATCACGCAGACCCGGGCCTCCTCGCTCCAGGACCTCGCCGACCGCTGGGAGACCAAGCGGATGTCGCTCGCCTCGGTGCGCGAGCACGGGTCGGCCGACGTCGAGGCGGTCTTCGTCGACCGAGTGCTGGCCGGCGACCTGTGGCGCTACTTCCTGCTGGTGCCGGGGTGCACGCCGGAGTGGTGGCGCCTGCTGCGCTCGGGCGTCCTGGAGCTCTGGGGCCGGCGTTCGCTGGTGCACAGCGGCCTGCCGCCGGTCCACCGGCTGGCGGGCTGGCTGGTCGAGCAGGACCGCCGCGCCGACGTCACCTCGCTCATGGAGTGGGTGGCGACCATCGACGGCCCAGCCCCACGGGTGCAGGACATCGCCACGGGGTCGTGGCGGCTGTCGGTGCCCCCCTCGGTGCTGGACGAGACCACCGTGGATCCCGCAGCGCTGGCGCTGCGGGACCACGAGGTCAGCGACTGATTTCGACGCGCCCGTCGCGGCTTCGTCCCTCAGCCGCGGGGCTTGCTCAATCTGGCCGCGCCCACGCGGCGCGCGCGAGCGCGCGCCGCTGCGCGTCTCACAGCAGGCCCTCGGACTCCAGGAACTCCTGGGCCACGTCGGCCGGCTGCTCGCGATCGATCTGGACGCTGACGAGCAGCTCGCCGAGGGTCTCGTTGTCGAGCGCCGCCATCAGGTCGTTGAGCGGACCCTCGATGTCCGGGTTGTCGGCGAGGAAGTCGGTCGACACCGCGGGGATGAGGTTCTGCGCGGGCTGGATGCCCTTGTCGTCCTCGAGCAGGAGCAGGCCCTGGTCCTCGAGCGTGCCGTCGAGCGTGCTGGTCTGGCCGAGCTGGGCCTCGCCGTCGAGCACCGCCTGGAACGTCTCGGTCGAGGCGTAGCCCAGCGGCTCGAGCGTGATGTCGATCCCGTAGGTGTCGACGAGCCCCTTCTCGCAGTCGGTGCGGCCCTTGCAGTCGGGCGCGGCGGCCAGCGTGACGGCCTGGCCCTCGAGGTCGGAGAGCTTGGTGACGCCCTCGGCGTCGGAGAACTCCTGGCTGGCGAAGTAGCCGTTGGCCGAGAACGCCTCCGACGGCTCGAGCAGGGTGATGCCCTTCTCCTCGAGCAACGACGCACCGGCGTCGATCGTCTCCTGGGCGTCGCTCGTCGACAGCGGCTCGGCGTCGGGGCCGTTGGCATCGGTGTTGAGCTGGTCGACGATGCCGGCGACGTACTCCGGGGCGATCTGCACGGAGTCGGGCATCTCGTTGAGGTAGATCGGGCGGGTGTCGACCAGACGGGTCTCGACCTCGTAGCCCTCGGCCTCGAGGACCTGCTGGTACATCGCGGTGACGAGCGCGGCCTCGTCGAAGCTCTGGCTGCCGATGACGACGGACGTGCCCTCGCCACCTCCCCCACCGGAGCCGGAGGTCGAGTCGTCGTTCTCGGAGGCGAGATCGTCGCCGGCGCAACCGGCGAGCAGGGCGGTCAGGGCCAGACCGGTGACCGCCATCAGCGGACGTCGTACGTGCATGTCGTCAAACCTTCTGTGTCCCGTGGCGAGGCCACGCGTGTCCGGTGATGCGAGCGGGTCCGCTCAGCTCCCGGTGGGAGCCTCTGCCACCGTAGACGAGGGCACCGACAACCCGTCATCACGATCGGGTGACGGACCCCGCGGCATCGGGTCGACGGCCCGCTGCAGGGCGGCTGCGGCGAGCTCGAGGACGAGCGCCACGACGGCGACGACCACGGCGCCCGCCATGCCCTGGGCGTAGTCGTTGCGGGCGAAGCCCTCGGTGATGATGCGACCGAGACCGGGCCCGGCGACCAGCGCGGCGATGGTGGCCGTCGCCCACACCTGCACGAGGGCGAGGCGCACGCCGGAGGCCACCACCGGCAACGCCAGCGGCAGCTCGACGCGCCAGAATCGCTGGACCGGCGACATGCCCATGCCGTCGGCGGCCTCCTGCACGTCGGACGGCACCTCGCGCATCCCGACGTAGCCGTTGGTGATGAGCGGCGGGAGCGCGAAGAGCACGAGCGCGATGAGGGTCGCGAGGCCGGCGCGCCCGTAGGGGCCGAAGTCGGCCGACCCCGGCCAGTCCGCCGCGACCAGCAGGGCCAACAGGGCGAAGGTGGGGACGGCACGACCGACGTTGGAGATGTTGACGGCGAGGAAGCCGCCCTTGCCGAGGTGGCCGAGCCAGAGGGCGAGGGGCAGCCCGAGCGCCATGGCCGCGACGAGCGCGGTGGCGGTCAGCAGCAGCTGCTCGAGCAGTCGGGCGACGAGGCCGTCACCACCGGTCCAGCTGTCGGGGTCGACGAGGTACTGCCAGGTCTCGGCGAAGAGGTCCATCAGCGCGCCCCCGCCGTCCAGGGCGTCAGCACCCGTTGCAGCAGCACCAGCACGACGTCGAGGATGACTGCCAGCGCGACGCACAGCAGGGCGGCGGTCATCAGCTCGGCGCGGAAGTCCCGCGCGACGCCGTGGGCGATGAGGTCACCCAGGCCGCCGTACGCCACCAGAGTGCCGACGGTGGTCAGCGCGATCGTCGACACGGCCGCCACGCGCAGGCCGGCCATCACGACCGGCAGCGCGAGCGGCATCTCGATCCGGGTGAGCATCCGCGCACGGCCGTAGCCCAGGCCCCGGGCCGCCTCCCGTACGTCGTCGGGCACGGACCGGAGCCCGTCGAGCAGCGCCCGGACCAGGATGGTCAGCGCGTAGAGACCGAGCCCGATGACCACCGTGGCGGCCGACAGACCGGTGAACGGCACGAGCAACGGCAGCAGCGCCAGCGACGGGATGGTGTAGACCCCCGTGCTGAAGCCCAGGACCGCGGACTCCAGGCGCGGCAGCCTCCGCGCGACCAGCGCCAGCGGGAGGGCGATGGCGATGCCGAGCGCGAGGGCCGCGAGCGTGATGAGGACGTGCTCGACGAGGGCGTCGGTGATCTGCTCGTGCCGGTCCTCGACGTACTGCCAGCAGAACCACTCGTTGACGAACCGGCTGTAGCAGCTCGGCTCGGAGTCGGCTGCCCCCAGTATGGTCACCGCATGGACGCTACACGGGGCGCCGAGCCGATGATCCGGCTCGAGGGCGTGGGCAAGACCTATCCCGACGGGACCGTGGCCGTCCACGAGCTCGACCTCGACGTCGCCCGCGGCGAGATGGTCTGCCTCGTCGGCCCCTCGGGCTGTGGCAAGTCCACGACCCTCAAGATGATCAACCGGCTGATCGAGCCCACCACCGGGCGCATCTGGCTCGACGGCCAGGACGTCACCGACGCCGATCCCGTCGAGCTGCGCCGTGGCATCGGCTACGTCATCCAGCAGATCGGCCTGTTCCCCCACCAGCGCATCGAGCAGAACGTCATGACGGTGCCGCTGCTCTACGGGGAGTCCAAGGCCACCGCGCGCGAGCGCGCCCACGAGCTGCTCGACACCGTCGGCCTCGAGCCCGCGCAGTACGCCCGGAAGTACCCCCACGAGCTGTCCGGCGGCCAGCGTCAGCGCGTCGGCGTCGCCCGGGCGCTGGCGGCCAACCCGCCCGTGCTGCTGATGGACGAGCCGTTCGGCGCCGTCGACCCCGTCGTGCGCGGCCGCCTGCAGGACGAGTTCCGCCGGCTGCAGGACGAGCTCGGCAAGACCGTGGTGCTGGTCACCCACGACATCGACGAGGCCATCCGGATGGGCGACCGCGTGGCCGTCTTCGCGGCGGGCGGCCGGCTCGCCCAGTACGCCACCCCCGGCGAGCTCCTCGCCCACCCCGCCGACGAGCAGGTGGCCGACTTCGTGGGCTCCGGCGGCCTCCGCACACTCACCGTGACCCGGCTCCGCGAGGACCACCTCGAGCCCCTCGACGGCGTCTCCACCGGCGACCTCGGCTCGGCCATCGACATCGACTCCTCCCTCGAGGACGCGCTCGCCGCGATGCTCCGCGACGACAAGCCGATGGTCGGGGTGCGCCGCGGGCCGAGGTTCCTCGGCGTGCTCACTCCCGCCGGGGTGCACCGCGCGCTGCGCGAGTCGCTGCGCTGAGCCCTACGTGACCGGCACGTCCTTGTGCCACGACTCGGTGACGTACTTCGTGCCCCAGCCCATCGCGGTGTAGAGCCCGTCGGCCCCCGTCGGTGAGTCGGCGTCGACCTCGAGCCCGACGCGGTCACGACCGCGGGCGGCGGCGTCGGCGATGATCGTGCGGAGCAGGCCGGTCGCCACCCCGCGACCTCGCGCGGACTCGAGCACGCCGAGGTACGAGACGTACGACCCGTCGGGCCCGGTGCCGGACTCGCTCACCGTGCCGACCAGGGCGCCCGCCGGCTCCGGCGTACCACCCTCGCCGTCGACGATCTCGGCCAGCCACCAGTGGTCCCACCGGTGACCGGGGTCCTCGCGGAGCCGGTGGATGAACTCGTCGAAGGTCTCCTCCGAGGAGTTGAAGTGGTCGGTGAACGCGCCCTCGAGCACGTCGTGCACCGCGCGCAGGTCGGCCTCGTCGGGCATCCCGTCGGAGTCGGGACCGCCCTGCCGCTCGACGAGGCGGAACACCACGCCCTTGCGCTCCCAGCGGGCCGGGTCGGGGACGAGCTCGGCCTCCGCAGCCTCCACCGAGCGGCTCATCTGCCACCAGGTCCGGACCCGCTCGAAGCCGGCGTCGGCCAGCCAGCCGTGCTGCCGCTCGTCCTCGGCGAACGCGCCGGTGTCGATCTGCTGCTCGGTCAGGCCGCGGGCCGCGCCGACCGCCCTCGCCTGGGACTCGGCCCACTCGAGGAGCACCTCGTTGCAGCGGTCGGCGACCCGCTCGTCGACGTCGCGAGCGACGATGTGCACGAAGAGCATCCGACCCTCGGCACGGTCGTGCACGCTGCCCCAGGCCTGGATCCGGCCGTCGGGGTCGCGCACGACGACGTTCTCCCGCATGGCCAGGCCGCGTTCGGAGACCTCGACGCGTACGTCGTCCTCGCCCGATCCCGCCCAGCCGCGGCCGGCGCGCTCGTGGTCGCGCAGCAGCTCGGTCAGCCGCTCGACGGTGGCCGGGTCGTCGCCGTCCGGCGTCTCGGCCACCCAACCTGCCGGGAGCCTCGGGTCGTCGGGCAGCGCGTCGGTGGGGTCGCTCTCGAACCGGTTGTCCTCAGGGATCACGAACGGTCATTCTTCCGCACGCCGCGCCCCTGCCTCGGGGCGCGGTGCGTGACGCAGGTTCCGCACGGCCGGAAGGTGTCCCACGCACCGCCCCGTCCGACGTACGACGACACCCGAAGGCCGGCGGTGCGTGACGCAGGTTCTCGGCGTCGAAACGGTGCCTCACTCACCGCCACCGGCGAGCCGCCGACGACACGCAGAGACAGCGGTGGTCCACCCACGTTCCCAGAGTCAGGAAGGTGGGTGGGCCACCGCTCAGGTGCGAGGCGAGCCGGGGGGCTCAGGCGCTCCTGTGGTTGCGGCGCGCGGCCGCGGCGCGGAGCGAGTCGAGCTCGGCGCGGAGGACGTCGAGCTCGGCCTCGAGCTCGGCGACGACCACGATCGCCTCGGCGGCACGGTTCTCGGCGTCGTCGCGGCCGAGCTGCGCCTCGTCGCGGCCGCGCTCGGCGGCGTCGGCGCGGCGGGCTTCCTGGCCACGCTTGAGGGTCTGCTCGGCAGCGTTCTTCTGGGCGTTGGAGAGGGCGCGCTCGAGGACGTCGATGGCCTCCTCGCGCTCGTTGATCTTGCGCCGCATGTCAGCGGCGAAGGCCGCGGACTCGGCCGTACGACGCTCGGTGAGGGCGCGGTACTCCTGCGCCTGCACCGCCCGGTCGCGGGCGGCGTCGCGGCGGGCCTGCATGAGCTCGGAGTGGGTGATGCGGGTCGCGGCGGCACCGGCGAGCACGGCCACGACGGCAGCGACAGCGGTCAGTCCGGCCGAGGAGGACGCGAGCGCGCCGATCACGAGGGTCGCACCGACGGCGAGGAGCGCGACGGCGACGGCCAGGCGCGTGCTGCGCTGGCGGCGACGAGCAGGCGTGCGGGACGCCTGTGACTGCTGTGACTGCTGGGAAGGCATGGCGCCAGACTAGGGGCGCGGCCGTCCCCCGTCCGCGCGACACGCACGCTCGAGGGCGAGCGAGGCGAGGGTCACCCCGGCCGCCCCGACCGCCGCGACGAGCGCCCGAGCGATCCAGCGGTCGGCGTAGTGCGACTGGTCGCCGAGCCAGCTGACGGCGTAGCCGACGTAGCCGGCCGTCACCAGCGCACCGGCGAGGGCGCACGCACGGGCCAGCACGAGGCGGTTGACGGCCTGGTGCGGCTCGAGCCGCTCCCCCCGCACGTGCACCGTCTGCCACGTGTGCCAGGCGAGGAAGCCCATGATCGCGGCGACCATCACCAGCACCAGCGCCTGTGCCCAGGACACCAGGGGCGGGCGGCCGGCGACCGCGTCCATCACCGGGTGGAGCGCCCACCCGAGCGCCAGGCCCACGACGGTGCACGCCGTCAGGGCTCGGGCGGAGGTGGGACGCAGCTTTCCGCTCGGCTCGTCGGGCTCCTCGTCGGGCGCGTCCGGGCGGGACTCGGTCACTCGGGGTCCCCGCGGCGTCCTGTGGAGGAGCGGAGCGGAGGAGCAGGAGGTCGTGGGGTGGTCACTCGACCTCGAGGGTGAGGTCCTCGCGCCTCTTCACGCCCGAGGAGTCGGAGGCGTCGAGCAGCTCGGCGATCGGGCCACGGTCCGGGAAGACCGCGTCGGGCTCGAGGTCGTGCCACGGCTGCAGGACGAAGGCGCGCTCGTGGGCACGAGGGTGGGGCAGGCGCAGGAAGTCCTCGTGGGCGCGGCGGTCGCCGACGACGATGAGGTCGACGTCGAGCGTGCGCGGGGCGTTGCGGATGTCACTGCGCTCGCGGTCGAAGGCGTCCTCGATCGCCAGCGCGCGCTCCATCAGCCGGTGGGCCGGGAGCGTGGTGTCGGCGAGCAGGACGGCGTTGAGGTAGGGGCGCGAGCCCTCAGGTGCGTCCACCGGCTCGGTCTCGTAGACGGGCGAGACACCGGTGACGAAGAAGTCGGGGGTGTCCGCGAGGGCGTTGACCGCCCCCTGCAGGGCCGCCAGGCGCTCGCCGAGGTTGGAGCCCAGGCCGACCACCACCCGACGGATCGGGTGCATCTCGCCGGTGAGGGAGTCGGCGTCCACGATGTGGGGGTTGGGGGTCTCAGTCATGAGCGTTGCCTCGCGTTCTGGTGATCGTCAGCGCGACGTCCGAGTACGTCGCGTCGATGGGTGCATCAGGTTTGTGGAGCGTGACTCGCGCCCATTCAACACGAGTGTCCAACAGGCATACGTCGGT
>DATIAJ010000326.1:0-2743 GCA_035458105.1 Nocardioides sp. | reverse complement strand
CCGGCCTGCCTGGCGACGTCCCCGGCGGTTCCGACGGTCGCGCGCGTCACCCGCTCGGTCGCGGTCGACCCGTGCTCGATCACGGCGACGGGGAGGTCTGCAGCCACCCCCTGCTCGAGCGCAGCGGCGCAGATGCCGGGCAGTGCGGCGACACCCATGAGGAACACCACGGTCGCGCCGGCCGCGAGGGCGGCGAGAGCCGCGGCATCCGCTCCGACGTGTCCGGACGTCACGTGCACCGAGGTCGCGACGCCACGCTGGGTGACCGGGATTCCGGCCAGAGCCGGCACGCTGAACGCCGAGGTGATACCCGGCACGACCGAGACCTCGACGCCGGCCTGCCGACAGGCGTGCACCTCTTCCCCCCCGCGGCCGAAGACGTACGGGTCGCCGCCCTTGAAGCGCACGACGGTCAGGCCCCGCAGGGCGCGGTCGACGAGGATCGCGTTGATCTCGGCCTGGGGCACGGGGTGGTTGGTCGGGCTCTTTCCGACGTTGACGATCTCGACGTCGGCGGGCAGCCGGTCGAGCAGGGCCGTGGCGCCGAGCCGGTCGGTGACGACGACGTCGGCGGTGGCGAGCGCCTCGAGCCCCGCCACCGGGACCAGTCCCGGGTCACCAGGTCCGCTGCCGACGAGCACGACCCGACCGCGGCGCTTCCGGCGGCGCCGCATGTCGACCGCCCCGGACTCGACGTGGGCGGCGAGGGCGTCGCGCACGGTCGCGACCCGGAGCGGGTCGGGGTCGCCCCCGGACACCACACCGACGGTGAGGTCACCGTGGGTGCTGGCGGCCGCCACACGGGCCGTGCCGCCGCGGCCGTCGGAGGCGTTGACGCACCACGTGCGCCGCTCCAGGCACCACCGGGCGACCTCGGCGTTCAGGGCGGGGTCGGCGGTCGCGGCCACGACGAGCCAGGCGCCGTCGACATCCGAGGCCACCACCGACCGCTCCACGACCTCGACGTCGCCGTGGCTGGCCATCCGCCGGGCGTCGTCGGACGGGCTGGGGTCGACGAGCACGACGCCTGCGCCGTCCTCGATCAGCCGGCGGGCCCGGCGCGTGCCCACGACACCGGCACCGACGACGATGACGCGCCGGTCGGTGAGGTCCAGGCCGACGAGCATCGTCACTTATGGGCCCGTGAGGTCGATGGTCACCCGACCATCGTCGGCCTTCACGGCGTATACCGCCAAGTCCGGTCCACTGCCGGGCAGTGGGTCCTTGCCCATGGTCTCGAGGCAGCGGCCGTCCACGAGGGAGAACACCTGCTTGTGGACGGGCGAGCAGATCGTCGGCTCCTCGCCGCGCGACCCGGTGATCCCCCGCGAGATCACGGCGGCCCCGGAGAAGGGGCACAGGTTGGACACGGCGAACACCCTGCCGTCGGCCAGGCGGAAGACGGCGACCTGCTCGCCGCCGACGAGCGCAGCGACGCCCAGCTCTGGCGTGAGGTCGTCGTAGGAGCAGATGTGGACGCGGGTCAGCCGGTCGGCGACGGCGGTCATGAGCGAACCTCCAGGGTGGTCGGGGCGATGAGGACGGGTCCGGATGCCGTGCCGGCGGCGGCCCGCTCGGCGGCGGTTGCGGGGCGGCGCTGCCCGCGCTCGGTGACGTAGGCCAAGGTCGGGTCGGCGGCGTCGGGGGCGTTGACGAACGACGAGAACTGGCGCAGCCGCACCGGGTCGCGCAGCACTGCGGCCCACTCGTCCTCGTAGTCGTCGACGTGACGGGCCATGTGCGCCTCGAGGTCGGCCGCGATCCCGAGGACGTCGTCGACGACGATCTCGCGGATGCGGTCCAGCCCGCCCTCGTGCTCCTGCTGCCACGGTGCGGTCCGTTGGAGCCGGTCGGCGGTCCGCACGTAGTAGACGAGGTAGCGGTCGATGATCGCGATGGCGGTCTCGTCGTCGACGTCCTCGACGAGCAGCGCCGCGTGCCGTGGGGTGAACCCACCGTTGCCGCCGACGTAGATGTTCCAGCCGTTGTCGGTGGCGATGAGCCCGACGTCCTTGCCACGAGCCTCGGCGCACTCGCGGGCACAGCCGGAGACACCCAGCTTGATCTTGTGCGGGCTGCGCAGTCCTCGGTAGCGCAGCTCCAGGAGCACCGCCATCCCGACCGAGTCCTGCACCCCGAAGCGGCACCACGACGAGCCGACGCACGACTTCACGGTGCGCAGCGCCTTGCCGTACGCGTGGCCCGACTCCATCCCGCCGTCGACGAGCCGCTGCCAGATGCCGGGCAGCTGTTCGAGCCGGGCCCCGAACAGGTCGATCCGCTGCCCGCCGGTGATCTTCGTGTAGAGCCCGTAGTCCTGCGCGATCCGGCCGATGAGCACGAGCTGCTCCGGGAGGATCTCGCCACCGGGAACGCGCGGGACGACCGAGTACGTGCCGTCCTTCTGCAGGTTCGCCATGTAGCGGTCGTTGGTGTCCTGGAGGGCGGCGCGGTCGCCTCCGAGCACGTGCTCGTCATACAGCGAGGCCAGGATCGAGGCGATGACCGGCTTGCAGATGTCGCAGCCACGCCCCGTGCCGAAGCGGGTGATGATCTCGCTGAAGGTCCGCAGCTCGCTCACCATCACGGCGTTGAAGAGCTGGGCCCGCGACATCGCGACGTGCTCGCACAGCGCCGTCGACAGGGTGACGCCGGCCTTGGCCATCTCGGCACCCATGATCTGCTTCACGAGCGGGATGCACGACCCGCAGGACGTCCCGGCCCGGGTGCACGCCTTGACGGC
>DATIAJ010000325.1:0-11238 GCA_035458105.1 Nocardioides sp. | reverse complement strand
CGGCCGACCAGCTCCACGCCGTCGAGGGTGATGGAGCCGCGGACGTCCTCCTGCAGGCCGAGGAGGGCCTCGGTGAGCTCGGTCTGGCCGTTGCCCTGCACGCCTGCCACGGCGAGGATCTCGCCGCCGCGGATCGTGAAGCTCAGACCGTCGACGTGGGTGTTGCCGGCGACGTCCACGACGCGGAGGTCCTTCACCACGAGGGCGGGCTCGCCGAGCTTCGGGGCGTCCTTGTGCACGACCAGCTCGACCGGGCGGCCGACCATCATGGAGGCGAGCTCGGCGTTGCTGGCCTTGGGGTCGGCCTCGCCGACCACCTTGCCGAGCCGGATGACGGTGATGCGGTCGGCGACCTCGCGGACCTCGCGGAGCTTGTGGGTGATGAAGACGATCGCCTTGCCGGCCTCCTTGAGCTGGCGCATGATCTCCATCAGCTCGTCGGTCTCCTGGGGCGTCAGCACCGCGGTGGGCTCGTCGAAGACGAGGAGCTCGGCGTCGCGGGAGAGCGCCTTGATGATCTCCACGCGTTGCTGCACGCCGACCGGCAGGTCCTCCACGAGGGCGCCTGGGTCGACGTGGAAGCCGAAGCGCTCGGAGATCTCGGTGACGCGCTTGCTGGCGGCGTCGAGGTCGAGGCTGCCGGCGAAGCCGGTGGTCTCGTTGCCGAGCATCACGTTCTCGGCGACGGTGAAGACCGGGATGAGCATGAAGTGCTGGTGGACCATGCCGATGCCGGCGGCCATCGCGTCACCGGGCCCGGTGAAGTGCTGGACCTCACCGTCGAGCTCGATCTCGCCCTCGTCGGCCTTGTAGAGGCCGTAGAGCACGTTCATCAGCGTGGACTTGCCGGCGCCGTTCTCGCCGAGGAGGCAGTGGATCTCACCGGGCTCGACCGTGAGGGAGATCGAGTCGTTGGCCACCACGCTGCCGAAGCGTTTGGTGATGCCTCGCAGGACGAGTCTCATGGCATCGCATCCTAGGGGTCGGAAGGGTCCAGAGGTCTGGACCGGGGTCTGGTACAGGGGCCGGCTCGGGGCCCGGGCAGCGGGGCGCGTACGGCGCTGCGCGAAGGCGCGCGGGGAAGGGTAACCGGCGACGTCGGGGGCGCACTGCCCCGAGATCTGCCAAAGGTCGGTGCCGTCGTGTGGCAACTGGTCCGACACGGCAGAGGGAGGCCGACGAACCCGTCGGCCTCCCTCCGTGGTGGAGCGTGGTGGCGATCAGCCCAGGTAGGACTCGACCTTGATGGAGCCGTCGATGATGCCGGCCTTCACCTCGTCGAGCTCACCTGCGAGCGAGTCGCTGACCTTGTCCTCGAAGTTGTGGAACGGCGCGATGCCGACTCCGTCGTTCTCGAGGGTGCCGATGTAGGGCTCGAAGTCGAACTCGTCGTTGCCCGCAGCCATGACGGCCTCGTAGGTGGAGACCTTCATGCCCTTGAGGATCGAGGTCATGACGTAGGGCTGGGTGTTGGGGTCGGTCTCGAAGAGGTCGGCGTCCACACCGAGCATCGCGATGTCCTTGCCGGAGTCCTCGATCGCGGTGATCGCACCCTGGTAGATCGGGCCACCGACCGGCAGGATCACGTCGACGTCCTGGTCGAGGATCTGCTTGGCGGTGCTGGTCGCGGCCTCGTTGGCCTCGAAGCCACCGGTGAACGAGCCGTTCTTGCCGTCCCAGCCGACGACCTCGACGTCCTTGCCCTTCTCCTTGGCGTAGTACTCGGCGCCCTGCTTGAAGCCGTCCATGAAGATCGTCACGGTCGGGAACGGCATGCCGCCGTAGGTGCCGACCTTGCCGGTCTTGGTGTAGTCGGCGGCCGCGTAGCCGGCGAGGAAGGCGGCCTCGGCGGTGTTGTAGAGCAGCGGCTTGATGTTGGGCTCGTCGGCCTTGCCGTCGAAGGTCGCGCCGTCCTCGCCACCGTCGGCGGAGTCGTCGATGAGGACGTACTCGATGTCGGGGTTGGCGGCGGCCGACTCCTTGGTGGCCGCGGCCAGGGCGAAGCCGACCGTCACGATGACGTCGCAGCCCTCGCCGACGAGGCTCTCCAGGTTGGGGCCGTAGTCGTTCTCGCTGTTGGACTCGACGGGGGTGAGCTCGACGCCGAGCTCGTCGGCAGCCTGCTGGGCGCCCTCGAAGCCGAGCTGGTTGAACGACTTGTCGTCGAAACCACCCGCGTCGGACACGATGCACGGCTGGAAGTCGCTGGCGGCGGCCTCCCCGCTGCTCTCGGTCCCGGTGGTCTCCTCCTCGGGTGCGTCGCCGCACGCCGCCAGGGTCGCGGCCGTCAGCAGGGCCACGAGGCCGCTCGAGACGACCTTCCTCGACTTCTTCACAAATGCCTCCAAGTTCGTGCCCCCGGAGTGGGGTCGCTTTCGGGGAGCATGATGCCTGCCGCGGGGCACCCCGTCACGAGGTTCGCGACTTCTGAAATGTGTTTGAGACATAAAACCCGCCGGACATCTTTCGGCGAGTACTGCCAAAGACCGTGGCTCTCCCGTATGCGCCATAGTGTCCGCGTGGAAGACAGCTGGGACCAGAACGACTGGGACGACCTCAAGGAACGTGCCGTCGACGTCATGCGCCGCGCCTACGCGCCGTACTCCCACTACCCCGTGGGTGCGGCCGCGCGGGCCGCGGACGGGCGCGTCCTGGTGGGCTGCAACGTGGAGAACGCGGCGTACGGCGTCGTGCTGTGCGCCGAGTGCGGAGTGGTCTCGCAGCTGCACGCCACGGGTGGCGGCCGGCTCACGCACTTCGTGTGCGTCAACGGCGCGGGCGAGATCATCATGCCGTGCGGCCGGTGCCGCCAGCTGCTCTTCGAACACGGCGGTCGCGACCTGCTGGTCTGGACCGTCTCGGGCGTCAAGCCCATGTCCGAGGTGCTCCCCGACGCCTTCGGACCCGACGACCTGGAAGGGATCGAGTAGTGGCCGCCCACGACGCCGTCGAGGTCATCCTCGCCAAGCGCGACAAGCACGAGCTGTCCGACAGCCAGATCGACTGGGTGATCGACGCCTACACGCGCGGGGAGGTCGCCGACGAGCAGATGTCGTCGCTTGCGATGGCCATCCTGCTCAACGGCATGAACCGCCGGGAGATCTCACGCTGGACCGGCGCGATGATCGCCTCGGGGGAGCGGATGGACTTCTCCGACCTCTCGCGCCCGACCGCGGACAAGCACTCCACCGGCGGTGTCGGCGACAAGATCACCCTGCCCCTGGCCCCGCTCGTCGCCGCCTGCGGCGTGGCCGTCCCCCAGCTCTCCGGCCGCGGTCTGGGCCACACCGGCGGCACGCTCGACAAGCTCGAGTCCATCCCCGGGTGGCGCGCCGCGCTGAGCAACGAGGAGATGTTCGCCATCCTCGAGGACGTCGGTGCCGTCATCTGCGCCGCCGGCGACGGCCTCGCACCGGCCGACAAGAAGCTCTACGCCCTGCGCGACGTCACCGGTACTGTCGAGGCGATCCCGCTGATCGCGAGCTCGATCATGAGCAAGAAGATCGCCGAGGGCACCGGCGCCCTGGTGCTCGACGTCAAGGTCGGCAGTGGCGCCTTCATGAAGGACCTCGCCACCGCACGCGAGCTCGCCGAGACGATGGTCGCGCTCGGCACCGACGCGGGCGTCCACACCGTCGCCCTGCTCACCGACATGGCCACCCCGCTCGGCCTCACGGCCGGCAACGCGGTCGAGGTGCAGGAGTCCGTCGACGTGCTCGCCGGCGGCGGCCCCGCCGACGTGGTGGAGCTGACGCTGGCCCTGGCCCGCGAGATGCTCGCCGGCGCCGGCCGCGACGACGTCGACCCTGCCGACAAGCTCGCCGACGGCTCGGCGATGGACGCGTGGAAGAGGATGATCCGCGCCCAGGGCGGCGACCCCGACGCGGCGCTGCCGCAGGCGAAGGAGTCGCACGTCGTCACCGCGCCGACCAGCGGCACGCTCACCCGCCTCGACGCGATGGCGGTCGGCATGGCCGCCTGGCGGCTCGGTGCCGGACGGGCGCGCAAGGAGGACCCGGTGCAGGCCGGTGCCGGCGTCGTGTGGCACGCCCGCCCCGGCGACGTGGTCACCCAGGGCGAGCCGCTCTTCACCCTGCTCACCGACGAGTCGGAGCGCTTCGACCGGGCGCTGGCCTCGCTCGAGGGCGGGTACACGGTGTCGTCCGTTGCGGGCGGTGACGCGGCGGACGTACGCCGCGACATCGTCCTCGACCGCATCGGCTGAGACGCCGACCTCGCGAACGGCCTCCCCAACACTGACGATGACCGGCCAGTAACAACCGGCTCGACCGGACCCCCTGCCTAGCGTTTCTTTACCTTCGGGATCTTGGGGGACCCCATGCAGAGCAACGACGAGCGCGGGCCCGGCCGCGCGACGATGACGTCGACTGTCGTGATGGCGGTCGTGGTGCTGGTGACGGGCCTCGCGGTCGGAGCGGGTGCCACCTGGCTGGTCCTCTCGCGTGGCGACGGCGAGACGGCGGCGTCCGACGGGTGCGCCGAGTTCCTCAGCGTCGACCTCGCGGTCGCCCCGGAGATGTACGGCGTGGTGGTGGCCGCGCTCGCGGACGTCACGCCCGACTGCGTGCAGGTCGACCCGGCGTCACGGTCGGGCATCGCCGTCGCCCAGGGTGTCTCGATGGGCGGTGAGCTTCCGGACATCTGGATCCCGGAGGCGCACGTCCTGACCACCGAGGCCTACCTCGGCCGAGCCACCCGGCCCAAGCTCCTCGTGGGGAGCCTGGCCCGGACGCCGGTCCTGCTGGTGGGCGGGGCCCGAGCTCGCCAGTGGCCCTCGTGGGGCGATGCCGAGGCGTCCGGTCTGGTGTCGACCCCGGACCCCGAGTCGTCGCTCGCCGGTGCCCTGGCCCTCACGGCTCCCGGGGTCGAGGCGCGGGTGGTCGGTCGCAGCCGCGCGGAAGCCCGCCAGATGCTGGTGCCCTTCGCACAGGCGGAGGGCGCGCGTCGGGTCAATGGCCAGGACGAGGGGGTGCGCCCGGCGATGTTCCCGCGCCGGTCGCCCCGTCTGGTCGTCACCACCGAGCAGGACTTCAGCTCGGTCGAGGGCCGTGGCGACCTGCGCGACCTCACCCCGGACGTCGGCTCGCCGGCATTCGACTTCCCGCTCACGCTCAGCCGGGACGCCGCCGAGGGGTCGCGCGCGCTCGCTCGCGCGCTCGGGGCCTACCTCGCGGGGGAGGAGGGGCAGGCGCTCATCGCCGCCGAGGGCCTCCGCAGCCCGCGGGACTCGCGAGGAGCGCTGCCCGCCCCATCGGCCAAGGCGATCGGCGAGGCTGTGCTGTCCTGGCGCTCCCTCAGCGTGCCGTCGGCGATGCTCGCCGTGGTCGACGCCTCCGGGTCGATGGACTTCGACGCCGGCACCGGGTCCCGGATGGACCTGCTGGCCGACGCCGCCCGGATCGGGCTGGGCTTCCTGCCCGACCACGCGCGGGTGGGGCTGTGGGTGTTCTCCGTCGACAAGGGAGGGCCGGGGCAGGACTGGCGCGAGCTCGAGCCCATCCGGCGCCTCGACGACCTGCGGTTCGGCCGCACGCAGCGTTACGCGCTGCGCGAGCGGGCCGCCGAGATGCCCGGCCTGACCGACGGGGGGACCGGTCTCTACGACACGGCGCTCGCGGCCTACCGGGAGGCGCTGCGCAGCTATCGGCCGCACTACTCCAACGCGGTCGTCCTGATGACCGACGGCCAGAACGAGGACCCGGGGTCGATCAGCCTGGAGGCCCTGCTGCAACGCCTCGAGGAGCTCAAGGACCCTGACCGGCCGGTGCGGGTGGTGGGCATCGCGATCAGCGGCGACGCCGACCTCGACGCCCTGCGCCGGATGGCCCGGGTGACCGGCGGTGAGGCCTACCTCGCGGCCGAGCCCGAGGACATCCTGGGGGTGTTCGCGCAGGCCGTGCTGTCGCGGTGAGGCCTGCTCAGTGCCGGCCCAGCCCGGAGCGGATCTCCCGCCTGCGCTCGCGGTGGACCACAGCCTCGGTGCCGAGCGCGGCGACGACGACGAGGAGCACGACGCCGAGCTGGCCGAGGGCGGGGACTTCGCGCAGCGGCACCCAGGCGACCAGCAGCACCACGGCCGCGACGAGTCGAGCAGTGGAGAGCTCGTGGGACACGAGGTGCTTGAACAGCACGTGGGCGACGAGGTAGGTCGCCAGCCCGAGGACCAGCGCGGCGAGGGCTGCGCCCTTCAGCGGGTCGCTGAGGTCGTGGTGCTCGGTGTCGGCGACGTACTCCAGCACCTTCTTCAGGCCCAGTGCGACCAGCACGATGCCGACCATCAGCGGCAAGTGGGCGAAGGAGTAGGCGTTGCGTGCCAGGCGCGGGCGGGTGGCGGCCGGCTCGTGTGCGAGCGCGTGCTCGCCCAGCAGCGCGCTGACGTCGAAGTAGGCCCACCACAGGGCCTGGACGAGGAACAGGCCGAGGAGGCTCGCTGCGATGATCGGCCACGTGATGGGCAGCTGGGCGACCCCGACCCCGATCGCCACGATGGACTCGCCGAGGGCGACGATGATGATCAGCCCGTGCCGCTCGGAGAAGTGGCCGGGCGCGGGGAGCCGCCACCCCGACGCGCCCCCGAGAGCGGTGCCGACGTAGTCGACGACCAAGGCGAGTGCCCACAGCCAGGTCTGCGTCGCGCCCTCGGTCGTCGCAGCCACGAACAGCACGATGCTGCTCCCGAACGCCGATGGGGCGAACCGTGCTAGCTGCGCCCGCAGCCCGGGGTCGTCGCGGGCGACCACGACGAACATCACCAGGTGCATGACGCGGAAGGCGAGATAGCACGACGCCAGGACCAGCGGTCCATCCAGCCCGCCGGCCCCATCGTCGTACGCCTCGGGGATGCACAGTGCGAGCAGGAACATCGCGGCCATCGCCGCGAACATCACGACCTTGATGGCGGTCTCGTCGGCGCTGACCACGTTGGCCAGCCACGCGTAGCCCGTCCAGGCCCACCACAGCAGCACGACGATGAGGACGCCCTGCACCACCGACCGAGCGCCGATGTCCTGGGCCATGAACGCGGTGACCTGCGTCAGGGCGAAGACGAAGACCAGGTCGAAGAACAGCTCCAGGGTGGAGACCGACGCCTGCTCGTCCTCGCCACGGCGATGCAGACGGCGCTGCCCGACTTGGGTCACCCCGGCATTGTGGCTCCTGGTCCCGCGCCGCCGCCAGCCTCGTCCCGGGTGACGCAGGGCCCGCCCCGGTGGGCGTTCAGGCCAGCAGCAGCACGACGTGGGCGGCCACGCAGGCCGGCCTGTCCTGGCCCTCGATCTCGACGGTGTGCTCGACGACGAGCTGCTTGCCGGCGGCCAGGTCGCGGACCTCGCCGAAGCGCACGTGCGAGCGCAACCGGCTGTCCACCGGCACCGGACTGGGGAAGCGCACCTTGTCGAGCCCGTAGTTGAGCCGGGCGCCCGGCGTCTCGAGCCGGAACACCTGCGAGGCGAAGTGGGGGAGGAGGCTGAGGGTGAGGAAGCCGTGGGCGATCGTGGTGCCGAACGGGCCCTTGCCCGCCGCGTCGACGTCGACGTGGATCCACTGGTGGTCGAGCGTCGCGTCGGCGAAGGCGTCGATCCGGGCCTGGTCGACGACGAGCCAGTCGCTGGTGCCGATCTCGGAGCCGGCCGCGGCGGCGACCTCGTCGAGCGTGGTGAAGGTGCGCATGCGCACGAAGATAGTGCTTGACCATGATGCGCCCTGCTTGGATGTGCCGATGAGCACTCCCACCCGCGACCAGGTGCAGGCCGCCCCGAAGGTCCTGCTGCACGACCACCTCGATGGCGGGCTGCGTCCGCAGACGATCGTGGAGCTCGCCGCCGAGGCGGGCCACGAGCTGCCCGCCACCGACGCGGAGTCGCTGGGCCGCTGGTTCGCCGAGTCGGCCGACTCCGGCTCCCTGGTGCGCTACCTCGAGACCTTCGACCACACGGTCGCGGTGATGCAGACGGGTCCCGCGCTCGCCCGTGTCGCCCGCGAGTGCGTCGAGGACCTCGCCGCCGACGGGGTCGTCTACGCCGAGGTGCGCTACGCCCCGGAGCAGCACGTCAGCGGTGGGCTGACCCTCGACGAGGTCGTCGCCGCGGTCCAGGAGGGCTTCGACGCCGGCATGTCCGACAGCGGCGGCAGGATCGTCGTACGGCAGCTGCTCACCGCCATGCGGCACCAGGCGCGCTCGATGGAGATCGCCGAGCTGGCCATCGCCTGGCGCGACCGCGGCGTCGCCGGCTTCGACATCGCCGGCGCCGAGGCGGGCTTCCCGCCCACCCGCCACCTCGACGCCTTCGAGTACCTCCAGCGCGAGAACGCCCACTTCACCATCCATGCCGGCGAGGCCTTTGGGCTCCCCTCGATCTGGCAGGCGATCCAGTGGTGCGGCGCCGATCGGCTCGGCCACGGTGTGCGGATCATCGACGACATCACCGTCCACGACGACGGCTCGGTCGAGCTGGGCCGGCTGGCGGCCTACGTCCGCGACAAGCGCATCCCGCTGGAGATGTGCCCGAGCTCCAACATCCAGACCGGCGCCGCCACGTCGTTCGCGGAGCACCCGATCGGGCTGCTGACCGACCTGCGCTTCCGGGTCACCGTCAACACCGACAACCGCCTGATGAGCGGTACGTCGATGACGCAGGAGATGTTCGGCCTGGTCGAGGCGTTCGGCTACACGCTCGAGGACCTGCGCTGGTTCACCATCAACGCGATGAAGTCGGCGTTCCTGCCCTTCGACGAGCGGCTCGCGATCATCGACGAGGTCGTCAAGCCGGGCTACGCCGCCCTCATCGGCGGCTAGCGGCGTCGGTGTCGGCGGACAGCTCGGCGTAGGCCTGGTCGCCGGTCGCCCGCCGGCATCCCTGCCGGACCGCGTGCGAGACCACCCGCTGCTGGTCGCGCAGCAGGGCCAGCCCGCGGCGTACGAGCACCAGCGGCGGCTTGCGGTGCTCGCGCAGGTCGCGGGTGAGGCGGCGCCAGAACGTCACGAGCGGGTGCTGGGTGATGCAGTAGGCGGCGGCGAGGATCCCCTCTTCACGGCAGGTGGCCACCACGTCGGGGGCGAAGATGCCCTCCGCCACGAACCGGGTGGCGCCGCCGAGCTCGACGGTGTGCGTGCCGCAGCGCCCGTTGCGGGCGATCTCGTAGACCGGCACCTCGGTCCGGCCGGTGGCGCACAGCTCGCGCAGCGCGGCCAGCGCGTCGACCTCGTGCCAGGAGTCGGGGTGGTCCCAGTCGACGAGCCCGGCGTTCGCGCCGCTGGTGATGCGGGGGAGGGAGGGGTCGTCGCCGTCCTTGTAGAAGTCGTCGAGACGCAGGACGGGGAGTCCGAGGCGCTCCGCGAGCCGGGACTTCCCGGCGCCGCTGGGTCCGGCCAGGACGACCACCTGGGCTGTGCTCATTTGTTGCGAACTCATTTCGTCGTTCGGCCACGGAGGGTAAAGGCTGGACATTAGTCTCGCCCAGACCCCCGATCGACACCTCTGTGGGAGGACCTCCATGAGTCTCGACGACTCGACCGCGGCCGAGACCGCGGACAGCTCCGGCGGCCCGGGCGGGCGCCCCGCCAAGACCTTCGTGCTGGGCGGGCTCGCGCTCGCGCTCGTCGTGGGCCTCATCGGCTTCTTCGCGGTGCGCGGCGCCAGCGGCGAGCCCGAGGGCGCCGACTGCATCTCCGAGGTGGTCACGCTGACCACCGCCCCGGTGATGGAGGACCTCGTCAAGGAGGCCGTCAAGGACGTCAACGAGGACGAGCCCTGCATCGACATCCAGGTCACGGCCGGCACCGTGAAGGACGTCGTCGCGCTGCTGAGCGACCCCAACGCCGAGCTGCCCGAGATCTGGATCCCGGACAGCCCGACCTGGAAGGGCCAGCTGACCAGCGCCGGGTGGACCGGTACGCCGGTCGCCGAGGTGCTCGCCCAGACGCCGGTCGGCCTCATCGGCGGCCCCGCGGCCGAGGCCCCGGCCTCCTGGTCCGCTGTGCTCGACGGCGGCAGCCTGGCGATGGCGGACCCGAGCGCCGAGGGTGCCTCCGCGCTCGCGCTGCTCGCGCCGTACGCCGAGATGAAGAAGACGGGCGAGACCGCGCTGACCATCGAGGAGAAGACCGTCCCGGTCGCCCAGACCTACGGCGAGCGTGCCGTGGCCGGCAGCGCCAACGAGACCGACCTCTCCACCATCACCGCCTCCAGCACCCAGCTGGTGCCCGCGACCGAGCAGGCCTACCTGGCCGCCCGCCGCAGCAACGACCAGCTCGCGCTGGTGGCGCCGAAGACCGGCGTGCCGATGCTGCAGTACCCGCTCATCGACGTGAACCGCGGCACCAAGGACATCCTCGCCTCCGGCGGCGACCTGTCCGCCCGCGTGGGCCGTGCGCTCGGCCGCTGGTTCGCCTCGAGCGCCGGCGTCGAGGCCATCGCGGCCGCGGAGCTCCGCGGTCCCGACGGTGCGCCCCTGCCCAACGACATCGGCCTCGGCAGCGCGCCGGTCCTCCCCAAGGTGCCGCAGAAGACCACCGACGACACCCTGCGCCAGTGGCGCGTGCTCTCGGTGCCGTCCAGCATCCTCGCGGTGGTCGACCTCTCCGGGTCGATGAAGATGGCCATCGGCGACACCACCCGCATCGGGCTGGCCGTGACCGCGTCCCAGGTGGCGCTCGACGCCTTCCCGGCCCAGGCCCGGATCGGCATCTGGGGCTTCTCCAAGAACCGCGGCGAGGACGGCGCTTCGTACGCCGAGTACTCGCCCCTCGAGCGGCTCGACGCCCCGGGTGCCGACGGCAAGACCCACGGCGACGAGGTCCGGTCGATCGCCAGCGCCCTCCCCGGCAAGGTCCGCGGCGGCACCGGTGTCATGGACACGACCCTGGCCGCCTACAAGCACGCCCAGGAGATGTGGGACCCGGCATGGTTCAACTCCGTGGTCATCATGACCGACGGTGCGAGTGACGACTCGAGCTCGCTCTCGCTCGAGTCGCTCGTCAACCAGCTCAAGTCGCTGCGTGACCCCGCCAAGCCCGTCAAGGTGATCATCATCGGCATCTCGCAGGACGCCGACACCGGCGAGCTCGAGCAGATCGCGGCCGCCACCGGCGGTCAGAACTACCTGGTGAACAACCCCAACGAGATCCTCGGCGTGCTGGCCTCGGCCCTGCTCAACCGCTGATCGCAGACACACACGAAGGCCCCCGGAGGATCTCCGGGGGCCTTCTGCGTGCGGGTG
>DATIAJ010000324.1:0-5137 GCA_035458105.1 Nocardioides sp. | reverse complement strand
CGGCGGCGTAGTGGGCCGGAGTTGTGGGGGCCGGTCTGGCCGGGTGGTCCGGTGTCGTCGTAGGGGACGGCGTGGTCGAAGTCGACGCCGTCGCGGGTGGCGGTGCGCGGGGTGTAGGGGAAGCAGTCGCCGCCGGTCTGGACCCACACGTGGTCCTTGATCACCTCGGGGTGTTCGTAGGCGTCGACGCGACGGCGCAGCCGCAGGTCGAGGACGGGGGTGAGGGTGATGTCGGCGTTGCCGAGGACTTCGTGGAGCTGTCGTACGTCGATGGGGCCGACGCCCTCGATCCTGGCCACTCCCCGCCCGGTGTGGAGGGTGTCGTCGGTGAGGTGGACGTAGAGCCGGCCGCGGCCGCGGAGCCTGGCGAGCTTGCGGGTGGGGAGTGAGCAGAGCCGGTCAACGGTGTGGGCCATGTGGTCGGGTGACCACGCCGGCTGCTCGGGCTCACCGGTCTCACCTGTCTCGGTGTCCGCGCCCGCACCGTCGTTGGTGTGGTCGAGGAGGAGCTTGAGGAGGTCGACGGGTCGGGCGAGCCAGCCCATGGCGAGGGAGCGGAGCTCGTCGTGGTTGTGGTCGTGACCCATGGTCAGGGCGAGGATGTCGGCGACGTGGTCGACCATGGCGTCGATCCAGGCGGCGTCTCCGGCGGTGATGCGGGCGATGATGTGGCGGTAGCCGAACTCGTCGGTGCGGGAGAGGCGCACGTAGCGCTCGTGGCGGGACCGTTCGCGTTCGGCGCGGTGGGTCTCGGGGTCGGACTCGATGACCTTGGCCCGGGCGATGTCGAGCACGGTGGACGGCGCGTGGCCGGCGATCGCCCTCGCCACGGCGCGGTCTACGCGTCCGACCTGTCCGGTCAGCAGCGCACGGGAGAGGACGGCGACCTTGCGGGCGACCCACGGCTCGCAGTCGCCCGCCTCGACCACCGCCCATGTCCGCGGGAGGCGGTGGACGAGGTCGAGGCCGTCGGCGATCAGCGCACGCGTCGTCGCCGGGTGCGTCTGGCGCGCCATGGCCAGCTCGGGGATGGCGTGCTCGCGCACCGGGGGAGTGCCGTCACCGCCGGGCGTCACCATGGGGTCGCGATCGTCGCGAGGGTGGCCGGTGACCACGGCCCACTGGACCGCCACCCGCAGCTCGGCCACCTCCGCCAGGCGCCGCGCCCGGAGTGCGTCGGTGGCCAGGGCCAGCACCTGCCTCGCACCCGCTTCGTCGGCCGCCGGAGGCGGCTGCGATTGGAGGCTGGTCGACGACATACTTCATTCTATCGAACACCTGTTCGATGATCCAGCACGTTGCCGCACCAATTTCTCGTGTGATGTATCAGGTCATGGGTGACAGTTCTGCATCACGACATCGGTGACAGTGCATGTCTCAGGAGGTCCGCCGGGTGGCCGTCCGTTGCCTACGTACCTGATGCCTGGGCCGGGTCGGGTGTGCTCGACGAGCACCTCGCCTTGGACCTCGGTTGCCGGCTGCGGGGTTGAAGGGCTGCGGCCGCGCCGTCGGCGCAGACCCGGGCCCGTACCGCGTAGAACGTCTTGCGCGAGATCCGGTGCTCGGCGCAGACGTGCTCACCGCTCCTCGCGGAGCACCATCAGGCCACTGGGTGATCGCGAGACGGACTCCCGAGACATCACACCCACCAATTCCCGACCTCCCGGGACGCGCGTCCCTGTCGCCGGGCCTGGCCCGCGTCGCACGGTGGTCGAGACGCCGGCCATCGGGGTCGGCGCATCCGGAAAGGAGAGTGCTCATGGGTGGAGTGTTCAGCTCGAGCCGTTACTCGGCCGTCGCGTCGACGGTGGCTCTCGCCCTCGCCCTGGGAGGCGGGACGGCGTACGCCGCGCAGCTCATCACCAGCAAGGACATCAAGGACGGAGGCGTGAGACGCGCTGACCTCGCGAAGGGAGCCGTCGACTCCCGCACGGTCGCCGACGGCAGCCTGAAGTCCCGCGACTTCGGCGCCGGGCAGCTCCCCGGCGGCGCCCAGGGGCCCGCCGGGCCGCAGGGGCCTGCCGGGCCGCAGGGACCTGCCGGGCCGCAGGGACCTGCCGGCCCGGCCGGTGCGAGTGGCGACCTCGACCTGCTCTACGTCCGGACGGGGCCCCTGAACGCGGACGTCGGTGTCACGACGCTCTATCTCTTCTGCCCTGACGACCTGTCCCCGACCGGGGGCGGGCTGGCCTCGACGGGGTCGGGGACGACGTTGAGCATGCACGGTTCGTTCCCGTTCGACGACAACATGCTCGGGGGCAGCGCCGACAGCGACACGATCCCCGACAACGGGTGGGGCGTGCAGGTCAACAACGAAGGCGACTCTGGAGTGGGCTTCGCCGGCTACGCCGTCTGCGGGTCCGCGACGACGGTCGACCAGGAGTACGTCGTGGTGACGCCGGGGAGGACGACGACCGAGGCGACCGCTGACGGCGTCCGCATCATCGCTCGACCCGGCTGACCGCTGCGTGCGCGGTCTCGCGGCAGCCGGCAGGCAGCCGTTTCTGGCAGCATCAGGACATGGAGATCGAGGTGGCGGGGACGGACCGCCTGCGGTTCGACGACGGGACCCCGGTGAGAGCGGCCTCGGCGGTCGTGGCCTTCGGTGACGGACACCTCGTGGTCTCGGACGACGCGACCTACGCGGCGTGGTCCCGGCCCGGCGGTGGCATCACCCGGGTCCGGCTCCTCCCGCCCGTGGAGGGGCACGACGAGTTCGACGAGGATTCCGGCACCAAGCACCTGAAGCCGGACCTCGAGGCGGCGTGCCAGGTGTCGGTGGACGGGGTGGAGGCGGTGCTCCTGATGGGGTCCGGGTCGTCCTCGCGACGGATGCGGTGGTGCTTGGCGCGGCTCGGTGACGACGGCGGCGAGACGGACGTGGTGGTCGCGGACATGACCGCGGTGTACGCGGCGGTGGCCACCACGTTGGACGTCGACTCCGACGCGCTGAACCTCGAGGGCGCGTGCATCGTCGGGGGAAGCCTGCGCTGGTTCCATCGGGGACTGCCGTCAGCAGGCCTGCCGTCGGGGAGCGTCGACCTGGACCTGGCGGCAGCCGTGGCCGGCGTGCGTGGGGAGGTGGACCCAGCCGACCTGGCGGTCTCGCGTCCCCGTCGTTACGACCTGGGGTCCGCGAACGGTGTCGGTCTGGCCATCACTGATGTCGTCCACCTGCCCAATGGTGACCTCGTCGCCAGCGCGGCGGCGGAGGACAGCCCGAACGCGCGCGACGACGGCCCCGTGACGGCGACGGCCCTGGCGCTCCTCCGGGACGACCTGGTCGCCGCAGTGGTCCGGCTACCCGAGCACCGGGGCAGCGTGCTCAAGGTCGAGGGGCTCACGGTGCTGGAGGCCGAGGCGCAGCAGGCGACCCTCCTCGCCGTGACCGACGTGGACGACCCGGATGCGGCGTCCTGGACGGCTCGCATCCGCGTTCGCCCATGAGGCGGGCGGGGGGACACCATGACGCGGGCAACCCCGCCGACCCGCAGGTCCCGGGCCACCTCCCGAGGGCCGGTGACGTTCGGCTCTGACCTCGGGTCGCCGGACGCGCGAGACTCGAAGTGGCTCGAGGAGGCTGTCATGTCTACGAGTGTGCGAGAACCGACCTCGGTGCGGTCGTCCCAGGACGGTGGCGCGGCATCGCGGGACGTCATGCGTGACCTGGGCGCTACCGTGTCGATCGTCGCCATGTGGCTGGCTGTGTTGTTCGTGGGTGTCTATGGCGGCGAGGCGACCTTCCACAGCGTCGACTCGAGCGTCACCACCGTCCCCGCGGGGGTCCTCGTCGCGCTCTTCGCCGCGATCGGGACCGGTTCCGTCGCCAAGCGGGTGTTCGGGCGGTCGCCGTCCGAGTAGCCAGACCGGGACGACGCGTTGTGCCCTCAGAAGCCGATGGACGGCTCCGGGGCCACGAGGGTGCGCATCGCCCGCGCCAGGTCGGCGTACGACCCCGGGCGGTGCTCCTGCACGAGCCCGGCCCGGAGCAGCCCGCCGATCGAGTGGCCGAGGTAGCCGGCACCGAGGACGGCGACGTCGAGGGTGACGTCGGCGTCGCGGTCGGTAGGAGCGGCTGCGCCGACGCCGGAGGAGGCCGTGAGCCGCCAGCGCCCCGCGTTCCAGGGAGCGTATCGGTCCGTGACCTCGACGACGACGTCGCAGTCGGCCTCGTAGGAGCGCAGCGGCCAGGCGGTCTCGAGGTCGACGAGGCGAACCCAGGTGCTGTCCCACGTCTTGAGGTCGCCGGCGCCGCGGGGACCACCGATCCAGCCCAGCAGAGCGTCGTCGAGGCCGACGTTGTCCAGCTTGGTCGTTCCCATCAGGTCGAGGTCGACGACGCGGCGGGCGAGGGCGAGGCGCGCGGCGGGGCCGCCGCAGAGGGTGCCGACGACCACGGTGCCCGACGGACGCGCGTTGTCCCACTTGTGCTCCCGGCGCAGGCCGGTGAACCCGACGTCCTTGCCGTCGCGGCGGGCGAAGAGGATGCGGCGCCGCTCCTTGTCGCGCAGCTGCTCCGGCGGCTCGTGGGCCATGAGCGAGAAGAAGTCGGGCGAGCCGACGATCGTCCCGGGGAAGTCCGGGGCTGCGGCCAGCTGGGTGGCACGCATCCGTTCGGTGACGCCGGGGGCGGCCATGTCGAGCAGGTGAGTGGTGACCGCGGCGGCCTCGTCCTCGAGGTGAGGAGCGGTGAACGTGGTGCCGCGGCCGAGGGTGACCTGGTGCATGAGGACCGCGCTGCCGTAGCCGAAGCGCCCGTAGATCGCGGCCTCGCTCGCGTGGAGTGCCGAGAGGGCGGTCCCGGCGTCGCGGGTGCGGGCGAGGTGGTCGGTCATCATCGCGGCGAGGACGCCGCGGCGTCGCGCGTCGGGGTGTACGCCGACCCAGGTGAGGCCGGCGATCGGCACGAGCGCGCCGCCGGGCAGCGACATCTCCATCGGGCGGACACCGTAGATCCCGCTGTGCAGGTCGTCAGGGCCGTCCGGCAGGTCGACGGCGAACCGCTGGTCCTCGGGCAGCCCGAGCCGCAGGTGCTCGGCGTCGGCGTCGGTGACCTCGCCGAACCAGACGAGCTGGTCGGTGGCCAGGTACTTCGCGGCGTCCTCCGAGGGGCGTACGTCGATGCTCACCGGCCAAC
>DATIAJ010000323.1:0-5304 GCA_035458105.1 Nocardioides sp. | reverse complement strand
GAGACCATCGACGGCTTCGCCGACATCGTCATCGTCAACTACGAGATCCTCGACCGCCACGTGGGGTGGATCGGGGCGCACGGCTTCCGCGGCATGGTCGTCGACGAGGCGCACTTCATCAAGAACAAGTCCTCGCAGCGCTCGCAGCACGTGCTGGAGCTCTCGGAGCGCATCCGGGCCCGCCACGCCCGGGCGCTGTTCATGGCGCTCACGGGCACGCCGCTGATCAATGACATCGAGGACTTCAAGGCGATCTGGCAGTTCCTCGGCTGGATCGACGCCAAGAAGCCCCGGCACGCGCTCGTGGCAGCCCTGGAACAGACTGGGCTGACACCCGCCGACCACGGGTTCTACGCGGCTGCCCGCACGAGCGTCATCAACCTCGGCATCGTGCGCCGCCGCAAGATCGACGTCGCCTCCGACATCCCGGCACGACGGGTCGCGGACCTGCCGGTCGAGCTCGACGACGAGGCAAGCCGTTCGATCAGGGCAGCCGAGCAGGAGCTCGCCGCCCGGCTGGTCAAGCGCTACGACGCGGCCCTGGCCGCCCGCAAGGTCGCCGTCGTGGTCGATGGCATCGACCACGACATGGTGCGCAAGGTCGCCCAGTGGGAACGCAAGAACGCCGCCACGGCCAAGACCGGCGAGAACGTGTTCACGGTGATGCGCAAGATCGGCCAGGCCAAGGCCGGCCTAGCTGCCGACTACGCGGCCCAGCTGGCACGCAACGTGGGCAAGGTGGTGTTCTTCGCCAAGCACATCGACGTCATGGACACGGCGGAACAGACCCTGGCCAAGCGGGGCGTCGGGTACGCCTCGATCCGCGGCGACCAGACGCCGTCCGTGCGCAAGGCGAACATCGAGGCCTTCCTCACCGACCCCGAGGTCTCCGTCGTCGTGTGCTCCCTCACGGCGGCCGGGGTGGGGCTCAACCTCCAGGTCGCCTCCAACGTCGTGCTCGCCGAGCTGTCGTGGACGTCGGCGGAGCAGACGCAGGCGATCGACCGGGTGCACCGGATCGGTCAGACCGAGCCGGTCACGGCGTGGCGGATCATCGCCGCCCAGACGATCGACCCTCGGCTCGCCCAGCTCATCGACGACAAGGCCGGGTTGGCTGCGCGGGCGCTGGACGGGTCGGACGAGGAGGTCGGCTCCTCCGCTGACCTGCAGCTCGAGGCGCTGGTGTCGATGCTCACCGAGGCGTTGGAGACCCGAGCCCGCGAGGGGGACGTCGCGCTGGGGTGACCTGGTGCAGGTCAGCTCAGCTCAAGTCAGCTCAGGTCAGGTCAGGTCAGGCCGGGACGAGGTCAGCCTGCATGGTCTCGGTCGTGACGGCCGCCTCACACAGCCCGAGGAAGGCGCCGAGGGCGATGAGCTCGTCGGGTGTGCGTGGCGCGAAGTCGGTGAGGACCTCGGATCGCACGATGAAGGCGCAGTGCTTGCCCCTCGACACGGCGACGTTGAGGCGGTGTCGGTCCAGCAGGAACCCCATGCCGCGCGAGACGTCGGTGTGCGACGACGCTGCCATCGACAGGATGGCCACGGCCGCCTCCTGGCCCTGGAACTTGTCGACAGTTCCCACGGGGACCTCGTCGAACCCGGCGTCGTCCAGGGTGTGGCGCAGCTGGCCGACCTGGCCGTTGTACGGCGTGATGACCAGGATGTCCCGCTGCTCGAGCGGCTGGGGCCCGGCCGGGCCACGTGGCCCGTCGGGGTCGTGCCACGAGTGCTCCAGCAGCTCACGGACCAGCGCGACCACGGCATCGGCCTCCTCCGGTGACGACGTGGAGTTGTCGTGGTGGTCGACCAGGCGCACGTGCAGCCCGGGGTGCACGCCACCGAGGGTGCGGGCGGCGGTGACGGACTCCTCGGAGCGCAGGCGACCGGCGTAAGACAGCCGGGACACCGCGGCGGTCAGTGCGGGATGCATCCGCCAGGTGGTCTCGAGGAAGTAGCCGAACTCGGGTGCCAGAACGGGCTCGCCCCCGACCAGCCAGCCCAGGGCGGAGGCGTCGACGGGGTCCGGATGGGTGCCTGACGAGACCTGCGGCAGCTGCTGGGGATCGCCGAGCAGCAGCAGCCGGGATCCGGCCACCGAGCACGCGAGGGTCTTGGCCAGCGAGAACTGGCCGGCCTCGTCGATGACGACGAGGTCGAGCTCGCCGCGCTGGACTCGTTTGGTGTTCGTGAGGTCCCAGGCGGTGCCGCCGATGACGTAGCCGCGACCGGCGGCCCGGTGCTCGGCCGCGAAGCCTGCCAGGTCGTCGGCCCTGGCGAGGGAGGTCCACGGTGCGTCAGTCGTGCCGTGGGTCGCCTTGCCGACCTGGGCCGCGGGCACGCCCGCCGCGACGACCGCGCGCAGGACGTTCTCGATGGCCTTGTGCGACTGGGACGTCACACCCACCCGCCAGCCGTGTTCCAGGACGAGCCTGACGATCGCCTGCGAGGCGACGTGGGTCTTGCCCGTGCCGGGTGGCCCCTGCACCGCGAGGTAGGAGGCGTCGCTGCCGAGCAGCGCCGCAGTGATGGCGTCGAGGTGTCGCGTGGATCCGGAGCCGACCATCGGCAGCGGGGCGCCGGAGACCAGCCGTGGGGAGCGGCGCGCCAGGAGGTCGAGGCCCGCCGCGCGTGGCAGCCCGTCGTGCGCATCCGCCACCGCACGCGCGACCTCGGCGAGGGCGTCGTCGATGCTCTTCGTGCCGATCATCCCGGCCGGCACGAGCGCGACCGGGAGCTCGGCATGGCCGGACCCGCCCGACGGCATGAGCTCTTCCACGAGCAGGCTCTGGTGCAGCCGGCCGTTCGCACCGATCTCGTCGCGGGTCTCGATCACGGTCGCTCCGGCGGATGAACTGGCGTTGGCGTGGCCCGGTAGCGTGGTGATCCCCTCGGGCGGCGGGTCGGCGTACACGGTGCTGACCCTGGCCCCGGCTGGCAGCGCGATGTTTCGCATCGGCTCTCCGTCGAGCCGCACGACGCGCCGTGCGCTTCGAGCGCGTGGGGGCTTGTGCCAGTCCTGGACGACCTCCCCGCCCTCGACGACGAAGCAGCCGTCGCTCGAGCGCCAGTCGTTGACCGGCGTGCGCAGGCGCTCGAAGTGGGCCTGCCACGCCGGCTTGTCCTCTCGCGCGTGGAAGAGGACGGAGGAAGCCACCAGGGCCACGGCCTGCTGCTCAGGAGTGCGTTCGTGCGGCTTCACCCCATCGAGCGGCGCGCGCACCCGTGACTCGAGGTCGATGAGGGCCCGCCGCTGGTCGGTGGGTACCAGAGCGGCCCCTGCTCCCTCGGCGGACTCGCTGCCCGCGGTGGTGGAGGTGCGGTCGACGCCGGCAGCGGCGCCCTGGGCGAGGAGCCAGTTTCGCAGGAGCCAGGTCGACTCGCAGTCGTCACGGTTGTAGTCGGCGATCTCCCGCAGCAGCACCGCCGCTTCGTCGACGCGTCCGGCGACCGTTGCCGCCGTGTACTGGTGGTAGACGACGATCGAGTCGGCCGCGTTGGTGACCGCTGCCTCCCGGGCACCCATGTAGAGCGGCTCGAGCTTCTTGATGGAGTAGGAGCGCTGCGACACCCGGATCGAGGACCGCACCACGGCGAAGAGATCGACGAACACGCCGTCGCGGAGGAGCTGGTCGACCTCGTCCTCGCAGACGCCGTGTCGGGCCGCGAGCCGCAGCAGGGCGGCCGTCTCGTACGGTGCGTAGTGGTAGACGTGCAGGTCTGGCCATCGGCGCCGCCGTTGGCCGAGCCAGCTCACGAAGTCGATGAGCGCTTGCCGCTCCTCGACGCGGTCATGGGCCCAGAACGCACGGAAGACTGGTGCACCGGTGTCGACCTCGACGATGCCGAACAAGTACTCGAGCCCCCACACCGACGATCCGCGCTCGGACCACAGCGGGTCGCCCTCGAAGTCGAAGAACACGTCCCCGGGGCTGGGCGCCGGCATCAGCCGCAGGGGCTCGGTGCAGACGACCTCGGACCGCACGCCTCCCTCGGGGTCGCGCTCCTGCTCGAGCTGGAGCCGCGCCTGTTCGCGCAGCTTGGTCAACGTTCTGGCTCGCACCTCGGGCACCGGGTCGGTGCGCACGGCGAGCTGCTCGATCGTGGTGACCCCTTCATCACGCAGCCGGCGGCGGGTGGGCCCACGCATGCCCGCCACGAGCAGCAGGTCGCGTGCCGCCTCGACCTCGGGCTCGCACACCTCGCAGCGCCCGCAGGCCAGCCACCGCGGGTCACCCCACGGTGCCGCCACGTCGGCGGCCCGGTGGTCGGCGAGTATCGCGTCGAGCCGAGCCCGACGGCTGAGGTAGACCGGGACGATGTCGTCGAGCGAGAAGTCGCGCACGTCGCCGCTGCCGACGACCAGTCGTGCGACCGGCGCGGTGGGGACGCCTGCGGTGCCGAGCATCGCGGCGTACGCGGCGATCTGGAGCAGGGCCGGCACGCTCTCGGTGCGGGCGAGCTTGGTGTCGCTGACGAGCCAGCCGTCCGCCGTGCGCTCGAGGAAGTCGGCGTGGCCGACCAGTCCGCCGTCGAAGAAGGTCGCCTGGTAGACCACCTCCGTGTCCGGCGACGAGAGGGCGGCAACGGTCTGGGTGTGTGCGCGCTCCAGCTCGTCACGGGTGTAGCCGGGTCGCTCGAACTGCACGATCCGCCCCCGGTGGCTCTCGACCAGTCGACGCAGCTCGACCTGCTCGTGCTCGTTCCCCAGCGCGATGATGCGGTCGGCCATCGGGTCAGGTGGACTCGGCACCTTCTCCGCCCGGCCCAGCAGCACGTCGAGGTCGCGCACCAGGGCGAACTCGCACGCGGATGCCGTGCGCAGGTCGCTGGCGCTGATGACGAGCCGTGCGTCGTCGCCGAGGAGGAACATGCCCTGAACCTAACAACGGGGACCGACAGCGGCCCGCGACCCACCGTGCTCGACCCGCGCCACGGCATCCGGCCTGCGCGGTCGAATCGCAGGTGCACGGATCCGCGAGCGATATCACTTCGACCGGCGGGAGCCCTCGGCTAGATCCAGCTGGGGATCCACATCCGCCAGCGCCAGTGGTCGTAGGGGATGGTGTCCCCGACGTAGATCGGGTGGAAGAAGGCGAAGAGCGCGAGCGTCAGCAGCAGGTAACCGCCGACGATGAGCCAGCGGCGCTGCCAGCGTGCCGGGTCGTCCTCGCGCCGCCCCACCCACAGCCCGATGACGAACGTCACGGCCAGCACCACCCAGGGCTCGAACGCCACGGCGTAGAACGTGTAGATCGTGCGGTCCGCGAAGACGAACCACGGCAGGTAGCCGCCGATGATGCCGGC
>DATIAJ010000322.1:0-2728 GCA_035458105.1 Nocardioides sp. | reverse complement strand
CTTGCGCATCCGGTCGGCCTCGGCGGCCATCTCCTCGTAGCGCGCGAGACGCGACTTGCTCTTGGTCTGGCGCGCCTTCGCGTTGGAGCGGACCCACTCCAGCTCGCGCTCGAGGACCTTGGCGCGCTTGGCGTCCTTCTGGCCCTCGATCTTGAGCCGCTCCTTCTTGGTCTCGAGGTAGGTCGTGTAGTTGCCCTCGTAGGGGTGCGCCTTGCCGCGGTCGAGCTCGAGGATCCACTGCGCCACGTTGTCGAGGAAGTACCGGTCGTGGGTGACGGCCAGGACGGCGCCGGGGTAGGACGCGAGGTGGCCCTCGAGCCACTGGACGGACTCGGCGTCGAGGTGGTTGGTGGGCTCGTCGAGGAGAAGCAGGTCGGGCTGCTGGAGGAGCAGCTTGCACAGCGCGACGCGGCGGCGCTCACCACCGGACAGGTTGTCGACGAGCACGTCCGGCGGCGGGCAGCGCAGGGCGTCCATGGCTTGGTCGAGGCGACTGTCGAGGTCCCACGCGTTGGCGTTGTCGAGCTCGGTCTGGAGGTTGCCGGTCTCCTCCATGAGGGCGTCCTGGTCGGCGTCGGGGTCGCCCATCTCCATGTAGGCGTCCTCGAGGCGCTTCATCTTCGCCTTCAGCTCGCCGACGGCCTCCTCGACGTTCTCCAGGACCGTCTTGCCCTCGCTCAGCGGCGGCTCCTGCTGGAGCATGCCGACGGTCGCCTCGGGGTCGAGGATCGCATCGCCGTTGTTGGCGTGGTCGAGCTGCGCCATGATCTTGAGCAACGAGGACTTGCCCGTGCCGTTGGGTCCGACGACGCCGATCTTGGCGCCGTGGAGGAACGAGAGGGTGACGTTGTCGAGGACGACCTTGTCACCGTGGGCCTTGCGCACGTTGCGCAGTGTGAAGACGTACTCAGCCATGCGGGCGAGCCTAAGGGGAAGCGACCCCGCGCCGACAATCGCACCGTTCGGTCACGACCGCCGTCGGGCGGCACCGTCACGCCGCCCGGGCCGGCTGCTCCACCTCGGCCACCTCGGGAGCCGCCACCGGGGCGCTCGCGGGCGCAAGGTCGCTCGCCGGGACCGGCCGGGTGAGAACCGAGGTGCCGAACGAGAGGTCATGGCCCACCGCCGAGGCGACGACCTCGAAGGACGTCTGCGGCTTGCCCTCGCGCTCCCACACGTCGGCCACCAGCCGGCCGTGCACGACCACGGGGTCGCCGCTCGCGAGCGAGCTGGCGACGTGGCGGCCGAGCCGGTTCCACGCCTTGACGGTGTGCCAGGTGGGGGTGCCCTTGACCCACTCGCCGTCGCGGTAGCGCGTCGGGGTGCACGCCATCCGGAAGGTGGCGACGGCCCGCCCGTCGGTGAGCTCGCGCAAGGTGACGTCGCCACCGATCCAGCCGGCCAGGGTGATCTGGGTGTCGTTCATCGAGGTGCCTCCTGCTGTCGGCGGCGGTCGGTCCGCCGCGGTTCACCAAGACTCCGGTTGGCCACCGACGCCCGGGCCGTCAGGCGCGTCGATCCTGTGGACGAGGGCGGATCGGCCCGGGCTGTGGACGGTTCATGGCCCTACAGCTTCCGAGGTCGGTCATCGCTCCTGGATGGCCCTGGCGGGCCTCGCGAGCCGGACTTCGCACCCGGGATTCCCTCTTCGCACCCCAGATCCCGGGTGCAAAGAGGGGCGGTCGCCGGATATCCGGTGACTCCAGCGGCGGCCTGGAACCGGACCCGAGAGGGAAGGTCAGCGGAGCGCGGCCGACAGCCCGTCGCGGACGGCGGCGTAGGACGCGAGCTCGGCCTCGATCGGGGCGACGACCATCTCCGCGGAGACCTCGGAGATCGCGTCGCGCAGCCGCTTGTCGGCCGCCCGCGCGCGCGACCTGGCGGTGAGCGCGACGAGCCAGCGGCAGACGAGGGCGAGGAGCAGGCCGAGGCCGATCCCGCCGAGCAGCAGGAGGGTCGGCAGCGGGAAGGCGCCCACCTCCGGGGTGGGGGGCTCGGGCAGCCGGGCGTAGGACCCCAGGGCGAGCAGCGCCAGCCAGCCGGCGCCGACGATCGCGGCGAGGATGAGGACGTACTGCAGGACGCGCACGACACCGGCCCACCACGGGATCTTCGTCGCCCCGAGGTCGGTCGCGGCGACGGCGCGGTCGAGGCGGTCACCGAGGTCGGGCAGCCGCGACACCGACGCCGCGCGCACCGAGCTGGCCCAGGACGGCGCCATGCCCTCCCCCACCTGGTCGGCGAGGGCGCGCACCTCGGTGTCGACGCGAGCGCGCTGCACTCCGGTCGCCTGCGGCACGGAGGTGCGCGCAGCGCCGGTGAGCTCCTTGCCGGCCGAGCCGAGGTCGAGGTGGAGGCGCTTGAGCGGGTCGGGCTTGAGCCGAGAGAACCACGCGGTGACGGGCCAGCCGGTCGCCCGGTTGGCGCGCATCCGGGTCGAGTCGGCCACCGCCTTCACCACCGTCGGGACGCCGGCCGCGTCGGCGAAGGCGTCGTCGAGCGCGGCGATGCGCTCCTTGGACAGCGTGGGCACCTTGCCGGTCCCGGTCGCCGCCTCGAGGCGGTGGGCGGCCGAGCGCACGTCGGCCTCGAGCCGGGACCGGGTGACCTTCTTCTCCGCCACGCGCTTCGCGATCATCGAGCGCAGCTCCTGGATGCCCCAGCCGTGGCGGGCGCTGACCGGCAGCACCGGGACGCCGGCGAGGCCGTCGGCCTCGAGGAGGCGGCG
>DATIAJ010000321.1:0-3155 GCA_035458105.1 Nocardioides sp. | reverse complement strand
TGGCCTACCCCACCGTCGACGTGGCGGCGCTGCGCCGGCTGACCTCGTCGCCCTCGGCGGCGGCCGCGATCACCCTGATGGTGGACGACCCTGCCCACCTCGACGTCGTGGACTCGACACGCTCCTCGCGGGCGGTGCCGGTCCGGGTCGCACTCGACGTCGACGCCGGGCTCCGGTTCGGCGGGCAGCACGTCGGGCCCAAGCGCTCGCCGCTCTTCGACACTGCCGACGTCGTCGCGATGGCGCGCCGGGTCCTGAACCGTGACGGCTTCCGCCTCGTCGGCGTGATGACCTACGAGGGCCAGGTGGCGGGCGTCCAGGACTCGGTGCCCGACCAGCGCGCCCGCTCACGCGTCGTACGACGTCTCAAGAAGGCGTCGATGGCCCAGCTCGAGGTGCGCCGCCGCGAGATGGCCGAGGCGCTCGCCGACGTGGTGTCGCTGGAGTTCTGGAACGGCGGCGGGTCGGGATCGGTGGAGGCCACCGCCGCCGACGCCGCCGTCACCGAGATCGCAGCCGGCTCCGGCCTGCTGGTGCCCGGCATCTTCGACCACTACGCCTCCTTCGAGCCGCGCCCGGCGGCGTACTTCGGGCTGCGGGTGACGCGCAAGCCCACCCCGGCGATGGCCACCGTCCACGGCGGTGGCCTCATCGCCAGCGGAGCGACCGGCGCCGACCGCTCCCCCGTCCCGTGGGCGCCGCCGGGGCTGCACCTGACGGGCC
This sequence comes from Nocardioides sp., assembly GCA_035458105.1. Classification (GTDB taxonomy): domain Bacteria; phylum Actinomycetota; class Actinomycetes; order Propionibacteriales; family Nocardioidaceae; genus Nocardioides. The sequence continues at coordinate 2,432 of DATIAJ010000321.1, read as the reverse complement.
TCGAGGGCGCCGGGGAGGTGCAGACCCCGCTGACCGGCCACCCGGCAGCGCTGCTGGGGATCGGCGACCTGGTCTGGTTCCGCCACGCCAAGTCGGGTGAGCTCTTCGAGCACGTCCGCGACGTGCACCTCGTGCGCGGGGAGACCGTCGCCGAGGTGGTGCCGTCCTACCGCGGCTGCGACCGTGCGTTCTGAGGCTCCGCCCGACCCCCGCGCCGTCGCCGACGAGGTCGCCGACCGGGTGATGGCCGCACCCCCGACGCTCGGTGCCGGGCGGTTGGTGTGCGTCGACGGCCCCGCCGGGTCCGGCAAGACCACGCTGGCAGCCGCCCTCGCCGACGTCGTTCCGGAGGCTCACGTCGTCCACTGCGACGAGCTGCTGCAGGGGTGGCGCGGGCTGCCCGGTCTCGCCGACACGATCGAGTCGTTGCTCGAGCCGCTGGCGCGCGGCGAGCAGGGCCGGTGGACGCGCTGGGACTGGCTCGCCGACGACTGGGCGGAGACCCACCCGGTCGACCCGGGCGGGCTGCTCGTGCTGGAGGGGGTCGGCTGCTGGTCGCCTGCGATCGCACGCCTCGTCGGGGTCCTGGTCTGGGTCGAGGCGGAGTCGTCGCTGCGGCTGCGCCGCGGCATCGAGCGCGACGGGGAGCAGATGCGCCCGCAGTGGGAGCAGTGGCGGCTCGACGAGGACGCGTTGTTCGCGCGGCTCGGGACGCGCTCCGAGGCCGACCTGGTGGTCGTCACCGGTTGAGCGGCGTGGCGGTGCGCCGGGACGCCTCCCCGTGATGTCTAGGGTGACCGCCATGGTGTTTCCCAGCGGCGACCAGTACGAGATCTCGGCGGCGGGCTACACCGCGGTCGTCACCGAGGGCGGGGCGGCGTTGCGCGTGCTCCGCCACCACGGGCGGGACCTCGTGCACGGCTTCGCGGAGACCGCGATGTCCACCGGCGGGCGGGGCCAGCTGCTGGTGCCGTGGCCCAACCGGATCCGCGACGGTCGATACTCCTTCGGCGGGCAGGACCTCCAGCTCGGCCTCACCGACCCGCGCACGGGCAACGCCTCGCACGGGCTCGCACGCTGGGCACCCTGGACGGTCGAGGAGCACACGCCGACCTCCGTGTCGCTGGTCCACCGCCTGATGGCGCAGACCGGCTACCCGTGGGCGCTGGACCTGCACGTGCTGTACGACCTGTCGGCGGACGGCCTCGTCGTCACCCAGACCGCCACCAACCTCGCGTCGGACCCGGCGCCCTACGCGAGCGGGGCACACCCCTATCTCTGCGTCGGCGACGCGATCGAGGACCTCGAGCTGACGTTGCCCGCGCGCACCCGGCTGGTCCTCGACGAGCGCCAGCTCCCGACCGGGGTCGAGCCCGCCACCGATGACCTCGACTTCACCTCCGGACGCCGCATCGGCGACCTGGCGCTCGACCATGGCTTCGGGGACCTGCAGCACGTCGAGGGACGGGCCCGGGTGACGCTCGCCGACGCGTCGGGCGGACGGGGCGTCGCGCTCTGGGTCGACGAGCACCACCGGTGGCTCCAGGTCTTCACGCCCCCCACCGACGGGCCACGCCCGGCCCTGGCGGTGGAGCCGATGACCGCCCCCGCCGACGCGTTCAACTCCGGCACGGACCTCGCCACGCTCGCCCCGGCCGGCACCGCCGGCGACGAGCTGTCGGTCCAGTGGGGCATCCACGCCCTCTGAACCGGGTCAGCCGGTCCGGTCGATCAGCGCGCGCAGCTGGCGTACGCCGTCGCGCGCGGCCTTGCCGTCGGAGCCCTGGAACGCCATCGCGGAGATGGTGGTGCCGTCGGCGAGGTCGAGGGTCGCCCACGGCGCGCCGGCCGGCAGGTGCACGCCGAGCACCTGCTCCCACTCCAGGCGCCGGGTGCGGAACCCGTTGACGACCACGAGGGCGGCCTCCTCGGCGGTGACCCGGGCGCGGCCGAGGGCCCAGCCGATGACCGCGAAGCCGGCGCCCATCGCCAGCAGGGTGAGCCGCTGGAGGATGTTGAACTTGGCGCGCGTCTCGTCGTCGAAGCCGAACCACGCCGCCGCGCACACGACGAGCAGCATCACCCCGAGGCCGATCACCGCGAACCGCACGCCCATCGGCCGCCACGTGTGCGGCAGCGCGGGCGCGGCGGGATGCTCAGAGGCGGCAGGCATGGATGTCGGTGAGGAGGATGGCGCGGGCGCCGATCGACCAGAGCTCGTCCATGAGTCGCTGCGATCCCGCGCGCGGGACCATCACGCGTACGGCCACCCACCCGGGCTTGCCGAGCGGGGAGATGGTCGGGCCCTCGCGGCCCGGGGCGAGCTCGGTCGCCCGGTCGAGGTGCCGTTCCTCGATGTCGTAGTCCATCATCACGAAGCTGCGCGCGACGAGCACACCCTCGATCCGACGTCGGAAGACCTCGAAGTCCTC
>DATIAJ010000320.1:0-5137 GCA_035458105.1 Nocardioides sp. | reverse complement strand
CATGGCCAAGCAGGACGACAAGAACGTCATCGAGATGCCCGACGGCCCCCCGGACGCCACCGGCCTGACCCCGCGCCAGCAGCGGGTGCTCGCCACGATCAAGGACTCCATCGAGACCAAGGGCTACCCGCCCTCGATGCGGGAGATCGGCCAGGCCGTCGGTCTCACCTCGTCCTCCAGCGTCGCCCACCAGCTGCGGGTGCTCGAGGGCAAGGGCTTCCTCAAGCGCGACCCCAACCGCCCGCGCGCCCTCGAGGTGTTCCTGCCCGAGGTGATGGCCGCGCGCCGTTCGATGTCCAGCGGCGAGGAGTCGAGCGTCGACGAGACCGGCATCGGCGACCTCCACCCCACCGCGATCAACATCCCCGTCGTCGGCCGGATCGCCGCCGGTGGTCCGATCCTCGCGGAGGAGCAGGTCACCGACGTCTTCCCGCTGCCCAAGCAGCTCGTCGGCGACGGCACCCTCTTCCTCCTCGAGGTCTCCGGTGACTCGATGGTCGACGCGGCGATCTGCAACGGCGACTACGTCGTCATCCGCCAGGAGCAGACCGCCGAGAACGGCCAGATCGTCGCGGCGATGATCGAGGGCGAGGCCACCGTCAAGACCTTCCAGCGCAAGGACGGCCACGTGTGGCTGCTCCCCCACAACGACGCCTACGACCCGATCCCGGGCGACAACGCCACGATCCTCGGTGTCGTGACCGCGGTCCTGCGCAGCCTCTGAGCCGGGTGGGTCACGAGCCGGTCGCCGGCTGCGCAGCCACCTCGCAGACCGCCCCCACCCGTCGTACGACGTGGGGCGGGCCTGCGGCTGCCCGGGCGATGGGCGCGGACGTCCCGGCGGCCCTGCTGGGCGTCCCGGGTGTGAGCGTGGCGGTGACGGCCCGCGGTCGTCTCGACGACGCCCGGGGGTTCGGGCTGCTGGCGACCGATGCCACCGAAGGCGTCGACGTGGGTGTCGGGTCGATGTTCCACGCGGCCTCGATGAGCAAGCTCGTGACAGCCCTGGGTGTGCTGCGCCTGGCGAGCCAGGGCTCTCTCGACCTCGACCGCGACGTCAACGACCTGCTCCGCTCGTGGACGTTGGTCCCCGCCACCGGACGGGTGATGCGCGCCCCGGTGACGCTGCGCACGCTGCTGAGCCACCAGGGCGGGATCGTCGACCCGGAGGGAGCCTTCGAGGTCGTGCGGCCGACCGACACCCCACCCGCCCTGCCGGACCTGCTGTCCGGTCGGACCCCTTTCAATCCACGCCCGGTGCGCGTCGAGCACGCGCCGGGCAGTCGGTTCCTCTACTCCGACGCGGGCTACTGCGTCGTGGAGCAGCTGCTGACCGACGTCACCCGCACCCCGTTCGCCGACCTGATGGGTGAGCTCGTGCTGGGCCCGCTCCGCATGACCCGGAGCAGCTTCGCATCTGTCGTCGGCTCGGCGGTCGACGGCTCCCACGAGACCGACGTGGCCACCGGGCACGACCAGCACGGCGCGGTCGTCGACGGGCGCTACCCCGTCTACCCCGCGGCGGCGGCTGCGGGACTGTGGTCCACCCCGACCGACCTCTCGCGAGCACTCGTCGAGATCCACCACGCGCTGACGGGAGGGGGCGCACTGGGCCTGACCCCGGATCTCGCGCACGACATGGTCCGCGGGCAGGCGAGCACGCCATGGGCCGGCCTCGGTTGCTTCGTCGGCGGTACCGACACGCGGGTGCGCCTCACCTCGCTGGGGTGGGGCGTCGGCTTCCAGTGCGCGCTCCGCTCCTACCCGCACACGGGCGACGCCGTGGTCGTGATGACCAACTGCGACCCCGGACGACCGCAGGACGAGGCGCTGACAGGTCATCTCCTCCGCGGTATCGAGGAGGCGCGCGGCTGGTCCGCCCCGTAGGCCGCGTCCCCGCAGGGGTGGGACGCCGTTGAAAGGCACCCACCCACCGGCCACGATGGCGACATGAGCAACGTCGAGAAGTCCTATGACTACGTCATCGTCGGTGCGGGGGTCGCCGCGGCGAGCGCCGTGAAGGGCATCCGTTCGCAGGACGGCAGCGGCCGCATCGCGGTGATCGGCTCCGAACCCGACAAGCCGGTCTACCGGCCGGTCCTGTCCAAGGACCTCTGGCTCAAGGACGACGAGACGCTCGAGGGCGCCTCGCTGGCCGGCGACCTCGACGCCGACGACGGGGTCGACCTGGTCACCGACACGACCGTGACCGAGCTCGACCCCAGCGCCCACGTCGTACGCCTCGCCGACGGCAGCAGCGTCGGCTACGGCAAGCTGCTGCTGGCCACCGGCGCCGAGCCGCGTGTGCTCGCCGTCGACCCCGGCCCGCGCGTCATCTACTACCGCACCGCTGCCGACTACGAGCGGCTGCGGGCCGTCGCGACCGAGGGCAGCCACGTCGCCGTCGTGGGCGGCGGCTACATCGGCTCCGAGATCACCTCGGCCCTCGTGCAGAACGGCGTCCAGGTGACGCTGGTGCTCGACCTCGAGGACGTGCAGGAGCAGATGTTCCCGCGCGCGCTGGCCGCGACGCTCACCAAGGCGTTCGCCGACCGCGGCGTCGAGGTCGTCCACGGCTCGGTCCAGGGTGGCCAGGAGGACGACGGTGGTGTCCGGATCCGCCTCGACGACGGCACCGACATCGTCGCCGACGCGGCCGTGATCGGCGTCGGCGTGCTGCCGCGCACCGGCCTCGCCGAGGCGGCGGGGCTCGAGGTCGACAACGGCGTCGTGGTGGACGAGCACCTGCGCACGAGCGACCCCGACGTGTACGCCGCGGGCGACGTGGCGTCGTACCCCGACGCCCTCCTCGGGCGCCGCCGGGTCGAGCACGTCGATCACGCCGAGAAGTCCGGCGAGCATGCCGGCAAGGCCATGGCCGGCGCCGACGAGGCCTACGACTACACCCCGTTCTTCTGGTCCGACATCCTCGACTACGGCTACGAGGCCGTCGGTGAGACCCGGAGCGACCTCGACCTGGTCGAGGACTGGAAGGACGGCGAGGTCGGCACCGGCGTTGTCTACTACCTCCAGTCCGGGCAGGTCCGCGGCGTGCTGCTCTGGAACGTCTGGGACAGCGTCGACCAGGCGCGCGCCGTCATCGCGGAGACCGGCAAGGAGCCGGTGGCCGACCCGGAGTCGCTGCGGGGGCGCATCCCGCTGGGGTGAGGGCGCGGTCCGTGTAGCCTCGCCGCGATGTCAACGCCCGACGCTCCCCCGCCGGAGCTCTTCCGTACCCGCCCGGGAAACCGGCGCCGCTACACGGTCGACGCGCAGGCCGAGGTGGACCGGCTGGCGGCGGCGGGCGAGGCGTCCGCCTGGCTCAGCCCGTTGGCGTACAACCTCACGATCAGCCACAGCCACCGGTTCGTCTGGTACCGCGTGGCCAAGGTCGCGACGCGCACGATCCGCCACCACTGCGAGACCCATGGCGTGAGCATGGACGTCGACCACGCGATGCGGGTGCGCTACCCGCTGGCCAGCTTCGCGGACTACTTCACGTTCGCGTTCGTGCGCGACCCGCTCGACCGCTTCGTCTCCGCGTGGCACGACAAGGTGGTGGACAACAACTACTACGACTTCGACGCAGGCCTCCACGAGCGGATGCAGACCGTCGAGGAGTTCGCCCGCTGGACGGCCACCCACGACCTGTCGGCGGTGCCGGGCACCGACCAGCACCTGACGCTGCAGAGCCGGATGATCGACCTCAACCGCGTCGACTTCGTGGGGCGGCTCGAGACGTTCGACCGCGACTTCGCCGAGGTGTGCGAGCGCATCGGCGCGCCCGCGGTGCCGACAGCGCCCAAGAACCAGACCGCCCCCGGGGGTCGCGACCGGCAGGTGTCGCGCGAGCTGGCCGAGCTCGTGGCGCGGATGTACGCCCGCGACTACCAGGTCTTCGGCTACGAGGCGCCGGCCTGACCGGGCGGCGTGGCTCCCGGGGGTAGTCCAGTGGGAAGTGGCCGTCCCCGGTGCGATCCGACAGCCACTTGCCACTGGACTATCCCGGCGCACGCCGCGTTGGCCGGCTGGCCGAGCCGCTCGGGCGCCCGGCGGACACCAAGAAGGCAGTTCGCGTTCCGCCAGCGCCGGGCTGAGCGTGACGGGTGCCAAGTCACCGCCGAACTGCCTTCATGGTGTCGCGCGGCTGCGGCTATCCCTGCCCCAGCCGCTTGAGCGCCTGACGGACGAGCGCTGGATCGGTCGTCGACCACATCGGCGGGAGTGACGCCTTGAGGAAGCGTCCGTAGCGGGCGGTCTCGAGGCGCGGGTCGAGCACGGCGACGACGCCGCGGTCGGACGTCGTACGGATGAGCCGCCCCGCGCCCTGGGCCATCAGCAGCGCCGCGTGGGTCGCGGACACCTCCATGAACCCGTTGCCGCCCGCCGCGTCGGCGGCCTTGGAGCGCGCGGACATCAGCGGGTCGTCGGGCCGCGGGAACGGGATGCGGTCGATGATGACCAGCTGGCAGGTGTCGCCCGGGACGTCGAGGCCCTGCCACAGCGAGAGCGTGCCGAAGAGGCAGGTGTGGGGGTCCTCGACGAACTGCTTGGCGAGCTCGGGCAGCTGCGCGTCGCCCTGCGCCAGCGTGGTCAGGTGCGGGAGCCGGGTGCGGACGGCCTCGGCCGCGGTCTCGGCGGCCCGACGGGACGAGAAGAGGCCGAGGGTGCGTCCGTCGAGGGCGTCGACGAGGTCGCAGATCTCGTCGAGCTGGGCGGGGCCGAGTCCGTCGCGACCGGGCTGGGGCAGGTGGCGTGCGACGTAGAGGATCGACTGCTGGCCGTAGTCGAAGGGCGAGCCGACGTCGATGCCCTTCCACGGCAGCGCGGTCTCGGGGTCGGTCGGGGCGACCTGCGAGCCGACGCGCTCGGTGGGCTTGAGGCCGAGCGAGGTGGCGACGGCACCGAACTCGCCACCCAGCATCAGCGTCGCGCTGGTGAAGACGACCGTCTTGTCGGTGAGGAGCTTGTCGCGCATCGGCCCCCACACCTGCAACGGCGCGACGTGGAGCCGGGCCGGGAACCGGTCGCGCGCCTCGCCGAGCCACAGCACGTCGCGGTCGGAGCCCGCGGCCATCCGCTCGGCGTTGACGAAGACCTCCTGCACCATGCCCTTGGCCTGGGTGCGGCCGGCGTC
>DATIAJ010000319.1:0-10716 GCA_035458105.1 Nocardioides sp. | reverse complement strand
CGACGACACGGCGATCGCTGCGCTGCAGCAGCGCGTCGCCGACCACGCCGTCGTCCAGGACGGGCTCGAACGGCTGCAGGACCAGCTGAGCGACCTGGCCCACGACCGCACCGCCTGGCAGGCCCAGCTGCACCAGCAGGTGGCCGACGTACGCCGCTCCACCGACGTGCTGAGGCACGAGACCCACACGCTTGCGACCGCCCTGCGCAAGCCACAGGTCCGCGGGCAGTGGGGTGAGCTCCACCTGCGCCGGACGGTCGAGCTGGCCGGCCTGGTCGACCACTGCGACTTCGACGAGCAGACGCGCCTCGACGACGGGCGGTTGCGTCCCGACCTCGTCGTCACCCTCGCCGGCGGACGAACCATCGCGGTCGACGCCAAGGCGCCGCTCGCCGCCTTCCTCGACCTCACCGGGGCCGACGACCCCGCCGAGCACGAGCGGGCGCTCGCCCGGCTGGGCGAGCACGTCCGCAAGCACGTCGCCGACCTGGGGTCACGTCGCTACTGGGAGGCGCTGGCCGGGACGCCGGAGTTCGTCGTGCTGTTCCTGCCCGGCGAGGCGATCCTCCAGGCCGCGCTCCAGGCAGTGCCCGACCTCGTCGAGCAGGCCGCCGCCCGCAACGTCGTGCTGGCCACCCCGTCGACGCTGATCGCGCTGCTCCGCACGGTCGCCCAGGGCTGGCAGCACGAGGTGCTGAACGCCCAGGCGCAGGAGGTCCAGCGGCTCGGGCAGGAGCTGCACGCACGGCTGGGCTCCATGGCCGGCCACCTCGACAAGGTGGGCCGCTCCCTCAACGCCAGCGTCGTCGCCTACAACCAGGCGATGGGGTCGCTCGAGGGACGCGTGCTGGTGTCCGCACGCCGGTTCGTCGATCTCGGCGTCACCAACGACCAGCTCGAGGGACCCCGTCAGGTCGAGACGGTGCCCCGCTCGGCCGCCGTGCCCGAGCTGAACGTCCTCGACGACGTCCCCGGAGCCACGGGTGACCCCACGCTCGACGACCTGCTCGACCAGCCTCCCGGCACGGCGTCCCCCGCGGCGCGCCGCGCACGAGGCGCCTGAGTTCGGTCCTAGGTTGAGGGTCGTGACGCAGGCCGGGACGTTCTGGCAGGCCGGGCAGGAGCCGGGCCGGCAGGTGGTCGTGCTGGGGGTGGCCCTCACCCTCACCGCCGTCGCCGTCGACGTGCTGCTGGTGGGACGCCTCACGCTGTTCTTCGACCTCTGCTTCATGGCGCTCTGCCTGGGGTTGGCGGCGCTGGTGCGACGGCGGGACTTCTACCTGGTCGCCCTGCTGCCGCCGGTCCTGATGGTGGTGGTCTTCGGCTTCGTCGCCCTCGTCGCGCGAGACGCGGTCGCCGATCCCCGCGACAGCGTCCTGCAGGCCGTGGTCTCCGGGGTCGCCACCCACGGGATCGCCCTGTTCGTCGGCTACACGTTGTGCCTGGGCTGGCTCGGCTGGCGCCTGCACCGCAGGGGCGACCTCGCCTCCGAGCTCGAGCGCGAGCTGGGCCAGCCGTCCCCCTGAACCGGTCCGGTCCAGCTCGCTGCAACCTGTTCCCGGGCCCGGCACGTATCCACACTGACAGTGGAGGCCGGGAGGTGGCATGGCACGACGGGACGATCCCGAGTTCGCCGCGTTCGCGGCTGCGTGCGCGCCCGGCCTGCGCCGCACGGCGTACCTCATGTGCGGCGACTGGGACCGGGCCGCCGACGTCGTCCAGGAAGCCCTCATCCGCGTGTACCTCGCGTGGCCGCGCCTCGACCAGGACCGCGACGTCCGCGCCTACGCCCGTCGTGCGGCGGTGCGGGTCGCCATCGACCAGAGCCGCAGGCGCTCCTCCCGCGAGGTTCCCACTCCCCGGCTGGGCGAGCGCCCCGTCGCCGACCCCACCGACCAGGTGGCCGACCGTGCGCTGCTGATGGCCGCGCTGGCCGACCTGCCCCCGCGCCAGCGGGCCTGCGTGGTGCTGCGCTACTACGAGGACCTCAGTGTGGAGACGGTGGCCGAGGTGCTCGGCTGTCGCACGGGCACGGTGAAGAGCCAGACGGCACGAGGGCTCGCCGCCCTGCGGGTGGCCTACGCCCGACACGGCGGCGAGCTGGCCGACCCCGAACCGGCCGCCCGCACCCACGCCGAGGGGGTCATGCCGTGAGTGCTGACCTGCGGAGTGCCCTGCGAGACGCCGTCGCGGAGGAGCCCACCTTCAGCGTCGACGCGGCCGCGATCGCGGATGCCGGCGGTCGCCGCGTACGTCGGCGTACCCGGCTCGCAGTCGCGGCGGCCGCACTGTCGACCGTGGCGGTGCTCGCGGTCGTCGCCGTGGCCTCTCGCCCCGCTGACCCGGAGCCCGCGCCCGCGCCCCCCGAGCTCGTCCGTCTCGACCTCGGCAGCGCGGACGAGGTACCGCTCGACGTCATCGCCTCCACTCGCACCACGTGGAAGGACGACGGCAGCGACGAGTTCTTCCGGCACGACCGCCTCGAGGGGCTGACCGAGGACGGACTGGTCCTCCGCAACCGCAGGACCGGCCCCAGCGTCGGCGCGCTCCTGGGGTTGCTGGACCCACGCACCGGGACGACGGACTGGCTGCCCGACCCGCCCGCCAACCTGTACGGCATGCAGCCGCTGGCCCTCGACGTCGACCGCCTGGTGCTCGGCGTCGGGCAGGGCAACGGCCACTCGGTGCTGGTCTTCGACCGCGCGTCCCGGACGTGGCAGCGCGACATCGTGCGCATCCCCTACGGCATCGAGGTACACGTACCACCCAGGATGGTCCTGGCCCCCGACGACCGGGTGTATGTCGGCAACACGCTGGAGAACCAGCCCGGACCGATGCGCTGGTGGAGCGCGCCGGTCCCCGGAGGCGGCACGGCCGCGCCGGAGCCGGAGCTCGAGGGGTACGACGTCGTCTGGTCCGGCCCGGGCCGGATCGTCGCCGACCCGGACGGCCGGGTGGTCGCCTCCACCCCGGCGGGAGAGACCGAGCTGTCCGACCGGCGGCCGGACGGGTGCGAGAAGCCCCGCGCCTTCCCCGAGGTCGTGCCCACCACGCTGTGGGCCGGGAGTCACCCGGTCGTGACGTACCTCTGCGACAGCGAGTCGGACGTCCCCGGCGCGACGACGGTGGTCCACGACCCGGAAGGTGGTCGTGTGTTCGAGGTGCCCGACGCGTCCGCGGTGGCCGCCGACGACTCGCGGGTCGTGCTCACCAGCGAGAACAACCCTGGCGCCGAGCACCCCGGAAGGTCGTCGACCTACGTCCTCGACCTCGACGGGCTCACCATCACGCGCATCGGGAGGGGCACGCACGAACCCCAGGTCGCGCTCGCGGCGGACCTGCTCCTGTGGAACACGCCCGGGCCGACCGACAGCCAGGACGCCTACGACGTCGTCTGGAACGTCGCGAGACTGGACTGATCAGGCCTCGAACCGCGAGGGGTCGCCCGCGCCGCGGCGTACGACGACCGGCTCCGCGTCGGACCAGTCGATCACCGTCGTGGGCTCCGCGGTGACCTCGCCCGACTCGACCACGACGTCGACGACGTGGTCGAGGTCCTCCTTGATCTCCCAGCCCATCGTCCGCGCCTCGGTCTCGCCGGGCAGGATCAGCGTGCTGGTGAGGATCGGTTCGCCGAGCTCCTCGAGGAGCGCGCAGACCAGGGTGTGGTCGGGGATCCGGACGCCGACCGTGCGCTTCTTGGGGTGCATCAACCGCTTCGGCACCTCGCCGGTCGCGGGAAGGATGAAGGTGTACGGCCCCGGGGTCGCGGCCTTGATCGCCCGGAACGCGTTGTTGTCGACGTGGACGAACTGCCCGAGCTGGGAGAAGTCCTTGCACATCAAGGTGAAGTGGTGACGGTCGTCGAGCTCGCGGATCTTCAGGATCCGGTCGCGGCCCTCACGGTTGCCGAGGCGCGCTCCGAGGGCGTAGCCCGAGTCGGTCGGGTAGGCGATGAGCTGGTCGCTGCGCAGGGCCTCGACGACCTGGGAGACGAGCCGCGGCTGCGGGTTGTCGGGGTGGATGTCGAGGTAGCGGGCCATCTCGCGCTCCCGTCAGGCCTTCTGCGCGGCGCGCAGGTCACGACGCAGCTCCGGAGGCAGCGCGAAGATCAACGACTCCTCGGCCGAGTGCACCGCGCGCGCGTCGGGGTAGCCGCGCTCGGAGAGGAACGCGAGCACGCCCTCGACGAGGTCCTCCGGCACCGAGGCGCCGGAGGTGACGGAGACGGTCTCGACACCCTCGAGCCACGCCTCGTCGATCTCGGTGTGGTCGTCGACGAGGTACGACGCCTTGGCGCCCGCCTCGAGGGCGACCTCCACCAGCCGCACGGAGTTGGAGGAGTTGCGCGAGCCGACGACGATCACCAGGTCGGCGGCCGAGGAGATCTCCTTGATCGCGAGCTGGCGGTTCTGGGTGGCGTAGCAGATGTCGTCGCTCGGCGGGTCGAGCAGCAGCGGGAACTTCTCGCGGATCGCCGCGACCGTCTCGAGCGTCTCGTCGACGCTCAGCGTCGTCTGCGAGAGCCACGCCACCTTGGCGGGGTCGCGGACCTCGATGCGGGCGACGTCCGCCGGGCTCTCGACGAGCTGGATGTGGTCGGGCGCCTCGCCCGCCGTGCCCTCGACCTCCTCGTGCCCGGCGTGGCCGATGAGCAGGATGTCGTAGTCGTCGGAGGCGAACCGCTTGGCCTCGTGGTGGACCTTCGTCACGAGCGGGCACGTCGCATCGATGGTCTTCAGCCCGCGCTCGGCCGCCTGGGCGTGGACGGCCGGCGAGACACCGTGTGCGGAGAACACCACGGTCCGGCCCTCGGGGACCTCGTCGAGCTCCTCGACGAAGATCGCCCCGCGCGACTCGAGGTTGGCCACCACGTGCTTGTTGTGGACGATCTGCTTGCGCACGTAGACCGGTGCTCCGTAGAGGTCGAGCGCCTTCTCGACCGTGATCACGGCCCGGTCGACCCCGGCGCAGTAGCCGCGGGGAGCCGCGAGCAGCACGTTCTTCGCGGTCTCCGGGTCGAGGACGGGCGGAAGGCCGAGGTCGGTGCTCATGGGGCTGAGTCTACGGGCCGCGCGGGCGCTCCCCGGCGGCCCTGTCGCCGCCCTCCCCTATCCTCGCCGCGTGCCCTCACTCCGCGACGCCACGGCCGAGTCGCCGGCCCCGGTGCGGGCCGTCGCCAACGCCGTCGCGCAGTGGATCGACAAGCTCGGCGGCGTGTGGGTCGAGGGCCAGATCGCGCAGGTCAACCGCCGCCCGGGCATGCAGACCGTCTTCATGACGCTGCGCGACACGGTCGCCGACATCTCCGTCACGCTGACCTGCTCCCGATCGCTGGTCGACTCGATGAACCCGCCCCTCGTCGAGGGCGCCAGCGTCGTCGTGCATGCCCGACCCAGCTTCTACGCCAACCGCGGGTCGTTCTCCCTGGCCGCGCGGGAGATCCGGATGGTGGGCCTCGGCGAGCTGCTGGCCCGTCTCGAGCGACGCCGGCAGCTCCTCGCCGCCGAGGGTCTGTTCGCCGCCGAGCTCAAGCGCGACCTGCCGTTCCTCCCCGGCCGCGTCGGCCTGGTGACCGCGCCCAACAGCGCCGCCGAGCGCGACGTCCTCGACAACGCGCGTCGCCGGTGGCCGGCCGTGCAGTTCGAGGTCGCCTACGCCGCCATGCAGGGCACGCGCTCCGCCGCCGAGGTGATGGAGGCGCTCGACCGGCTCGAGCGCCACGCCGAGGTCGACGTCGTGGTCGTCGCCCGCGGCGGTGGCTCGATCGAGGACCTGCTGCCGTTCTCCGACGAGGCGCTGATCCGGGCCGTGCACGGGATGCGTACGCCGGTCGTGTCCGCGATCGGCCACGAGCCCGACCAGCCGCTGCTCGACCTCGTCGCCGACGTCCGGGCGTCCACGCCCACGGACGCCGCGAAGCTGGTCGTGCCCGACATGGCCGAAGAGGTCCAGGGCGTCACGTGGGCGCGCGACCGGCTGCGCCAGGTGATCACCCAGCGCATCGCCCGCGAGCAGGAGTGGCTGTCCCAGGTGCGCTCCCGCCCGGCCATGGCCGACCCCCGCAACCTGCTCACCGCCCGCTCCGACGAGCTCGACGACCTGCTCGCGCGCGCCCGTCGTACGCTCTCCCACCGCCTCGACCGGGCCGCCGACGACATCGGCCACCCGCGCGCCCGGGCCCGGGCGCTCTCGCCGCTCGCCACCCTGCAGCGTGGCTACGCCGTGCTCCAGGACGCCGAGGGCCACGTGGTCACCTCCGTCGCGCAGGCGACGACCGGTGCCGCCGTCTCCGTGCGGGTCGCCGACGGACGGATCCACGCCACGACAGACCGCATCGAAGCAGCCACCCTGGTCGAGGAGGACCCCGATGAGTGACACCGCCCCTGACCAGCCCAGCTACGAGGAGGCACGCGAGGAGCTCATCGAGGTCGTGCGCACCCTCGAGGCCGGCGGCACGACCCTCGAGGAGTCCCTCGCGCTCTGGGAGCGTGGCGAGGCCCTGGCGAAGATCTGCCAGCAGTGGCTCGACGGTGCCCGCAAGCGCCTCGACGACGCGACGGGCAACGCGGCCTCCGACTGACACGCCGAGCCGTCCCGACCAGCGGTGAGCCACGCAGGTTCTGCGGCTCGGGAACGTGCCTCGCGCACCGCCCGGTGGGGTCCTACCGGGTGAGCAGGCCGAGGTAGGTCTCGACGTCCTCAGCGGGGGCCGAGCCGTACACCAGGAGCGCCTCGTCGCCGAGCTCGGTGGAGTATCCGACGTCACCGCCCTCGTCCGACCAGGTCTGCCAGGTGTCGGCGATGTCGGAGGGCACGGTGGCGTCGGGGCCGGCCACGGCCTCCTCGTCGACGTAGAGCTCGACGAGGTCGGTGACCGACGTGTCCTGCTGCCGGATGCCGACGAAACGGCCCTCGTCGGTCAGCACGCCGAGGCTCCAGCGCGGGTCGTCGCCCGCGACCAGCTCGGTGCTGGTCGCCGTCCAGCCTGCCGGCAGCTCGCGGGGGTGGACGACCGCGAGGTCGGCCTCCTGCGCCAGCTCGACACGCGCCTGCCAGTCGACGGGCTCGGGCTCGTTGTCGACATCGGTGCGCCAGAGCCCGCGCCACGCGACGAACGCCAGCACGGCCACGACGGTGACGATGAGGGCGCCGGTCATCCCGCTGAACGAGCGCGTGTAACGGCTCGGCTGTCCCTGCCCACTCACGCCGACATCCTCCCAGCCCGCCCGAAGCGCTGTAACGCCGGGTTAGCAGCTGTACCGACCCTGATGCATCTGGGTGGGTACAGCTGCTAACCCGGCGTTACAGCGGATGGGGGTGGCGACAGCAATGACCGCAGATGCGGGAAGAAAGGGCCGAAGGAAACGCAGGTGCGGCATACTGCTCGCGTGATCACCTACCGAATCGCGGAGGCGGCTGAGGTGCTGGCCGTCAGCGACGACACCGTACGCCGCTGGGTGGACGCCGGGCGCCTCCCCTCGCACCGCGACGGTGGCCGGACGACGGTGGCTGGCCGCGACCTCGCCGAGCTGGCCGAGCACCTGGCGGAGTCCGGCGAGCTGGCCGAGCGCGACCGGACCCGCGCCGGCACCGTGAGCGCGCGCAACCGGATGAGCGGCATCGTGACCCGGGTCAAGCGCGACACCGTGATGGCGCAGGTCGAGATGATCTGCGGCCCCTACCGCGTCGTGTCGCTGATGAGCACCGACGCCGCCGACGAGCTCGGCCTCGAGCCGGGCGTGCGTGCCATCGCCAGCGTGAAGTCCACCAACGTCGTGGTGGAGGTGCCGAGGTGAGGCGACTCGCTGCCCTCGCCCTGCTGCTCCCCCTCGCCGCCTGCGGGGGTGGTGACGAAGGGGACGCGGGGGACGGCGGCGAGCTGACCGTCCTCGCCGCCGCGTCGCTGACCGACGTCTTCGAGGAGCTCGCGGCGCCGTTCGAGGAGGAGCACGACGTCGACGTGACGTTCAGCTTCGGCTCCAGCACCGACCTGGCCGAGTCGGCCGCCGACGGCGCGCCGGGCGACGTGCTCGCCACCGCCGACGACGCGTCGATGACGCTCGCCGAGGACACCGGCGTCACCGGAGAGGTCGAGACCTTCGCGACCAACGTGCTCACGATCGTCGTACCGACGGGCAACCCCGCCGGGATCGAGTCGCTCGACGACCTCGCGGACACCACTTGGGTGCGGTGCGCCGACGAGGTGCCGTGCGGCAAGGTCGCCGTGGCCCTGCTGGACGCCAACGACGTCACCGCCGAGCCGGTCAGCCTCGAGGAGGACGTCCGCGCCACCCTCGACAAGGTCGTCTCGGGCGAGGCCGACGCCGGCCTGGTCTACGCGACCGACGCAGTGGCTGCGGGCGGCGACGTCGAGGCCGTCGAGATCGCTGGTGCCGAGGACGCGCTGACGTCGTACTCCGTGACGACCCTGGAGCAGTCCGAGAACGCCGGCCTCGCCACCGACTGGGTCGCGTGGGTGACGTCGGAGGAGGGCCGGGCGATCCTCGCGGACGCCGGGTTCGGCAGCCCGTGAGGGACCGGCTCGGGCGACCGCCGGCGCTCCTGGTGGTGCCAGCGGCCCTCGCCACGCTCCTCCTGGTCGTCCCGCTCGTGGCGATGGTGGCGGCCACGAACTGGCAGGCTCTGCCGGACCACCTGACCTCCCCGACGGCGCTCGACGCCCTCCGGCTGTCGCTGGTCACCTCGACGGTGGCCATCGCCTTCTGCCTGCTGCTCGGCCTGCCTCTCGCCTGGCTGCTCGCGCGTGTCGACTTCCGGGGGCGTGGCGCCCTGCGCGCCCTGGTCACGGTGCCGCTCGTGTTGCCGCCGGTCGTCGCCGGCATCGCCCTGCGCAGCGCCTTCGGGCGCACGGGCGTCATCGGCGAGCCCCTGCTCGAGCTGACCGGCTTCGCCTTCCCCTACACCACGGCGGGTGTCGTGCTCGCGCACGTCTTCGTGTCGATGCCCTTCGTCGTGATCGCCATCGAGGGCGCGCTGCGCTCGGCCGACCCGAGGTACGACGAGGCTGCCGCGACGCTCGGCGCGACCCGCTGGACGACGTTCCGCCGGGTCACCGTGCCGCTCGCCCTGCCGGGCGTCGTCGCCGGCACCGTCCTGGGGTGGGCGCGGTCGCTCGGCGAGTTCGGCGCCACCATCACCTTCAACGGCAACTACCCCGGCACCACCCAGACGATGCCGACGCTGATCTACGTCACCCGACAGGCCGACCAGGACGCCGCGCTCTCGCTCAGCCTGGTGATGCTGCTGGTCTCCATCGGCGTCCTCGTCGCGCTGCGCGACCACTGGCTGGGTACGCCGTGAGCGCCACGCCGAGCAGACGGCTCGTCGCCGACCTGCGCGTCGCGGACCGGGTCGAGGCCGCGTTCACCGCCGAGCCGGGCGAGGTGCTCGCGGTCATCGGCCCCAACGGCGCCGGCAAGAGCTCCCTGCTCCACGCCGTGGCCGGGCTCGTCGCTGTCGAGGGCAGCGCGCGCCTCGGCGACACCGACCTCCTCACGGTGCCCGTCCGCGAGCGCCGCGTCGGCCTGGTGTTCCAGGGGCAGCTGCTCTTCCCCCACCTCTCGGCCCTCGACAACGTCGCCTTCGGCCTCCGTGCCCGTGGCGAGAAGCGTGCGACGGCGGAGTCGGTGGCACGGGACTGGCTCGAGCGCTTCGGCATCGGGGACCTCGCGGCCCGCAAGCCGCGCGAGCTCTCCGGTGGCCAGGCCCAACGCGTCGCCATCGCGCGCGCCCTGGCCACCGAGCCCGACGTGCTGCTCCTCGACGAGCCCTTCACCGGGCTCGACGTGTCGGTCCAGATGGCGCTCCGCATCGAGCTCGGACGCCACCTGCGCGACTTCCCGGGCATCGCGCTCCTCGTGACCCACGACGCGATCGACGCGCTGACCCTGGCCGACCGCGTGCTGGTCCTCGACGAGGGCAGGGTCGTGCAGGTCGGCCCACCGGCCGAGGTCGCCGCCGAGCCCCGCACCTCCCACGTGGCGCGGCTCGTGGGGCTCAACCTCGTGGCCGACGGCGACGAGCTGATGGCGTTCACCCCCGACGCGGTCGTGGTCTCGCTGCACGAGCCCGAGGGGTCGACGCGCCTGCGCTGGCACGGCCCGATCGCGACGCTCGCGCCGCACGGCGACGCCGTACGCCTTCTGGTGCACGCCTCCCCCGACCTGCTCGCCGACCTGACGCCGGCCGCCGCGACGGAGCTCGAGCTGGTGCCCGGTCGCGAGGTGTGGCTGTCGGCCAAGGCGACCGCGGTGAGTCGCTACGCCGCGCGCCGATAACATGCGCGACATGAGCCCCAGCGCCCCACAGCCCGAACGCAACCTCGCCCTCGAGCTGGTCCGCGTCACCGAGGCGGCCGCCATGGCCGCTGGGCGCTGGGTGGGGCGCGGCGACAAGAACGACGCCGACGGCGTCGCGGTCGAGGCGATGCGCTACATGATCTCCACCGTCGAGATGCGCGGCACCGTGGTGATCGGCGAGGGCGAGAAGGACAACGCCCCGATGCTCTTCAACGGCGAGGAGGTCGGCGACGGCACCGGACCCGAGTGCGACGTCGCCGTCGACCCGATCGACGGCACGACGCTGACCGCCAAGGGCATGAGCAACGCGATCTCGGTGCTGGCGGTCTCGCCGCGCGGCTCGATGTACGACCCGAGCGCGGTCTTCTACATGGACAAGCTCGCCACCGGGCCC
>DATIAJ010000318.1:0-3260 GCA_035458105.1 Nocardioides sp. | reverse complement strand
GGCCTCCCTCGTCGTCTACCAGCTCGCGGTGAACGACGTCATCACGCTGTCGGGACAGTCGCAGGGCATCCTGTTCATCCTCGTCGTCGGCGCAGCAACGGACTACGCACTGCTCCTCGTCAGCCGGTTCAAGGAGGCCCTGCACGACGAGCCGAGCTCGTGGGTCGCGCTGAAGCGGGCGTGGCTCGGGTCCGTCGAGCCCATCGTGGCCTCGGCCGCGACCGTCATCCTCGGCCTGCTCTGCCTGCTCCTCGCCGAGCTGCGCAGCACCTCCGGGCTCGGCCCGGTGGGTGCCCTGGGCATCGCCGGGGCCCTGCTCGCCTCGCTGACGTTCCTGCCGGCCGTGCTCCTGCTCTTCGGCCGGAAGGTCTTCTGGCCTTTTGCTCCCAAGCTCGACCACGTGCACGCCGAGGACGTCGTCGGCACCCGGGGGATCTGGGGCCGGGTCGCCGACCTCGTCGGCACCCACCCCCGGCGCACGTGGGTGATCACGCTCGCTGCCCTGCTCGTGGCCGCGGCCTTCGCCCCGACCTTCACGGCGAGCGGTGCCACCATCGAGGAGACCTTCCTCGACGACACCGATGCCATCGTCGCCCAGCGAGTCATCGGCGAGCACTTCCCCGCGGGGTCGGCCAACCCGGTGCAGATCATCGTTCCGGAGGCGGATGCCGAGGCAGCGCTCGTCGTCGTCACCGCCGACGAGGGGGTCGAGAGCGCCTTCATCGGCCTCGTCCCGCCCGTTCCCGGCGCGCCGGCCGTCCCACCCGCCGTCGTCGACGGCAACGTCCTCATCCAGGCCACGACCACCGCGGCCGCCGACACCACCGAGGCCCAGGACACCGTGCAGCGGCTGCGCGACGACCTCGACACGGTGAGCACCGACGCGCTCGTCGGCGGCAACGCCGCGACCAACCTCGACGTGCTGCAGGCAAGCGCCCGCGACCTCAAGGTGATCGTCCCGACCATCCTCGTCGTGATCTTCCTCGTGCTCTCGCTGCTGCTGCGTTCGATCGTGGCGCCCCTGCTGCTCGTCGCCGCGAACGTCGTGTCCTTCGCCGCGACGATCGGCATCGCGGCACTGGTCTTCGAGCACGTCTTCGGCTTCAGCGGGGGTGACCCCGCGATCCCGCTCTACGGGTTCGTCTTCCTCGTGGCGCTCGGCATCGACTACTCGATCTTCCTCATGACGCGCGTCCGTGAGGAGGCCAAGGTCCGAGGGACCCGACCCGGCATCCTCGTCGGCCTCGCCGTGACCGGAGGCGTGATCACGAGTGCGGGCATCGTGCTGGCCGCGACGTTCTCGGCCCTGGCCGTGCTTCCGCTCGTCTTCCTCGTCCAGATCGCGTTCATCGTGGGGTTCGGCGTGCTGCTCGACACCTTCGTCGTCCGCTCGCTGCTCGTGCCGGCGGCGGCCTACGACATCGGGCCGTCGGTGTGGTGGCCGCGGCACCTCCCGGCGGACGCGCAGGCGAAGGATGAGGAAGTTTCGTCGTTCCGCTGACAGGGGCGCCGTCGGGCAGGACCGTGGACGGCGTGAGGTGGCTCACATACCGGCGTTGGGCCGGGGAGTGAGACGGGTGGCCCGGTGACGGTGGTGAGGGTCGTCACCTGGTGTCTCCCTGCGCTGCTGCTGCTCACGCTCGTCATGGGGTGTGGCGTGGGGGCGTCGTCGCCCACCGGTTCGCAGACGGCCGGTGGCGCGCCGTCGGAAACCGGCAACACGGCATCCGGGATGCCGTCCACGCCGCCGCGCGCCCCTCGGCGGCTCACGCCAAAGGCGGACGGCAACCACTACTCGATGACCGTGGGGTCGACCACAACCCTGGTCGTGCGGGGTCAGGGCGTCGACCAGCCCGAGGTCGACGGTACGTCGGTGATCCTCGTGACCGTCGTCAACGTCACCGACAGCGGTGTGCGCGAGTGGGAGGTGCGGGGGGTCGAGCCCGGCACGAGCAGGATCACGAGCGGGATGCCCGCGTACACCATCACCATCACCGTCGGCTGAGGCCTAGGGTGAGCGTCATGACGCGTGTCGCCCTCGCCGGGTTCGGGTCCTCCGGACAGACCATCCACGCCCCGCTGCTGCGCGAGGCCGGCTGCGAGGTCGTCGCCGTCTCGACCCGCGACGCCGAGCGCGGTGCGGCGGCCCGCTCGGAGTTCCCTGGAACGACCGTGGTGTCCGGACTCACCGAGCTGCTCGCCGTGCCTGGGGTCGACCTCGTGGTCCTGGCCACCCCGAGCGGCGCGCACGCCGAGCAGGTCCGCACCGTGATCGACGCCGGCATCGCCTGCCTCGTCGACAAGCCCTTGGCGGTCGACGCGGAGTCGGCGGCCGCCGTCGTGCGCCACGCCACGGCATCCGGGGTGCCGCTCACCGTCTTCCACAACCGGCGATTCGACCCCGAGCACGCCACGGTCGCGCGGGTGGTGGCCGAGGGGCTCGTCGGCACACCGTTCCGCTACGAGATGCGGTGGGAGCGGTGGCGGCCGGTGCCCAAGGACCGCTGGCGCGAGAACGCGAGCGCTGCCGACGGCGGCGGCATCCTGCTCGACCTGCACAGCCACCTCGTCGATGCCGCGGTGCAGCTGTTCGGCCCGGTGGCAACGGTCTTCGCGACGGTCGCCGCACACACGACCCTGGCCGAGGACGACGCGTTCCTCGTGTGCCGCCACGAGTCGGGCGTGGTCTCGCACCTGGGGGCCACGGCGATCTCCGGGGCGCCCGGGCCACGCGTGCGGCTGCTCGGAACCTCGGCGGCCTACGTCATGGCCGACTTCACCGGTGAGACTCACGTGTGGAGCGGGCAGGCCGACGCGGATGCCGGGCAGAGCGGCTGGTTGTACCGCGGTGACGAGCGTGAGCCCGTGGCACGAGGCACGAGCGCCCAAGCCGACCTCTACCGAGCGGTGGCGGCGGCGCTGGCGTCCGAGGACCCGCAGGCGCAGATGCCGGTCGACCCGTGGGATGCGGTGCACACCCTCGCGGTCATCGACGCGGCCCGAGTGTCGGCGCAGCAGGAGCGTGTCGTGACGGTCCAGACGCCGGCGCGCTGACGGCATCCGACTGCTGGGTCAGGGCGTCGGCAGGCGGCGCGGCTCGAGCCGATCCTCGCGGCTGCCGTCGCCCTCACCTGTACGCGTCACGACGTACGCACCCTTGCCGTCGACCTCGCTGACCGCCTCGACGAGCTCGGTGCCGCGGTAGACCAGCCCCACCCCGTCGTCGGTGCAGTGCGTGGTCGGCAGCGTGCCGTCGCCGA
>DATIAJ010000317.1:0-4203 GCA_035458105.1 Nocardioides sp. | reverse complement strand
GGAGAGGCAGACTGTCCCGGTGCGCCCCCGCTTCCCGACCGTCCTGTTCGACCTCGACGGCACCCTCGCCGACACCATCCCGCTCATCGTCGCGTCCTACCAGCACGCCTTCCGCTCCGTGCTGGCCGAGGAGGTCGACGAGGCCCGGGCCCGTGCGTGGATCGGTCGCCCCCTGCTGCCGGCGCTGCTCGAGGAGGCGCCCGACCACGGCCACGACCTCGACCTCGCCTACCGCGAGTGGAACCTCGCGAACACGGCGCGGCTGATCAGGCGGTATGGCGGGGTGCCCGAGATGCTGCTGGCGCTCGCCGACGCCGGCGTGCGCACGGCGGTCGCCACGTCGAAGCGTCGCGAGACCGCCCGGCTGGCACTGGAGGGTGTCGGGATCGACCACCTCGTCGACGTCGTCGCGGCGTTGGAGGACACGACCCGCCACAAACCCGAGCCCGACCCGTTGCTGCACGCGGCGGCATCCCTGGCAGTCGACCCGGCCGACTGCGTCTACGTCGGCGACGCGACGGTCGACATCCTCGCCGCACGGGCCGCCGGCATGGCGGCCGTCGCGGTCACGTGGGGGGCGGGCGAGCGGGCCGCTCTCGTGGCGACCGACCCGGATGCCGTGTTCGACACCGTGCCCGACCTCACGGCGTACCTCCTGGGCCGACCCGGGGGCTAGAGTCGCCGCCGTGCACGGGAAGACCTACCAGGAGAACAAGCACGTCGAGCTGGAGTCTCTCGCCGACGCGGTCATGGCCTATGCCGAGGAGCGGGTGCGCGTCGCCCCGCCGCTCGACCGGCCGGTGAGCGAGGCCGAGCTGCTGGCACGGGTCGGCGAGACGATCACCGCCGGGGGGCTCGGCGGGGTCGCGGCGATGCGGCTGTTCGCGGAGGATCTCGCGCCGACCTGCCTGTCGACCGACCACCCGCGGTACCTGTCCTTCATCCCGTGCGCGCCGAGCGACGCCGCGGTGATGTTCGACCTCGTCGTGGGTGCCTCGTCCATCTACGCGGGTTCGTGGCTCGAGGGGTCCGGTGCCGTGTACGCCGAGAACCAGGCGCTGCGCTGGATCGCCGACCTCGTGGGGATGCCGTCCGGTGCCGGCGGCGTGTTCACCCCCGGCGGGACGATCGGCAACCTCTCGGCGCTCGTGACCGCGCGACACGTCGCGCGCCGGGGTGCCGGCGCGGGCGTGCGACCGTACCGCGTGGCCGCGACGGCCGGTGCCCACTCCTCCATCGCGTCGGCGTGCGACGTGATGGACGCCGAGTTCGTCGGCGTGCCCGCGGACGACCGGTGGCGCCTGACCGGTGAGAACCTGCGGGCCGTGCTCGAGGAGCACGGCCCGGAGTCGTTCTTCGCCGTGGTCGCCACCTGTGGCACGACGAACTTCGGCATCATCGACGACCTCGCGTCGGTGGCCCAGGTGTGCCGCGAGTACGGCATCTGGTTCCACGTCGACGGTGCCTACGGCGGCGCCGGGCTCGCCGCGCCGTCGGTGCGAGAGCTCTACGCCGGGATCGAGCACTGCGACTCCTTCATCGTCGACCCGCACAAGTGGTTGTTCGCCCCGTTCGACTGCTGCGCCCTGCTCTACCGCGAGCCGGCGCTGGCCCGGGCCGCGCACACCCAGAAGGCCGGCTACCTCGACGTCCTCACCGACGCCACCGACTGGAACCCCACCGACTACTCGGTGGGCCTGACCAGGCGGGCGCGAGGCCTGCCGTTCTGGTTCTCCCTCGTCGTCAACGGCACCGAGGCCTACGAGGCCGCCATCGAGCACACGCTCGACGTCGCGCGGTTCGCCGAGACCGAGGTGCGCCGTCGCCCCCACCTCGAGCTCGTGCGCGACCGCGACCTGTCCGTCGTCGTCTTCCGGCGGCTGGGCTGGTCGCCCGCCGACTACGCCCGCTGGTCGGACCGGATGCTGGCCGACGAGTTCGCGTTCGTCGTGCCGACCGCCCATCACGGGGAGACCCTCGCGCGCTTCGCGATCGTCAACCCGGAGACGAGCGAGGACGACATCACGGCGATCCTCGACACGATGGCCTGAAGCTGTCACCGGCCGGCACCGTCCGCTGGCGCGAGGGGGGGCGTGGGGCGGGTGTGGCAGGTGCGGCAGGTGCGGCACACCGTGTCGCGGCGTCATCGGGGCGGGTGTCGGTCGACACGCGGACCGCAGTGGAGGGCGAATGACAGCCGTGTGATTTCCCGGCTAGAGTGGGCGGCCACGAAGGTCAGCAAACGAAGGGTCGAGGAACACACGTGAGCGCCGCCTCCGAACAGCTCAGCACCGTCGCGCCCGCGACAGGGCTCTCCGAGCGCGACCGGGAGATCATCGCCTTCGAGCGGCAGTGGTGGAAGTACGCCGGCTCCAAGGAGACCGCCATCAAGGAGCTCTTCGACATGAGCTCCACCCGGTACTACCAGGTGCTCAACGCCCTCATCGACCACCCCGGCGCCCTCGAGCACGACCCGATGCTCATCAAGCGACTGCGCCGCCTGCGGGCCAGCCGCCAGCGGGCCCGCTCGGCCCGCCGCCTCGGCCTGGAGCCCTGAGCGCAGGCACACCCCAGACCAGCGACGCCCGTCCGTGAGGGAAGCCGGACGGGCGTTGCTGTGTCCACGTGACGGATGCCGGGAGCGCATGGCGCGCTCCCGGCATCCGTCACGTGGTCGTGGGGTCCCTGGCCCTCAGGGCAGGTCGGGGTCGGGGAACTCGACCGGCCAGCCCTTCTTCGCGAGCTGGTCGCGCACCCGACGCAGGTCGGTGTCGCTGGGGTCGGCGTGGGTGTGGGCACTGATCGCGGCCGCGATGTCCTCGGGGCCGGCCGGGCTGACGTCGGCGCGGCGCAGCGCCTTGGCGATCTTCTTGACCTCCGAGCGGGTGAGCCGGCGCTCCAGGAGTGCGAGCAGGGGAAGGTAGTCGTGTTCCGGCACGCCGCCGGGGTAGCCCTCGCGCAGCCAGCTGACGATGCGCGCCAGGGGGCTGCCCTCACGAGGCGGCGCCTCGTCCTCCTCCTCGACCGTGCCGCCGAGCGGCCACCCGCCGAGCACGAGCTTGGCCGAGACCTGGCGGATCTGCTCTTCCTCCGGGATCAGGGCGCGAGCGGCGGTCGGCGAGAGCAGCCCGTCCTGGGCGAGCCGCCGCAGCACGTCGAGCGCACTGTCGACGCCGAGACGCTCCTGGAGGACGGCGTTGAGGGCTGCGGCTTCGGCGTCGGGGATGCCCGCGGGGAAGCCGCCACGGATCCACGAGAGGACGGACGCGGAGAGCTGGACCATGCGGGTGCTCAATCCTTCGGGACGAGAGTGGGGAACGGGTCGAAGACGACCTCCATGCCGAAGCCGGAGGCGACGATCACCGTGAGGCCGAGCAGCACACCGCTGATGACGATCGCGAAGGCCAGGTAGGCCAGGAGCTTGCCGACGGGGTGGGGCTTCGCATGGCTGAGCTCGGCGTCGCCCCCGTCACCGAAGGCCAGGGCGCGGATGCCGAGGGCGAAGACGGCGGGAAGGCCGGCGCCGAGCACGAGGCCGACGACCAGCACGCGCATGGCGCCCTCGAGGGCGAAGGTGAAGTTGTGCATCACGGGCTCCTTCAGGCGACCGGGTCGTTTTGGCGCTCGGCCTCGCTGGACGAGGGTGCAGTGGGAGGCGTGGTTGCAGTGGTGGGCGTGGTGGGCGTGGTTGGCGCGGTGGGCGCCACGTGCGATGCGGCACGCGGCGCCGGCGTCGAGGACGTGGCCGAGGAGCTGCCCGGGGTGCCCTCCCAGTCGTCGTTGACGTTGTGGGCGTTGATCGGCGACCGGCGCGAGCGCATGTACATCCATGCCGACAGCGCCGAGAGGATCGCGAAGATCACGACCGCGCCCATGGCGCCGCCGATGCTGTCGCCGATGAACCACATGACCGCGCCGACGAGGCCGGCGGAGGGCAGCGTGATCGCCCAGGCCGCGAGCATGCGGCCCGCGATGTTCCACCGCACCTCGGCGCCCTTGCCGACGCCGGAGCCCAGGATCGAGCCGGTGGCCACGTGGGTGGTCGACAGCGCGAACCCGAGATGGCTCGAGGAGAGGATCACCGCGGCAGAGCTGCTCTCGGCGGCCATGCCCTGGGCGGGGGAGATCTCGATGAGGCCCTTGCCGAGGGTGCGGATGATCCGCCAGCCGCCGAGCCAGGTGCCGAGGGCGATGGCCGATGCG
>DATIAJ010000316.1:0-17035 GCA_035458105.1 Nocardioides sp. | reverse complement strand
CGTGGGCGACGACCCCGACCTGATCCACCCGGGCCAGGCGCTCCACCTGCCCGACACCGACACCGACGAGGACGGAGAACGACGATGAGCACACCCGACACCGCCGAGGCCGAGGTCATCGTGCTCCGGCCCGACGCCGGCATGGCCAGCGTCCAGGGCGCCCTCGCCCTGGACCTGACGCCGCGCACCGCTCCCCCGCGCCCGCGGCTCCGCAGCACCCGCGCGAGCGACCTGGCCGACCTCGAGCGCGCCTCCCGCGAGCAGGTGGACGCCTTCGTCGGCCGCTACCTGCAGGCCGCGGTCGAGATCGCCGCCGGCGACCGCCCGGTCGCCCAGCTGCTGCGCCACACGGTCCCGGAGGTCTTCGACGCGCTGTCCGGGCGCGCCCGGGCGGTCACCACGGCGGGCGGCCTCGCGCCGGGCCGGGTCCGGGGACCCAACCCTGCGCGGCCGGTCGTGGTCGGCGTACGCACCGCCCTGATCCGCAGCGACGCGCTAGAGGCGAGCGCCCACGTGCGCTACGGCCGTCGCTCACGCGCGGTCGCCGCACGGTTCGAGGTCGTGCGCGATCGCTGGCAGTGCGTCGCGATCTCGTGGGGCTGACGCCAGGTCGTACGGTTTTCAGCCGGGGTGTTCAGCCACCCATGGTGGCGCGACCGGTCGCACCGCCCGGGGCGCCGTGGCAGCGCTTGAACTTCTGCCCCGACCCGCACGGGCACAGCGAGTTGCGACCGACGCCGGCGAACGGGTCGTCCTCGGCGGCCGGAGCCGCGTGGACCTCGGCCTCACCGTCCTCCGACGGTGCGCTGTAGGAGAGGTTCTGCGGACGGCTGGGCCTGTCGAGGCCCTTGGCCCGGATCGTGGGCGCGTGGGACTGGGCCTGCGCGAAGTCGATCTGGGGCGTGGCGGCGGACACCTGCGGCGCGGCCTGCGGGGCAGCCGCGAGGACCGACTCGTCGGACGTGTCGGCGTCCTCCTCGTCCTCGACCTCCACCTGGAGGTTGAAGAGGAACCCGACCGACTCCTCCTTGATGCCGTCCATCATCACGGTGAACATGTCGAAGCCCTCGCGCTGGTACTCCACGAGCGGGTCGCGCTGGGCGTAGGCGCGCAGGGAGATGCCTTCGCGGAGGTAGTCCATCTCGTAGAGGTGCTCGCGCCACTTGCGGTCGAGCACGGAGAGGACCACGCGACGCTCCAGCTCGCGCTGGACCTCCTCGCCGATCTCGTCCTCGCGGCGGTCGTAGGCCTCCTGCACGTCCTTCTGCAGGTCCTCGATGAGCTTCTCGCGGCTGAGCCCCTCGACACCGCCGGCCTCCTTGACCACACCCTCCTTGGTCAGGCCGACCGGGTAGAGCTGGTTGAGCGCGGTGAACAGGCCGTCGAGGTCCCAGTCCTCCGCGTAGCCCTCGGTCGCGCCGCGGACGTAGCCCGCGATCACGTCGTCGAGGAACCCGCGGATCTGCTCACCGAGGTCGGCGCCCTCGAGCACCCGGCGGCGCTCGGCGTAGATGACCTCGCGCTGGCGGCTCATCACGTCGTCGTACTTGAGGACGTTCTTGCGCGACTCGAAGTTCTGCGACTCGATGTTGGCCTGCGCGCCGGCGATCGCGTTGCTGACCCGCTTGGCGTCGATCGGCACGTCGTCGGGCACCTTGAGGACGGTGAGGATCCGGTCGACCCACTCCGACTTGAACAGCCGCATCATCTCGTCCTGCAGCGACAGGTAGAACCGGGACTCGCCCGGGTCGCCCTGACGACCGGAACGACCGCGGAGCTGGTTGTCGATGCGGCGCGACTCGTGGCGCTCGGTGCCGACGACGTAGAGGCCGCCGAGCTCGCGGACCTCGTCGTGCTCGGCCGCAACCTGCGCCTTGATCCGCTCGACCATCGCCGGCCAGGCCGCGTCGTAGTCCTCCGGCGACTCGACCGGGTCCAGGCCCTGCTTGCGCAGCTCCTGGTCGGCCAGGAAGTCGACGGAACCGCCGAGCATGATGTCGGTGCCTCGACCGGCCATGTTGGTGGCGACGGTGACGGATCCCTTGTGACCGGCGAGCGCGACGACCTTGGCCTCGTCGGCGTGCTGCTTGGCGTTGAGGACCGTGTGCGGGATGCCGCGCTTCTTGAGCAGGTTGGAGAGGTACTCCGACTTCTCGACCGACACGGTGCCGATGAGGATCGGCTGCCCCTTCTCGTGGCGCTCGGCGATGTCGTCGGCGACGGCCTCGTACTTCGCCTCCTCGGTGCGGTAGACGAGGTCGACGTTGTCGACGCGCTGCATCGGGCGGTTGGTCGGGATCGGGACCACGCCGAGCTTGTAGATCTTGTCGAACTCCGAGGCCTCGGTCATGGCCGTACCGGTCATGCCGGAGAGCTTGTCGTAGAGGCGGAAGTAGTTCTGGAGGGTGATCGTGGCGAGGGTCTGGTACTCCTCGCGGACGGTCACGCCCTCCTTGGCCTCGATGGCCTGGTGCAGGCCGTCGTTGTAGCGGCGACCGGCCAGGATGCGGCCGGTGTGCTCGTCGACGATGAGCACCTCGCCGTCCATGACGACGTACTCCTTGTCGTTGCGGAACAGCTCCTTGGCCTTGATGGAGTTGTTGAGGAACGAGATGAGCGGGGTGTTGACCGAGTCGTACAGGTTGTCGATGCCCAGGTGGTCCTCGACCTTGGTGATGCCGGGCTCGAGCACCGAGATGGTGCGCTTCTTCTCGTCGACCTCGTAGTCGGTGTCACGCACCATCGAGCGCGCCACCTTGGCGAACTCGGCGTACCACTTGACCTCGTCCTGGGTCGGGCCGCTGATGATGAGCGGGGTGCGCGCCTCGTCGATGAGGATCGAGTCGACCTCGTCGACGATGGCGAAGTTGTGGCCGCGCTGGACACACTCGGCGACCGAGTCCGCCATGTTGTCGCGGAGGTAGTCGAAGCCGAGCTCGTTGTTGGTGCCGTAGGTGATGTCGCAGGCGTAGGCCTCGCGACGCTCCGCGGGACGCATCGACGGCAGGATCACGCCGGTGGTCAGGCCGAGGAAGTGGTGGACGCGGCCCATCTGCTCGGACTGGAACTTGGCGAGGTAGTCGTTGACCGTGACGACGTGGACGCCCTTGCCCTCGAGGGCGTTGAGGTAGGACGGCAGCACGGCGACGAGGGTCTTGCCCTCACCGGTCTTCATCTCGGCGATGTTGCCGAGGTGGAGTGCGGCCGCACCCATCACCTGGACGTCGAAGGGGCGCATGCCGAGCACGCGCTTGCTCGCCTCGCGGACCGTGGCGAAGGCCTCCGGCATGATGTCGTCGAGGGTCTCCCCGTTGGCGAGCCGCTCACGGAACTCGTCGGTCATCCCGCGGAGCTCGTCGTCGGTCATCTTGACGAAGTCGTCCTCGATGGCGTTCACGGCCTTGGAGACGGCTTCGAGCTCGCGGAGGATCTTGCCCTCGCCGATGCGGAGGAGCTTGTCGATGATGGCAGGCACGAGTGGTAACTGTACCCAGCCTGCCCAGCGGCCGGGCATTCGCCGGGTCGCGGGCTCGACGGTCGGCTGCTGTGGCGTCCGCGCGACGCCTGCAACCGTGCCTCAAGCGCGCTGCAAGCGGCCCGCTGCACGGTGGCGGGGTCCCGCTGACCCACCCGACCGAGGAACCCACCGTGAGCGACCCGACCGCGATCCCCACCCCTGCCCCCACCGACACCCGGGTGATGAACACCCTCCACACCTTCTTCCGCCGCGAGCACCGCCTGGCCGGCGGCCTGCTCCGCGGCGTCGCCGACGGCGACACCGCCCGCTCCCGGGTCGTGGGGCAGCACCTCGACTTCCTCTCGCGCGCGCTGCACCACCACCACACCGTCGAGGACCGGGTGCTGTGGCCGCTGCTGCTCGAGCGGGTGCCCGACGAGCTGGCCCCGATCGTCCACCTGATGGAGTCGCAGCACGCGCGGGTCGACGGCCTGATCGAGGAGGTCGACACCCTGCTCCCGGGGTGGACCCGCACCGCCGACGCCGCCACCGCTGCCCGCCTCGGCGACCTGTTCGACACGCTCTACGTCCACCTCGTCGAGCACCTCGACGCCGAGGAGCAGCGCCTGCTCCCCCTCGCCGCACGCTGCCTGACCCAGGCCGAGTGGGACCACATGGGTGAGGTGGCGCGCCGGGAGGCGCCACGCAAGGACGGCCTCCTGGCGCTCGGCATGTTCCAGCACGAGGGCGACCCGGAGGCCTTCGCGTCGATGATCGGTGACGCTCCCGGCCCTGTCCGGTGGCTGCTGCCGAGGCTGGCGCGCCGGGCCTTCCGACGCCACGCCCTCGTCGTGCACGGCACCGCCACGCCCTGACCGGGCGTCTGGGGTCGCGCCGCTCCTCACTCAGAGGCGGGCGAGCTCGGCCTCGGTGCGCGCCACCCAGGCCGGCAGGCCCAGCTCGTCGTGCACCCGGCGCGCCTCGAGCAGGTGCGCCCGTGCGGCGTCGGTGTCGCCCAGCACGGCGGCCAGCCGGCCGAGGGTGAGGCGCATGCTGCCGTGGAACCCCACCGGGACCGCCACGGCCAGGCGGTCGGCGTACGGAACCAGGGCGTCGTGGAGGTCGCGCGCGGCGTCGCGGTCCCCGAGGAGGGCCCACACCTCCGCGCGCAGCGGCACCAGGTACAGCCACAGGTAGTCGCGGACCAGCTCGGGCTGCTCGCCCCAGCTGCCGAGCAGGGTGCGCAGCTCGTCGAGGCGACCGGTGCGGGCGAGGGCGAGGGCGTGCCCCTCGCGCAGGGCGGGGTGGAACCCCCGCAGCCCCCGCAGCATCGGCTCCAGCTCGGCCAGCCTGCCCTGCAGGTCGCGCAGCTGCCACAGCTGGCACAGCCCGATCCCGTTGCCCGACTCGGCGATCGTCGCCTGCAGCGCCTCCCCCTCCTCGATCATCCGCTCCGCGTCGTCGAGGCGCCCGTCGAGCTGGGCCCGCAGCGCGAGGCACCAGCCGGTGACCATGAGGTTGGTGGACAGGTGGTGGCGCTCGGCGATCTCGTGGGCGCGTACGACGTCGGAGCGGGCGTCGTCGAGCCGGCGCAGCTCGGCGCGGTCCTGCGCGCGGCTGGACAGGGCGACCGCGTGGTCGAGCGGCTGGCCCACGGTGGCGGCGAGCTCGACGATCTCGTCCGACAGGGGCATCCGGTGGTGCAGGAGCTCGGGACGCAGCAGCGCCCGATGTGCCAGGCGCAGCACGGTCAGCTCGCGCTGGCCCCGGTGACCCGAGCGCCGCACCGCGGCGATCGCCTCGTCGGCCAGCCTGGTCGACTCGTCGACGGCACCCGGCTTGTGGAGGTGCTCGGCCGCGAGCGCGGCCGTGAGGTGCGCCCGGGTGAGGACGTCGTCGGCGGGCAGGAGGTCGCGGACCGTGCGCCACAGCGCGATCGCGTCGTCGTCGTACTCCGGGGCGACCCGCCACCCCCAGACCACGCCCTCGGTGACCGAGAGCAGGGCGTCAGCCGCGGCCCGCGGGTCGCCGCGGTCGAGGGCGTGGCGGGCGGCCTGTTCCACCGGCGGCCACGAGTGCGCGGCGCGCGAGGTGCGGACCAGGGCGCGGGAGTGGGCGACGAGGACGTCCTCGCGCTCGACGGCCTCGGCGGTCGGGTCCATCGCCTGCAGCTCGATGGCCAGGGTGGTCATCCGCAACGCCTCGTCGAAGGCCGACGCCTTCACGGCCTCGGCAGCCGCACGCCGAGCGAGCACCCAGCCCGAGCGGGCGTGGGCAGGACCGGCGAGACGGTAGTGCTCGGCGAGGTCTGCCGCGACCTCACCCACGCGGCCGGCCCACACGCGTTCGAGGGCGGCGGCGACCTGGGCGTGCAGCCGGGCGCGCACCGGCGCCGGCAGCGCCTCGTCGAGGGCGTCGCGCACCAGGGCGTGGGTGAACCGGTAGCGACCGGGCCCCTCCTCGTCGACGAGGCCGAGGACCTGGGCCCCCTCGATCGCGTCGGCCACGCTCGCGGGGTCGCCGGTGAGGAGGTCGAGCACCGCGACGTCGAAGCTCCGACCCGTGACCGCTGCCGCGCCGAGCACGTCGACGGCGCTCGCCGGCAGCTGCCGGGAGCGTTGGCGTACGACGTCGCGGACCCCGCCGGGAACGGCGCGCCACGCCGGCGCACCGGTGTCCCCGAGCGCCCCCTCGCTCACCAGGAACCGGACCAGCTCGGTGAGGTAGAACGGGTTGCCGTCGGTGCGGTCGCGGAGGAGGGCCGCGACGTCGTCGGTCACGTGACGGCCCGAGCGCCGGCTCGCCCAGGCAGCGACGGCGTCTGCCCCCAGGCCGCCGAGGTCGACCCGCACCGGGTCGAGGCGGGCCAGCACGCCGAGCGCCTCAGCCAGGGCCTCGCCGACGTCGGCAGGCGCGACCCGGGTGGTGACGACGAGCACCACGGGCACCTCCTGCAGCCCACCGGCGACCCGGCGCAGCAGGCGCAGGCTCTCCGCATCGGCCCAGTGCAGGTCGTCCAGCACGAGCAGGACGGGCGCCCCGCCGTCCAGCGCGTCGAGCACCTCGTCGGCCTGCCGGAGGCTGACCGACGCGGCGTCGCCCGGCCCGTCCGCGGCGCCGGTCGCCGGGCCGAGCACGTCGCGGACCGGCTCCGCTCCGAGCACCTGGCCGAGCGCGCGCGACCAGGCGTGCAGCGGTGGCGATCCCTCGGCGTCCCACCGCCCGCGCCCGACGCGGAACCCCCGCGCCGCAGCCAGCTCGGCGACCGCCTCGGCCAGGCGGGTCTTGCCGATTCCCGGCTCGCCGCCGACGACCACCACCCGACCCCGCCCGGCGGCGGCACCGGAGAGCGCCGGCGCGATGGCGGCGAGGGCGTCGTCGCGGCCGAGCAGGGGGTCGTCACCCGCAGCGGCGAGTGCCGGTTCGACGACCGGCGCGGCCACCGCCGGTGCCACCGGATCGGCGACCTGCGGCGCGTCGAGCTGCGGGTCCTGTCGCAGCACCAGCTCCTCGAGCCGCCGCAGCTCCGGTCCGGGGTCCACGCCGAGCTCCTCGGCGAGGTGCTCGCGTGCCCGGCGGAGGGTGGCGAGCGCGTCGCCCTGCCGGTGCGAGCGGTAGAGCGCGAGCGCGAGGAGCCACCACAGCCGCTCCTGCAGCGGGTTCGACCCGACGAGGCGCTCGAGCTCGGGGACGGCCAGGTCGTGCTCGCCGCGTCCCAGACGCAGCTCCCACAGCCGTGCCAGGGCACCCGCCCGCAGCTCCTCCAGCCGCGTCGCCTCGGCGCGCACCGACGGCGTGTCCACGCCGGCGTACGCATCCCCGCGCCACAGCCCGAGCGCGTCCGTCAGCAGGTCCGTGGCACGTTCGTCGTCGGCCGGGCGCGCCTCGCGCAGCAGCGAGGTGAAGCGGCTCGCGTCGACGCCGTGCTCGTCGACGGACAGCGAGTAGCCGGCCGCGTGCGTCCGCAGCCGGGTGGCGGCCGCCCCCGGCGGCCGGTCGGGCTCGAGCGAGCGGCGCAGGCGGGCGACGTAGGACTGCAGGGACGCCTCGACACGGGCGGGCGGGTCCTCCCCCCACATCTGGTCGATGAGCAGCTCGACGTGGACGGGCCGGCCGGCGGCCGCGACGAGCAGCGCGAGCAGCGCGCGCGGCTTCGGCCCGCCGAGGTCGGCGAGCTCACCCGCGACCTCCACCTCGACGTCGCCCAGCACCCGGACCTGCACGCGGCCACCCTAGGCGGCGCTGCAGGTCCGGGTCTTGTCGAGAATCGGGTACGTCTAGCCCATCAGCGCGGGCTCCGGGACCCGGGCGGTGCGCCGCTGGGACGGCGCGCCGGCCAGGCCGGTGGCCAGCGAGAACAGCGCCAGTGCGATGCCTGCCACGGCGAATACCGGGCTGATCTCGGCCCGCGGGAACAGGATGGTGAGCGGGACGGAGAAGGCGTGCGCGAGGCCCGCCACGATCCCTACGAGGGCGATGCCTCGTCGCCAGCCGGTCCACACGCGCCCGAACGACCAGGCGAGGAGGACGATGGCCCACCCGGTGACGGGGTAGAGCACGGTGGCCAGACCGATGTGGGTCATCGCGACCGGTGCGGCATGGCCGTGCGCGAGCTCCTCGGAGTCCACCACGGCAGCGAGGTGGAAGAGGGTCTCGACGACGTAGACCGAGACGATGGCCGCGACGATCGTCAGCGTGCGCTGCACCGAGGCGGGCCAGGCACGGGAGCGGACCGCCGCCCAGAGTCCGAGCGCCAGCAGCACGGTGCTCACGGCCACGAGCGTGTGCCCGGGGACCCAGCTCTCGTCTGCGGTCATGGTGGCGAGCTCCTGGCGCAGCGTGTCGGAGCCGTCGGCGGCGGGGTGCATGGGGCCGCCGGCCGCGAGCAGGACGCCGGAGGCGACGAGCAGGAGTCGCCAGCCGTGGGTGCGGAACAGTGACATCAGATGGACCTTTCGAGTCGGTGGTCGCACCACCGTCGCGGCCATCGCTTGCAGGCCGCTTGACGTCCACTGGACGCTGGAGGTCCCGGTCAGCCCACCGCCGCCGCGAGCGCACCGGCGAGGTCGCCGCGCGACCCGACGACCACGTCGTCGAGACCGAGCCAGCCCGCGAGCCGCCGCAGCTCGGCGGCCAGCTCGTCGGCGGTCTCCTCCGGTGCACCGGGCTCGGCGAAGGCGCCGGGGACGAGCAGGCGCCCCGTGCCCCGGTCGGCCTTGAGGTCCACCCGGGCGACCAGCCGGTCACCGAGGAGGAACGGCAGGACGTAGTAGCCGTGCACGCGCTTGTCGGCCGGCACGTAGATCTCGATGCGGTAGAAGAACCCGAAGAGGGCCTCGGCGCGGGACCGCTCCCACACCACGGGGTCGAACGGACTGAGCAGGGTGCGGGCACCCACACGTCGCGGGACCCGGGCGTCGCGGTGCAGGTAGGCCTGGCGCTTCCAGCCCTGCACGGCCACCGGGGTCAGCTCGCCGGAGTCGACGAGGTCGTCGATCGCCACCTTCACGCTCGCCTTCCCGGACGCGGGCTGGAGGCGCAGGCGGTAGTAGTCGGCCAGGCAGGGCGCGCTCGCGACGCCGTGCGAGCGGGCCGCGCGGCGTACGAGCTCGGTGACCGCCTCCTGCGGCGTCGGCGTCGGTGCCGCGAGGACGGCGGCGGGCAGCACCCGCTCGGGCACGTCGTAGAGCACCTCGAACTGGCTGTTGCGCCCGGCGATGGCGACCTCGCCCACGAGGTAGAGGTAGTCGAGGACCTTGCGCGCCTCCGACCAGTTCCACCCCCAGTGCTCCTTCGTGCGCGGGCCGGTGCTGAGCTCGTCCTCGAGGTCGCGCGCGGTGACCGGCCCGCGGTCGCGCACGGCGTCGAGCACCTGCGGCTCGAGCGCGGCGTCGGCGGTGAAGCCCCACTTGCCACGCTCGGCGCGGTAGGACTCCATCCGGTGCCGCATCAGCGGCCACAGCTCGACCGGCATCAGCGCCTGGACGTGCGCCCAGTACTCCACGAGGCGGCGGGGGCGACGCTCCGTGCCGCGCTGCGCACGACGCAGCAGCTCCACGTCGTACGGCCCCATCCGCGAGTAGAGCGGCATGAAGTGGGCACGCTGGAGCACGTTGACCGAGTCGACTTGGAGCACCCCGGTGCGCGCGAGGGTGCGGTCGAGCGTCGCCATCGTCGGCGTGGCGTGCGACCGGTCGGTGAAGCCCTGGGCGGCCAGGGCGACGCGGCGCGCCTGGAGACGGGTGAGCGACTCCAAGGTCAGGGCAGGTCGAGGAGCTTCTCGCGCATGGCGTACATGACGGCCTCCATGCGGGAGTGGAGCTGCAGCTTCTCCAGGATGTTGCGGACGTGGTTCTTCACGGTGTTCTCGGAGATGAAGAGCTCCTTGGCGACCTCGCGGTTGTTGAGGCCCTTGGCCACCAGCCGCAGGACCTCGAGCTCGCGCTCGGTGAGCCGCAGGGCGGGGCCCTGCTCGCGCTCGGGCTTCGACATCTGCTTGAACTCGTCGATGAGCTTGACCGCCATCGACGGGCTGATGAGCGACTGGCCCTCGTTGACGACGCGGATCGCCTGGGCGACCTCCTCGATCGAGGAGTCCTTGAGGAGGTAGCCGGCGGCGCCGTTCTTGACCGACTCGTAGAGGTCGGCCTCCTCGTCGGAGACGGTGAGCATGATGATCTTGGTGGCCGGCACGGCCTCCTTGATGGCGCGGCACGCCTCGACACCGGTGCGTCGCGGCATCCGGACGTCGAGGAGGATCACGTCGGGTGCGGTGGTGATGGCCAGCTCGGTGGCGGTGATGCCGTCCGCGGCCTCGCCGACGACCTCGATGTCGATGTCACCGCCCAGCAGCATGATGAGGCCACGGCGGAAGAGCTCTTGGTCGTCGACGACCAGGACACGAACGGGTTCGTTCCCAGCGGATGTTGCCTCGGTCACGCGCGCATCATGTCATGCGCGCGCGACCGGTGGCAGGGGTCGGCCCGGTCTCGGGTCGGCCTCGGGTCAGTCGACCTCGAGGGAGATGACTCCGTAGTCGTAGCCGCGCCGGCGGTAGACCACGGCCGGACGCTCGCTCTCCTTGTCGACGTAGAGGTAGAAGTCGTGCCCGACGAGCTCCATCTCGTAGAGGGCCTGGTCCAGCGTCATCGGGACCGCGCTGTGCGACTTCTCGCGCACCACGAGCGGACCGTCACCGGTCACGGTGATCGGGCCGACCTTGCGCTCGACGACCTCCTCGTCCTCGGAGGTGGTGTCCTCGGGCTCCGGCAGAGCGGCGAGGGCCTCGGCCACCGAGAGGTGGTCGTTGCGTCCCTTGTGCACGCGGCGCCGGTCGGCGGCGCGACGCATCTGGGACTGCATCTTGTCGAGGGCCAGGTCGAGGGCCCCCATCTTGTCCTCGGCGGCGGCCTCCGCCCGGATCACCGGCCCCTTGGAGAACGCGGTGAGCTCGACCTTGGTGGACCGATCGTGCTGGCGGGGGTTCTTCTCGAGCTCGACCTCCACCTGCACCCGCATGATCCTGTGATCGTGCTTCTCCAGGCGGCTGAGCTTCTCGGACACGTGCTCGCGGAACCGGTCGGACACCTCGCAGTGCCGTCCCGTGACCACAACCTCCATGTGAACCTCCTCAACTAGCGAACGGTCCGCACCCCTCCATTTCGCCGCGGCGGCACACCCGCCGGGGCAGGGTGGGATGGAGCCCGCCCGGCCGACCTGGTCTTCGACCCCACAACCGCCTGCTGAAGCGTTCGCAACTTCTCCGTCACTACTGGCCTTCTCCCGGCATCCGGCACATCTGGCGCCGGAGACGGGGCAGGACTTACTTCTAAGCCGCACCGTGATCGTCCGCCGGACAGCGCGCTGCAGGACAGCGCAGTGCCCGTGGACTTACGTGGACCGTTTCGCCTGCGACTGGCATCGGCTTGCCACGGGTCTGGTCTGGCGCCGCACCTCACGGTGCCGCGCGCAGCCCTCTCCGTGACGCAACCACGGACCCGG
The DNA here is from genome assembly GCA_035458105.1 of Nocardioides sp. Taxonomy (GTDB): domain Bacteria; phylum Actinomycetota; class Actinomycetes; order Propionibacteriales; family Nocardioidaceae; genus Nocardioides. The sequence continues at coordinate 5,577 of DATIAJ010000316.1, read as the reverse complement.
GCGGACTCCATGACAAGACGCTAGCCCCTCGACCGCCCCGGGCCAACCGCGGGGTCACCTGTCGGTCCGGGGGCCGGTCCGAGGGGTGGTCCCCGCCGTTGCGTGGCGGCCACCGCAGCGACCGCGACGGGCGGCAGACCGACCGCCTCGAGCGCCCGCTGCGCCTCCCGTGCGGTCGACCCGGTGGTCAGCACGTCGTCGCAGACCACCACGTGGGCCTGCCGGAACCGACGCCCGACGCGCGCCAGGGAGGTGGACGGGCAGCGCATCGAACCGGCCATGTTGGCCGCCCGACCGCCGGCGTCGAGCCCGGCCTGGTCGGCGGCGCCCCGCGAGACGAGCAGCGGCGCGACCACTGCGGGACGCTCCCGGCGTACGCGCGCCGCGGCGACGCGGGTCAGTGCCACGGTCGCCTCGTAGCCCCGGCGCCGGCCTGCGCCCGGCCGGGACGGCACCGGGACCAGCAGCAGCGGCACGTGCGGGTCGAGGTCGGCGGCGGCGCCGTGGACGGCCCGGGCGAGCAGGTCGCCGAGCACCCGACGGTGGCCCCACTGGCCGCGGTCCTTGTGGCCCACCACCAGCGCGCGCACCGCTCCGTCGTACGCCTCCACGACCCACGGCGGTGCCAGCCCTTCGGGCACAGGTGTCGGCCAGGCCACGCTCGGCGTGCCGGACAGGGAGCCGCGGCAGGTCCGGCACAGCATCCGGCCGGGCAGGTCGCACCCCACGCAGCGGCTGCCGAGGAACAGGTCGAGGGCCTCGTCGAGCACGCGCCCAATGCCAGCAGGAGACGTCGTACGACGACAACCGCCCACTGGCGGCCTGTGGATCAGCCGACGTAGGTGAGCGAGGTCAGGCCCGGGGCCAGGTCGGGCACGTCGCGCTCGGGCCGGGTCAGGCTGACGACGGAGCGACCCGCCACGGCGTAGACCTCGACGAGGTCCACGGGGGTGGACACCAGCGTGCGGATCCGCCCGCGCAGGCTGGTCGTGCCGCCGGTGGAGATCTCACCCGGCGCCCCGTCGACGGAGACTGTGCGCACCTGGGCGAGGTCGTCGCTGATGACGCGCAGCACCGACACGGTCGTGGGCGAGCGCCAGGCGACGTCGCGGATGCGGGCGGTGACCTCGGCGGGCAGCGAGAGGGGTTGCGGCTCGGTGAAGCCGACGACCGCGCCTGCGGCGTCGTGCCGGATCCGGACGGCGACCACCCGGTCGGTCGAGCCCCTGCGCACGACGGCCACCAGGCGGCTGCCGTCGCGCGAGACGATCAGCTCGCTCAGGCGCCGGCCGCTGAGGCCGGGCACGGACACCTCCCCGGCCTCCCCGTCGACGACCTGGATCACCCGGGCGCGCCCGCCGTTGCGGTCGAGCACCCAGATCCGGTCGCGGTAGTCCCAGTGCGGCGCGGCGAGGTCGACCGCACCGGAGACGACGGTGGCGACCTCGCCCGTCGGCGCCTCCGTGGGGGCGACCACCAGCTCGGATCCGGTGGCGGTGACGCCGGCCACCCGGGCGCCGGCGAGGTTGACGCCGATCGAGCGCAGGTCGACGACCGGCTCCTCCTGCCCGAGCGGCCCGAGGGTGGGCGCGAGCTCGCCCATGCGGCCGGCGACGACGCGGCCCCGGTCGAGGGCGTAGAGATCGGTGCTGGCCGGTACGCCGTTGGGGTCGTAGGCGCTGCCGAACTGGAGGCTGACCTGGGGAGAGCCGCTCGGGCCGACGATGGTCCGGCCACCGATGCTGAGCTGGACGGCACCGATGCGTGGTTCCTGCCGCAGCGTCCACACGAGCTGGGCCAGCATCCGCTCCGTCGTCAGCTCGTCGACCGCGTCGGGGTCGCCCGACAGCGAGACCTCCGCGACACCGGAGACGATCGGCACCGACAGGCCGTGGGTGGTGCCGGGCGGGAAGTAGCTGCGGGCGACGTCCCCGAGGTCAGCCGTCGTGGTGGTGAGCAGGCCGCGCACCAGGGACGAGGCGAGCTGCTCGCCGCGCGGCACGAACACCGGCTCGGGGACGAGCACCTCGGTCGTGGGGTCGAAGTAGTAGAGCGAGGCCCGTTCGTACCAGTCGTCGAACCACGACTCCGGGACGATGAGGGCGTCGGGCACCTCGTCGATGCGCCACTCGCCGTCCTCCTTGACCAGGCCGATCGACAGGGTGGTGCCGGTGCGGGTGCGCTGCCAGGCGCCGCGGGCGTCGTAGAGGTTGACGTCGCTCAGCGGCACTCGCACCGACGTGCCGGCGGTGACGTCACCGAGCTCGGAGTAGGTGATGATCTGTTGCTCGGGGACCCACGCCTCGGCTGCCTCACGGGACAGGAACTGGCGGGCGACGCGGGCGCTGACCGGGGTGGCCGTCATCGCCTCGAAGAAGCCGTCGACGATCTCGGAGGTGGCCTGGCCGGCCTGCGGGGGACGCGGGTCGAACGAGATGCCGGGCGCGTCCTCGGTGACGTCGGTGCCCTCCACCTCCTCGACCGGGCCGGACGTCGGCATCTGCACGCACCCGGCGAGGAGGGACGCCGCCAGGACTGCACCCGCGGTGCGCAGCACCCGCGCCGCTACCTGTTGCTTCATGCCGTCTCCCGGGCGTCGACCGGCACCAGGGGCAGCGGCGAGTGCCGCAGCTGGGTGCCGAGCTGCCGGGGCAGGGTCAGCCGGAACTGGGCACCCTCGCCCGGACGGCCCCACGCCTGCAGCCAGCCGCCGTGGAGGTGGGTGTCCTCGAGCGAGATGGACAGGCCGAGGCCGGTGCCGCCGCTGGTGCGGGCCCGCGCCGGGTCGGCGCGCCAGAACCGGTTGAAGACCATCGCCGACTCCCCCGGCCCCAGCCCCACGCCGTGGTCGCGCACCGCGATCGCGGCCGACTGGAGGTCGGCGCCGACGAAGATCTCGACGTCGCGACTCTCGGCGTGGTCGATGGCGTTGGTGACGAGGTTGCGCACGATCCGCTCCACACGGCGTACGTCGGCCTCCGCGACGCACGGCGTCCCCGGGTCGTGCAGCACCACCCGGGTGTCGCGCTGGGCAGCGAGCGCCGAGGTCATGTCGACCACGCGACGGGCCACGTCGACGAGGTCCACGTCCTCGGTCTCGAGCACGGCGGCGCCGGCGTCGAAGCGGCTGATTTCGAGCAGGTCGGCCAGCAGCGTCTCGAAGCGGTCGAGCTCCTTCTGCAGCAGCTCGGCGGCGCGGCCGGTCACCGGGTCGAGGAACGGCTTGGCGTCGTGGATGACATCGCTGGCCATCCGCACGGTGGTGATGGGGGTGCGCAGCTCGTGGGAGACGTCGGAGACGAAGCGCCGCTGGAGCCGGCTGAGCTCCTCGAGCTGGCGGATCTGCTTCTGGAGGTTGGAGGCCATCTGGTTGAACGACGTGGCCAGGCGCGCCAGGTCGTCCTCGCCGGTGACGCGGAGCCGCTCCTGCAGCTGCCCGGCGGCGAGACGCTCGGCCACCCGACGGGCCATCCGGATCGGCGTCACCACCTGCCGGGTCACCAGCCAGGTGAGACCGGCCACGAGGAGCAGGAGCGGCACGCCGGCGATGAGCATCGCCCGCGAGACCAGGGCGAGCGTCTCCTGCTGCTCGGCCAGCGGGTAGAGGTAGTAGAGGGTGTAGGTGTTGTCGTCAGCGGGGAGGCGGACCTGGCTGCCGACCACGATGCCGGGCCCCTCGGGCAGGCCCGGGATCGGCCTGGTGGTCCGGATGTCGGTGTAGGTCCACGCCGTCGGGGACAGCGAGTCGAAGCGCGCCTGCATGGACTCCGGCACGCTGGAGAGCTCGAGCCCCTCGGTGAACTTCGCACCGCCGTCGGCCAGGCGCACCCCCTCGCTGATCGGCGGGGACAGCACGACGGCGAAGCCGGCGGTCGCGCCGCGCGTCTGGAGCGGCTCGACGAGGGCCTGCTGCTGCGCCGACTCGTCGACGTCGACACCGAACGCCGCGGCCAGGTCCGCGCGGGCCGCCTCGGTCTCTCCCTCGGCCTCCTGCACGACGGCCTCGACGCGGTGGTCGAGCAGCCCCTCGCGGGTCTGCTGGATGAGGAACCAGCCCACGATGCCGACGACGGCCGCGGAGAGCAGGACCGTGCTGACCACGACGCGCGCCTGCACCGAGCGCCGCCAGAAGGCGGGCCCGTGCCGCATCACCGGTGGGAGCCGGTCGCGCATGCTCACCCGTGAACCCCTAGGACTTGCCGGCCTTGTAGCCCACGCCGCGCACCGTCACCACGACCTCCGGGTTCTCCGGGTCGTGCTCCACCTTGGAGCGCAGGCGCTGGACGTGCACGTTGACCAGCCGGGTGTCGGCGCTGTGCCGGTAGCCCCAGACCTGCTCGAGCAGCACCTCGCGGGTGAAGACCTGCCACGGCTTGCGGGCCAGGCAGACGAGCAGGTCGAACTCGAGCGGGGTCAGGTTGATCGGCTCGTCGCCGCGGGTCACGGAGTGGCCGGCAACGTCGATCGACACGTCGCCGATCGTCAGTCCCTCGTCCTGCGTGACGTCGTTGCGGCGTACGCGCGCGCGGACGCGGGCGATGAGCTCCTTGGGCTTGAACGGCTTGACGATGTAGTCGTCGGCACCGGACTCGAGGCCGACCACCACGTCGACGGTGTCGCCCTTGGCGGTGAGCATCACGATCGGTACGCCGGACTCGGCGCGGATCTCCTTGCAGACGTCGATGCCGTCCTTGCCGGGCAGCATCAGGTCGAGCAGCACCAGGTCGGGCCGGTAGTCACGGAACGCGTCGAGCGCGACGTCGCCGCGGCCCACGATGCGGCTGTCGAACCCCTCCTGGCGAAGCACGATGGAGAGCATCTCCGCCAAGGAGGCGTCGTCGTCGACGACGAGCACGCTGCCGCGTGCGGGTTCGGCGAGGTCGGTCATGGCGCCAGTCTATTGGGGCACCACGACCGACCTCAGCCGAACGCCGGTGCCGCTCAGTAGCGGTAGTGGTCGGACTTGAACGGGCCCTCGACCGGGACGCCGAGGTAGGCGGCCTGCTCCTTGGTGAGCTCGGTCAGCTCGACGCCGAGGGCGTCGAGGTGCAACCGGGCGACCTCCTCGTCGAGGTGCTTGGGCAGCACGTGCACGCCCAGCTCGTAGTCGTCGGCCTTGGCGAACAGCTCGATCTGCGCCAGCACCTGGTTGGTGAAGGAGTTCGACATCACGAACGACGGGTGGCCGGTGGCGTTGCCCAGGTTGAGCAGACGGCCCTCGGACAGCACGATGATCTTCTTGCCGGGCTTCCCGTCCTCGGACGGGAAGATCCACTGGTGGACCTGCGGCTTGATCTCGTCCTTGACGATGCCGGGGATCTTGGCGAGGCCGGCCATGTTGATCTCGTTGTCGAAGTGACCGATGTTGCCGACGATCGCCTGGTGCTTCATCTTGTGGAAGTGCTCGACGGTGATGATGTCGAAGTTGCCCGTCGTGGTGATGAAGATGTCGGCGGTCTCGACGACCGACTCGAGGCGCTTGACCTCGTAGCCGTCCATCGCGGCCTGCAGCGCGCAGATCGGGTCGATCTCGGTGACGATGACGCGGGCACCCTGGCCGCGCAGCGACTCCGCGGA